>NC_008260.1:1607500-1933750 GCF_000009365.1 Alcanivorax borkumensis SK2 | reverse complement strand
CAGACCAAATAGTAGTGTTGGGTACTGGTTGCTGTAGGGCATTTTATCGAGCGCCCTGCCCCAATGAATGGCGCCGAGAAAGGCCAGTACAATGGCGGAGTAGGTGGCCAGAGCATGCAGTGCCCAGCTGCCGGTTTGGGCAAACCAAGATAGCCCAGCCATGCCATAAAAGGGGATAAGTCCAGAGTAGGACAGGGCTTTGGCACGACGGATATTTTTTTCCTGACGTGTGCGCACAGTGTCGATTCCAACGGATGTTTTTTTCTATTATCGATGATGCAGAGTGAAGGTTAAGGCAAGGAGGGGTAGCCAACCCAGGGTTGGGCTTTCAGGTGGCGGGGGAGGTATAGCGGGTGTGCCGGCTCCCCGGAGCGATTAAGGCGAATGTAATGCATGGTTGGCAATTGGCGGACCACCTGCACGGCGCGGTCGTTAAAGCGTCCATGGTTGCCCCAAGCCGCCACGACTAGGTCGGCCTGACGGGCCAAGCGGCGTAGCCAGGCGTCATTTTGTGGGCCCACGGGGTCTGCGGCAGAAAATAGATCCTTTGGGTAAGTTGCCCGATATGCAAACAGGTTGGCCACGCACAGTCCTGAGTAGCCCCAGTCCTGGGCAAAGCCCATGCAGCGACGAATGGTGGGGTTGTCTTGGTGGGGATCAGTGGTGGAGGGGTTGAGGCCAATCAGCAGCATAAAATCATCACCTTCCCCCCACTGGCGCCAGAGCGCATAGCGGTACTGTCCACAGCGTGAAAAGTTGGCGTGACGTTGCAGATTATCGGCTGTCTTGGTCATGGCTGCGTATTATAAATCTCTGGCACAGTGAAGGCTAAGGGCACTTAAACAGGCTAAGAGTATGGAATTTAAAGATGTGATGGCCCGGCGCCATAGTGTACGGGCATTTACCGACCAGCCAGTAAGCGAAAAGGTGCTGAACAAACTGCTCAGCACTGCCGCCTCGGCGCCGAGTTGGTCCAATACCCAGCCTTATCAGATCGCGGTGGCGAAGGGCGAGGTGCTGGAGGATTTGCGGCAAACATTGCCCCCTATGTTTGATGAGTTAATGGACCTAGCGAAGGGCTCTAAATTCAAACAGCTCAAGGCCATGGTGACTAAAAAAGGCATGCCGGACGGTGATTTCAAACCGGTTACCGATTACCCCAAAGACTTGCAGCCACGCCGTAGTGCCACCGGTTATCAGTTATATGAATTGTTAGGCATTCAGCGTGACGATAAGCAGGCTCGCCATCAGCAGATGCGCGAAAACTTCCGTTTTTTTAATGCGCCGGTGGCGGTGTTTATTTTTGTCCATGAAGGGCTAGATGTTTACAGTGCATTGGATGCAGGCATTTTTCTGCAAAGCCTGATGTTAGCGGCCACGGATGCCGGGTTGGCCACCTGTGCCCAAGGGGCTTTGGCAATTTGGCGGTCGCCCTTGGAAAAACATTTTAATATTCCGGAAAACTATAAATTATTGTGTGGCATGTCGCTGGGCTATGAAGCGGATGAAACCATCAACCAGTTCAAACCGGAACGTCAGCCGCTGGAGGCACTATTGGTGCCAAAAAAATAATGGTGGAGTTGCTCTGAACGATTTGGGTTAGATAGACCACAAACCCGCATCCAATCTGATGAAGCCAATGCCAAGGTGTCATCTTGTGCATATCCATCGCTGGTTCTCCTCAATGAATAGAAAATGATCGACTGTTTTAGTTTCAGCGCTGAAGGATGTTCGCGGGACCTTTCAATGGAGTGTTGTTGTTTTTTTGATCGACTAGACATGGGTCTTCCCTTGTAATCTGCCCATTTCGATGCCACAGATGAAAGTAGATGGAGGGCGGCGTGCTTAAACTAGGGCGTGGTCGCTCACACTCAACGGAACATGTGCCGAAAAGGAGAGCAGTCATGTCTGATGATCATGTTTACAAGAAAGTCGAACTTGTTGGGTCTTCGCGTACCACGATTGAAGATGCCATTGAGAATGCGTTGGTAACGGCCAATGAAAGCTTGGAACTAATGGAGTGGTTCGAGGTAACGCAAACCCGTGGCCATATTGAAAATGGCAAGGTGGGGCATTATCAGGTGACCCTGAAAGTAGGGTTCAGGATTTCCGGCTCCTGAATCGCGACAAGCACGAGCTACAAAAAAACCGCACCCGAAAGGGTGCGGTTTTTTTGTAGAGAGCCCAGCGTGGTGCTGGCTGGGCAGCTCAAGCCAAGCATAACTTGGCTTTGTGTTGCCGTGCAGCGTGAAGCTTGCTGCTTCTCTTTTTTATACCATTTCTAGGTCTAGAGCCTGCTGGCAGACCCGCGCGGTACGGATAACGTGCAACTGCTTTGGAGACAGGTCTTCTGGCAATTCCACGGTGCTGTGGTCCTGATGGATCTTGATTGGACCAATCAGGCGACTAGGCAGTTTAGCTTCATTGGCAATGGCACCAACGATATTGCCCGGCTTCACACCGTGATCGTGACCTACCTTGATCCGGTAGCGACGCATGGTTTTGTCTGTGCGACCTTTGTCGCCGCGGTTGCGCGGGTTACGGTCTTCGCGACGGCCACCCACGTGGGCGGATTCGCGACGGCGCGGTTCTTTGACCATCTTGGGTTCTTTCAGAATCAACGGTTCGCGTTTGAACATCATGGTGGCCAGTGCGGCCGCCATGTCATTGTCGCTGATATCCATGGCGTCACGTAGTTGATTCACCAGCGCGCGGGCTTCATCAACGTTGGCTCCAGAGGTGAACCCGGCCAGTTGCTCCTGAAAGCGGGCAATCCGCTTGGCATTGAGGTCATCAACGGAGGGAAGCGCCATCTTTTCGATGGACTGGCGAGTAATGCGTTCGATTTGACGCAACACGTGTTGCTCACGACGAGCCACAAACAGGATGGCGTCACCCTGGCGACCGGCCCGGCCGGTACGGCCGATGCGGTGCACGTAGGCTTCCGGGTCGCCGGGCATGTCGTAGTTCACCACGTGGGTGATGCGCGGCACGTCTAGGCCACGGGCAACCACGTCGGTGGCGATCAGCAAGTCGAAACGCTTATCTTTCAGGCGCTGTACGGTTTTTTCCCGTTGTTGTTGGGGAATGTCGCCGTTCAGGGCTTCGGCACGCAGGCCGCGACGGTTAAGCTGCTCGGCCAGTTCTAGTGTCGCCTGTTTGGTACGAACGAAAACCAGTACTGCATCGTGTTCTTCTGCTTCCAGAATCCGGCACACGGCGTCCAGCTTGTTCAAACCCGCGACGGGCCAGTAACGCTGGCGGATGGTGGTGCCAGTGGTGGCGCCGCCATTATCAATGCGAACCAGTTTGGGTTGCTTGAGGTGCTGGTCGGCAACCTTGCGAATGACCGGCGGCATGGTGGCGGAGAATAGCGCCAGCTGGCAGTCATCCGGAGTACGCTCAAGTACCCATTTCACATCGTCGATGAAGCCCATACGAAGCATTTCATCGGCTTCGTCGAGCACCAGAGCCTTCAGATTGTTTAGCTTCATGGAGCCGCGGTCCATGTGATCCATAACGCGGCCGGGGGTGCCGACAATCACCTGGGCGCCGCCGCGCAGGCCTTTCAGCTGGGTGCGGTATTCACCACCGCCGTAAATGGGCAGAACCTGCAGACCTTTAATGTCTTTGGCAAATTCTTCACACGCAGTGGCAACCTGAATAGCCAGCTCGCGGGTTGGGGCCAGGATCAGCATCTGCGGTTCACGCAGAGACGGATCGAGACGGGCCAAAAGGGGCAATGCAAACGCAGCCGTTTTACCTGTGCCGGTTTGTGCCTGGCCCAGAAGATCGTGTCCATCCAGCAACAGCGGGATGGCTTGCGCCTGAATCGGCGAAGGCTGCTCGAAGCCCTGACGGGCGATCGCAGTGAGCAGAACCTCGGGCAGGCCTAAAGAGGCGAACCCGGAACGGGAATCTGACATGTAGTACCTATGAATTAGGAGGGGAGGAGCCGAGCATGGGTCGGCGAGGACGGCGGAGTATACATAGGTGGGGTTGAAATTGCACGTTTTTTCGCCAGTTGCTGTTAGCGCAGAGGGGGTGCTGTGTTCGTGATGGTGAAAAAGTAGAGCGGCTGATTCTGAGCAGGCAGCGATCGGAATCAGCCGGAAGCCGGGTAAAGCAAACCCGGCAAACTTCTATGTGGAGGGGGTTACATCGGTAGCACTTCAACGGTGCCGAGGTATTGCAGGTAGCGTTCCGTGGCTTTGGGGTTGCTAACGTTTTTGTCGCTTGTGCCCGCTTCCAGGAAGTAACGGCCAGCGGCAGGCCATTGGATGCTGACAATGCCTTTATCATCGCTGGTCACGGACCAGCTTTCTTGGCTGTCACGGTATCGGGTTCCACCCGGAACCAGTTCTACCTTGAGGTCGGAGGTCGGCTTGCCATCGACCAGCAGTTTCCACTGAGCGGTTTCGCCCGCGTAAAGGTCGTTGGGGTGAGTGAGTAACTCAAGTTCCAGGCCCTTGCCGGTGGGCTTCAGGCCGGTTTCGTTTGGCGCCCCTAGGGTGACATAGGTTTCCAAACGGTTGAGAACCTCACGCAGTTTTACTTTATCGGCCCCGCTGGGCACTTCGGCCAGCATCGTATCCGCATCTTTGCCGCGGCTGCGTTTGCGCTCACCGTTGATCTCGTAGGAGATAAAGTAGCTGGGTTGCGCCACACTGATCCGGTAGCTGCCTTCCTTTTCCAGCTGTACGTCAAACACACTACGTGTGTGCATTTTCATGGCGTTATCCACGGTGGCTGGCTTGCCATCCGGGCCGGTCACTTCCAGGCCATCGACAGGGTAGGCTCGCTCGAAACCAAAAATTTCATTGGAGATGCTGGCATCAACGGTAATCCACTGGGGCTCAGAAACGGTGGTGTGGCTGGGCAGTAACCACAGCTTGTGGGCATGGGCGGGTAGGGCTGTGGCCAGCACCAATGCGGCCAGTGCAACTTTAGGGAAACGGACTCGGGTCATGGTGGCGCTCCTTGAGTAGTCGGTGTTATTGAGAGACGGTGAGGGTGACAGTGCCCAGTTCGTCGGTGCCTATTACTTGCTGCTGTTGAGGGCGTTCCCCGGCCGGCCACAGGAACGGTAATTTCAGCACTTCGCGGCCACCGACTTCTCGGGCTGCTTCTACCACCAAGGTGTATTCGCCGGCGGGCAGGGATTTAAGTGCGTCCACATCACTAAAGTCCACAGTGTGAGTGCCAGGAGAGCGGGTGGCGCCAGTGAGACCGTCGTAGGGCGCCGACTGGCTGCGGCCGGTTCTGCGCCACCACTGGCGAATATCTTTGAGCCATTTTTCCTGGTCGTCGTACCACAGGCCCAGTGGTTTTAGGGTGCTACGGTCGGCATTTTCCACCCAGAAGGCCACATAGGGAGCATGATATTCGGCCACACTCAAACGCGGCACTTCCACCTCTACAGAAAAGGTATCAGCCATGGCCTGGCTGGTTAGCAGGGGAAGCAGAGCGAGATAACGCAAGCGCATGAAAATGTCCTTCCTTATCTGAATGTCGGGTCTTAATGCATGAAAAAAATGATCAATAGCCAGGGGAGAACTAACCCCGCCAAAGTGACCGGCCAGGTGGCCGGCCGCCGTTTAGCATGAAGCATCATTAGCCCAAGCCCGGTGAACGCAAATAGCAGGCTGGCGATGGCAAAAATATCGATGAACCAAATCCACACCGTGCCGGTGTGGCGACCTTTATGCAGGTCATTAAAAAACGCAATCCAGCCACGGTCCGTGGTTTCCGCGAGTATCGCCCCGTCACTCATATCAATCGCAAGCCAAGCATCGCCACCAGGCCGGGGCATGGGCAGATAAATCTCATCGGCTGCCCATTCCGGCTCTCCATCGGTGTGCTGCAGGTCCATTTTCCGTGCCAGCCATTGCTGAACGGCGGCGGGCAGTTGGCCGCCGGTTTGGTCTGCGAGCTGAAATAGCAGCTCGGTGGGCAGCGTGTCCTGATGTTCACGAATTACCGGTTCGGCGCTGATCTGGCTGGCATGGTTAAGGGTGATGGCGGTGAGGCTGAACAGCACCAAGCTGATCAGACAGATGGCGGAGGTGACCCAGTGCCACTGGTGGAGTTGTTTCAGCCAAAAGGCTTTGCGTTTCTTGTTCACGGAGTGGCTCGTTCATTTACAACGGAGGCAGGGATGTTAATGAGAACCGTTATATTTAACCACGGTTATCTTCGTAAAGAATGTAATCTTAGGGTGCTTGAATGCGGTTTATTCGATAAAAGCTAGCATTTGCGAATGATAATTTCTATCATTTCTAAAATGCTAGCCGTTGTGAAAATGCCTGCCCGTTTACTGGTCATTGAAGATGATTCGGTACTCAGTGGCCACTTGCTTGATTATTTTTCCGAGCGGCACTATCTGGTTTCGGTGTGTGCCGAAGGCCCGGCGGGGCTGGATGCGGCGACGGCCGGTGATTATGACCTAGTGCTGCTGGACATCCTGTTGCCCGGCCTTAATGGCTTGGAGCTACTTAATGCCCTGCGCCAGCAAAGCCCGGTGCCGGTGATTGTGGTGTCTGCATTGGGCGATGAGCAGGCCCGTATTCAGGGACTTATCAACGGTGCGGATGATTACCTTCCCAAGCCATTCAGTATGGCGGAACTTGCGGTGCGGGTGGATGCGGTGTTGCGCAGGGTGGCGCTGGAACGGGTGCGTCCGGAAGAGCCGCAATGGGAATCAGTGGGTAAACTGGTGCTGTGCGACCACAGCATGGCGGCCTTTTACCAAGAAACCGACCTAGGGCTGACCAACACTGAGTTTCGTTTGTTGCAGGTGCTGTTGGAGCACCGAGGTGCGGTGCTCAGCAAGCCATTCCTCTACCAGGCGGTTCTGCACCGAGGCTGTGGCCGCCATGATCGCAGCCTGGACCTGCACATTAGTCATGTGCGTCGCAAACTTCGTGACGCCGGAGCAGCAGAGTCGGCGGTGAGAACAGTCTGGGGGCAGGGCTATACCCTGATCACTGACAACCTCTGATGTTAAAACGCTACTCCCTTCTTTGGCGCCTGGCGCTACTTCTTGTTGTTACCGTAGTTACCACCATGGTAGTGGGAACGCGTGTTACCAACGCTCTGCGAAATGATGCTCAGCTTTTGAGTGACCAGGCGGTTGCCGTAATGCGCGGTTATGCGGCGGCTGCGGAGCAGGCATGGCTCGCGGAGGGGCGGGCAGGGGTAGACCAATGGCTGGCGGGCATGCGTTCCCGTGAAAGTGGTGATATCGCTGTGATCAGTAACACCGACCAGTCCCTGAGCAGTACTCCATTGACGGTACAGGAGCGTAGCGGGCTTCGCTTTCAGCGGGGTGTTCATAGCCGCATGAGTTTCCGTTACGGCAAGAAGATGCCTTATCTGGGGTTGCCATTTCCTACTGTCCCAGAACAGGGAAGCCTGCTGATGCAGCTGCCTCCCCGGTTTCGTCCGGGTACCTACTGGCCTTGGGTTGAACCTTTATTGTTAGTGGGGGTTCCTACGATATCGGCCCTCATGCTGGGTGGGCTGCTGTTCTGGCGTGCCCGCGTCTTGTTGAAGGCGTTACAAGCGCAGGTGCTCGTATTCAAAGACGATACTGATGCCCGTGTGGTTGGGCCGTTGGCCACCCGTTCAGATGAATTTGGTGAGCTTGCTCGTAGTTTCAACCATATGGCAGAGCAGGTTTGCGGCATACTCGAAACTCAAAAACAGTTACTCAATGATATGTCGCATGAGTTACGTACTCCGCTGAGCCGGTTGTCTGTGGCCTTGGAAAACGCAATCAACGAACAGCAACTGCGCCAGCGGTTAGAGCAGGAATTGCGCCACATGCGCACCTTAGTCGATGACACTTTGGCGCTAGGTTGGCAGGACACCGATACCAATACCGGTAACGCTGGCCTGCAGTCTTTGTCGGTGCCGGTGTTGTGGGACATGGTTGTCGAGAATGCGGCGTTTGAGAGTGGTTGGAGTAAACAACGCTTCCCTTGCACCTTACCTGATGACACGGAGGTGTATGGCAATTTGAATACCTTAGCTCAGGTATTTGAAAATTTGGTCCGGAATGCCATTCGGTATTCGCCTGAGCAGGGGACGGTCTTATTGCAGGGGCAGCGTGAAGGGAGTGCCTGGCATCTTCAGGTGGTGGATCAGGGGCCAGGGGTGCCTGAAGATAAGCTGCACAGTATCTTTGCGCCCTTCGTGCGCCTAAATACCGCGAGGACGACTGATAGCGGTTTTGGGCTGGGATTAAGTATTGCCCGCAGAACAGTGGAGCGGCTTGGCGGAGAGCTTTGGGCACATAACCGGGACCCTGGGTTGTGCGTGCATTTGCGCCTGCCGGCTCCGGCACGTGTATAAAGTGTAAACCTCCTTTTGTTATAAATAAGAATCAATACCATTCCTTTTCTTCGGCAGATCCATTGCTGCTTTCAGCAGCCCTGTCTGGCCGATTTACCAGGGGGAGCTGTATCGGTTTTTCGCTACCAGGCGGCAAGCTTGAGTGGTGAAAGGGGGCGGTTGGCACTCCGGTTGGATGTTGTTGTTTATCTTCGAGGAGGAAAACCATGGGAATGCGCTTGGGGACTCTAACGATGGCGCTGGCCGCAGCCAGTGGCGCCGTGTGGGGGGAAGAGGGAGGACATGAGCTGGGGCAGGTGTCTGTGACAGCCGGAGGGTACATTCAACAGGTGGACGATGCGCCCGTGTCGATTAGCGTTATTGACCGTGAGTAGATTGAAGCGCGTTTCTACCAAGACACCACTGATGCCTTACGGGATGTCCCCGGTGTGATTGTCACCGGCGGAGGCTCCGGCGACCGTGGCACCGATATCGTTATTCGCGGTATGCCGTCCTCTTATACGCTGATCATGGTTGATGGTAAGCCGGTGTCCACTCGGGAAAGCCGTCCTAATGGTAGTGCCGGGTTTGAACAAAGCTGGTTGCCGCCGCTGCAAAGCATCGAGCGTATCGAGGTGGTCCGTGGCCCCATGTCCACCCTGTATGGCTCCGATGCCATGGGGGGCGTGGTCAACATTATCACCCGCAAAGTGGAGACAGAGTGGGGCGGCTCCGTACAGCTGGACGCGATCATCCAGGACGATTCCCGATCCGGTGATAGCCAGCAGGGCAATTTCAGCTTGAGCGGCCCATTGAAAGACGATTTGCTGGGCCTGCAAGTCTATGGAGGCTTTTATAACCGCCAGGAAGATTTATTCGTGGATGGTTATGAGCAAAAAGACTTGCGTAACCTGACAGCTAAATTGACTCTGACACCGACAGAAAATCATGACTTTTCAGTGGAAACTACCCGCACCGAGGATAGCCGCCAGAGTTTGATCGGGCGTAGCGCAGATTCCGACGATAGTTTTACTGATCATACCCGCGAAGCTTTTTCGCTGACCCACACTGGCCGTTGGGCCGTCGGCACATCCGATACCTACATTCAGCGAGAAAAAGCGGAAAATGAAAGCCGTGAAATGACTATCACCAATACCCATGCCAAGACGGCGTTGGTCATGCCGGTGGGTAATCATATGGTGACGGTGGGGGCCGATTTCACGGAAGAAAAACTGGACGACAAAACCTCCAACCGGATTTCTGACCGCACCAATATTGAGTCATCAAAATACGCTCTATTTGTGGAAGACGAATGGATGCTCACCGATACCTTTTCGGTGACCGCAGGTGCGCGGATGGACGATGATGAAAATTTCGGCACCCATGTTAGCCCGCGCCTTTATGGCGTGTGGGGATTCAGCCCGCGCTGGACGGTGAAAGGTGGCGTCTCCACTGGCTTCCGCTCTCCGTCGCTGCGTGAATTGACCCCGGATTGGGGGCAGGTGAGCCGGGGTGGCAACATCTACGGCAACCCAGATCTGGAGCCTGAAACCTCGCTTAACCAGGAGCTGGGCCTGTACTTCAACGCGGGTCGCACGTTGCTGGCCAACGTGACGGTGTTTCACAACGACTTCAAGGACAAGATCACCCGTATTACCTGTCCGGTCAGTATCTGTCCGGATGGTCCCAACCAGTTTGGTTCCGACCCCACCTACCGGGTGAATGTGGATGAAGCGCAAACCCAGGGCGTGGAAGCGGCGCTGTCCACCACGTTGGCGAGGGTGGTGTCCATCAACCTGAGCTATACCTATACCGATTCGGAGCAGAAATCCGGGGAGTACAAAGGCGAGCCGTTGACTCAATTGCCCAAGCATCTGGCCAGCCTGAACCTGGATTGGCAAGCGACAGATACGGTGTCGCCTTGGGACCGTTCGCTATCGGGGTGAGGAGAGTCAGCCAAACACGAGGCCGTCCAGCTGCGCCACCATCGCGCCGTCGAATACCCTGGTTGATGCCGGTATCGGTTTCCAGCTGACACCGCAGACCAAACTCAATACGGGAATTTATAATCTGGCCGACAAGGAAATTTTCTACGACGAATATGGTTACGTGGAAGATGGTCGGCGTTACTGGGTAGGGGTGGTGACAAACTTCTGATTGTCAGCCCGACGTGGGAACAGGTCATGTAAAAACAACAACGCCGGCGAATGCCGGCGTTGTTGTTTTGCTGCGTTCAGGATTACATTTTTTCCTGAATGCGGGTGCGGAAGTCCGCATCGTATTGGGCCAGCTGAGCAATCTGGTTATAGGTGCTCAGCTCCAACCCACTCTCTTTAACGGCTTCTACCATTTTCTCCTGTGCTTCTTTCTGCACTTTCATGGCTTCTTCAGGCTTGTCTTTGTTCGCCTGCAGTTGCTGGGAGTATTTCTGCTGGATGCCAGACATGTCTTTTTGTGCATCGGCAAAGGCATCAAGCTGTTTGTCGCTGAATTCAGAGGCCTTGGGCAGCTGCTGCATCTGCTGTTGCTGCATTTGTTGCTGCTGGGTCTGTGGGGTTTGTGACGCGGGTGCACCAGGCTGCTGTGCGGCTACCGTGCCAGTGAAGGTAGCGGAAATCATCAGGGCGCCGAGCGCCATCATCCGTTTGCTCATGCTTCATCTCCTTGTCAATCGCCCCGAAGCGGTCGGGGATTACGGTGTTACCCAAAGTGGCCGAAACCAAAATACGGCGACACTGCAAAGTCCGACCACCATCAGCCTGTAAGTTCGACGAGAAATGTTAAATCATGATTCACAGTGACGATGCGTATCGGATACTGATGTGAACAAGCCTTTTATATGTGCTTACGTGCGATTAACTACAGCGTTGGCAGGCCCTATGTGCTGTGGTTGATCGGTTTGGGCGCGGGTTACCCTTTTTGATGGTGCACGGCGAGGCAAAATGGCCGTGCTGAGTTACTGCCTCTGTTTTGTTTTCATATCCCTTTTGGTTATAAAAGTATCACTATATATTACTTTATATTCCTTTTTAGGCCCCTATTATGGCAGCTTGAAATTTCCCTTTTGAGGTGCTGCAGATCATGGGTAATGCACAGCTGATTACACGATTTGGTGACAATACCGTTGGCTTGTCCAAAGAGGCGTTGGAGGAGCTGAATCGTGTCTATCGTCCGCTGAGCTTTGCGGAGCGCATTCGCCGTGTCTACGAAGACTTTGCGCCGGATCGGATCATGGTGACTTCGTCTTTTGCCGCGACGTCGGCTTATTTTCTGCACATCATCTCTACCATCCGTCCTCAGCAATCGGTGCATTTTATTGATACCGGTTATCACTTTGCGGATACCCTGAAGTACAAGGATTACCTGATCGAGCGATTTGGCCTGAATGTGGTCGATGTGACGCCGGATCCGGATCACCACCAGGTATCCCAAGAAAATCGTATGTGGGAAACGGATCCGGACCTGTGCTGCCAGGTGAACAAGGTTAATCCGTTGGAAGAAGCCAAGGAAAACTACGATCTGTGGATTTCCAGTCTGATGGGTTGGCAAACCGAACACCGTGCCGGTCTGGAGGTGTTTGAAGAGCGTCGTGGCATGATCAAGTTCAACCCGATGATTGATGTCACCAAGGAACAGCGTGACGCCTATATTAAGGAGCACGACCTGCCGTTTCACCCACTGGTGGCCCAAGGGTTTGACTCCATCGGGTGCAGCCACTGCACCTTCAAGGGCGAAGGCCGCGAAGGGCGCTGGAAGGGCAACAAAAAAACCGAGTGCGGTATTCATATGTAGCCGTGCGCGAATAGCCAGCTACGCAAACTTCGGTGAAGGGGTAAGCCTCGTTTAACAGCGGGTGTTTAGGTTGCTATACGCGCCTTACCCTTTCGCAAACCTGCTATGTCTTAACATCATGCCGGGCATCTACAGCCTAGCCCTCCCGATTACTTCCTGAAAAGAACCCTCAGCATGTATTGCCCATTGTAGTAACGCCTGTGTGTATGGGGCCTTACACTGCGTTGGCTAGCCCGTGGTTGAAGAATGGGCTGGCCTCGGTCGGCAGAATTTGCTTTTCTTGTGAGTAACACCTGGGAGCCGGGTCTCGCTGTCTAGAGCTATAGGGGGAAAGCATGAAGCGATGGGTACAGCAAGCGCAGCGTTGGCGGAGGACGTTGTTGGTTAGCTTGGTACTGTTGATGTCAACGAATGGGATGGCTGCGCCGGCATTGGGGCCGTCATCTGCCGGTTTACGTTTAGATTTGCGCACCAATGTAGGCTGGGAAATGGCCTATTTCCGTTATATGGGCGCGGACTACGGTGAGGCATTGTTGGCCCAGGCCGGCCAAAACATTGGCCTTACCATTCTTACTCACAAGATCGTTCCTCATCACTGTATGCTCAATTTTTCCCATGAGTATTGCGATGACAGCGGGTATCCAGACACTTGGCAGCGAGCGGTGGAGCCGGTGGTGTGTTCTGGGATCACTGCGGCTTCCAGGGCGTTGTTGTCAGGGGATCATGCCCGTGCCGAGCAACTGTGTGTCACCTTTCGTGGGGGCTTTTCTTCTCCAGCAAGTGGTGCGCATACGGCGCCAGATCTTGTCAGCGATTACCTTGCTCACATTGGCCAACCGGAAAGTGGCGATGACCCAATGACGGTAGAGCTGACAGTGACTTTAACGTTGGATAGTGAGCAGCCGCTGCAACGCTTGTCGCCGGGCTGTTACGGTTCGGTTTGTGTTGGCGATACCTTGTCCAGTGCGCAGGCGACCAGCAAGGCGCCGCTGGATATTATTGCAGGGCAAGGTAGCTGTGGCCGTGTGCGCAGTGCGATGTGGCCCGCGGGGCTATCCGCCCAGTTCAGAAACAATCGTATTACCCGATGGGAGGTCACGCCGCCTTCGGATATTCGTACCCACAGCAATGTGGCGTTGGGCGAATCACTACCCTTATACGCACTCTATGAGGGCGTGTTGGAGGAGACCTCGGAGGCCGGGCCAGGGGTATCGCCGATTAAGGCGGTGTACTGGCAAGTACGAGGCAAGAAAGGTCTTCAATACACGCTCAACAGCGACCGGCAGATTATCGCCATGGCTTCGGGTGGTGAGGCGTTAATGGAGGATTGGCCGTGCCAATAGTGTGTTCACCATTGCCAATGGCAGGCTGGAGCGTGCGATGACGTTGTCAGCAGCGACTCCTCAGACGATGTTCAATGGCATTATTTTTGATCTGGATGGCACCCTAGTCGATTCTCGTCTGGACTTTGCTGCCATCCGTAAGGCTCTTCGTTGCCCGGAAGATGTAGGTGTTCTGGAGTTTATCGACACGTTACCACAGCGTGAGCAGGCAGCCGCTCACGCTGTGGTGCTTGAATATGAGCGTGAAGGGGCGCAACGGGCCACCTGGATACCCGGCGCAGAATCCTGCCTTGAACAATTGTCGGTAATGGGTATTCCTACGGCTATTCTTACCCGTAATGCCCGTGTCATTGCCGAGCTCACCGTTTCACGGCTGAATATTCCTGTGGAGCGTGTGCTGGCAAGGGAGGATGCTGCGCCCAAGCCGGCTCCAGACGGGCTGCTCGCTATTGCCCGTGAATGGAATATGGCGCCTGCCACCATTGCCTACGTAGGGGATTTTAAATATGACCTGCTGGCAGCGCGCAATGCTGGCATGGTTGGGGTTTACTTGGACATGGACGGCCTCAATACCCATGGCTATCTTGCGGACCGGGTTATCCGCCGGTTTGATGAACTGTTGATAGGGTGAATTTTAACCGCGGGCCGCTTGGCGCCAAACTCCAGAGAACGCGAAATCCTTTTCATCATCCACGTGAGTGTTGTTTTTGAGGGGTATTTTTAACTGGCTGTGCCCGTTATAGAAACCTGAGCGGTTTTCCTGCTGGGCTGCCGATGACCTGCTCGTCGAGCATGACAATTTGCCCTGCAATAATCGTGGCCGAAGGCCAGCCTTGCAGCATCATGCCATCGTAGGCGCTCCAGCCTGAAGGTGAGGCCAGTTTGCGGTCATCCACCGCTTGTTTACGTTGCATGTCTACTAAGGTCAAATCAGCATCGTACCCCACCGCAATTCGCCCTTTGCCAGCCATGCCGAACAGCCGCGCAGGTCCTGCGCATACCATATCCACTAATCGCGGGAGGCTGAGTCGTCCCTGGTTAACATGATTGAGCATCAAGGGTAGCAGTGTTTGGGTTCCGGTCATGCCGCTGGGTGAATTCGGATAGGGTCGCTGTTTTTCTTCTCGAGTATGGGGGGCGTGGTCGCTGCCGATGACATCCACGATACCGTTTTGTACCGCTTTCCAGAGCGCATCTTGGTGGCGTTGATCGCGGATCGGAGGATTCATCTGTGCCAGCGTGCCGAGCCGTTCGTAGCACTCCGGTGCCGATAGAGTGAGATGTTGGGGCAGCACCTCTACCGACACGCTGGACTTGTGATGTTGCAAGAACGCCATCTCCTCGGCGGTAGATATGTGCAGCACATGTAGGGGGCGGCCAGCTTCTGCTGCCAGTGCGACAATGCGCTGAGTGGCTAACAGGGCGCTGTTTTCATCGCGCCAAACGGGGTGGGCTACAGGGTTTGCTGCTTCTTCAGCAAGGTGTCGGCGAGACAGTAAGCGGGCTTCGTCTTCAGCATGAACCGCCACTCGCCGGCGACCATGGCGGAGTATATTGCGTAACACGTCATCGCTATCGGCGAGCAAATCGCCAAATGAACTGCCCATAAAAATTTTTACACCGCTGCAGGCGGGTAAACATTCCAGTTCTTCCAGCTGCTCGGCATTGGCGGCGGACCCGCCGATATAAAAGGCGTAATTGCACCAGGCATCCCGTTCTGCAATGGCAATTTTGGCCTGCAAATCTTCCGCGTAGAGCGTTAAAGGCTGAGTGTTAGGCATCTCGAAGACACTAGTGATGCCGCCGAGAATGGCACCGCGTGTGCCAGCTTCCAGCGTTTCCTTGTGTGTCATGCCCGGTTCGCGGAAATGGACTTGGGAATCCACGGCGCCAGGTAAGAGGTGTAAGCCGCGGGCCTCGAAGATCGTGTCTGCCTGAAAGGGCTCGCCAATAGCCACAATGCGGCCATCACGACAGGCCACATCGGTTTCTTCAGGGCCACCAGGCAACAGGACCGTGGCACCTTTGATTAATAGGCTAGAGCTGTTTTCACAGTTCATTTTGAATCCTTTTATAGCCCTGAACGAGTTGCTGATTGGTATCGGATACACTTTCTGAAAACGCGGTGATGTCTTGGCTCACACGGGGAATGAGGCTGAGATCCGTGTCGGGTCCAATACGGCTGGTGGATGGGATATAAAAATTTGCGGGAAGCGTCATGCCGTCGATAACCGCATTATGACGAATGGCGCAGCCGTCGCCGATAGTGCAGTTGAAAAGCACGCTGTTGAAGCCTACAAAAACGCTGTCTCCCACCTCACAGGGGCCATGCACGATGGCTCGATGGGCAATAGAGCTGTGCTTACCAATCGTGATGGGGCCTCCATCCTTGGAGTGCATGACGACGCCATCCTGAATGTTGGTTCCTTCGCCAATGAGAATGGGGTGAAGATTGCCTTGATCATCCGTTTCGTCCGCTCGAATGACGGCGTAGGGGCCGATAAAGACATGGCGACTTACGATGACTTTGCCACAGATGATAGCGGTAGGGTCGACGAAGGCGTCCGGATGAATATCCGGCAAGTCACCATTAGGGTTTTTACGAATCATTTGTTTCTTCCTTCGTCTTTCAGTGCCTGGTTAAACCAGGTTTTCGTCTGTTTCCAGTGCTCGCGGCCGTAAAGCTCAATGAACTTGCGGGTCATGTGGTCATTGTCGTCGTCTAAAGCAATCAGCCTTTCGCGGATAAAACTCTCGCCAAGAGGGATCCCGCATATTTCGGTAATGCAGTGTCGCCATTCGGTGTAGGAGCCGGGCAGGGGCAAATTCACGGTTCTTCTCCACGAAGGTTGTTGATTATTGATGCAATGTTATAACATAACATGAAAGGAGAGCATCATGCCTCATACCATTAGTGAAGAGGCGTTGTTGGCGATGACAGCGTCGCAGTACATGAATGCGAGCCAGCGGGAGTTTTTCCGCAAACGTCTCCTTGCTCTGGCTCTAGAGTGCGAACAACACCTTGGGAACGCTAGAAACAATCTGCAGACACCGGCCCAGGCAGACCCACTGGATGCGGCTGTAGAAGAAGAGACGTGCCGTCACCAGCTACGTTTTATGGCGCGCCAGCAGGCCTTGTTGGGAAAAATACGCGGTGCGTTGAGGCGGCTGCAAAACGGAGACTACGGTTACTGCAAAATCAGCGGTGATCCTATTGGTTTACCGCGTTTGCTCGCTCGCCCCACCACGGAATACTGTGCCGAGGTAAAGGCTCGCCTTGAACAAAATGAACGCCACTATGCCCATCAACGAACCGGATAAAGACATGACAGGCCAGCAAATCAATTCCATTCGCCAGCTTCCCGTTACCGTATTGTCAGGGTTCCTGGGTGCCGGAAAAACCACGGTGCTGAACCATATTCTTAACAATCGAAGCGGGCTGCGGGTTGCCGTTATCGTTAACGATATGAGTGAAATCAATATTGATGCTGCACTGGTCAATCAGAACGTTTCTCTCAATCGGGCAGAAGAGAAACTGGTGGAAATGAGCAATGGTTGCATCTGTTGCACCCTGCGCGAGGATTTGTTGGTGGAAGTGGATCGGCTGGCCAGAGAAGGGAGCTTCGATTACTTGGTTATCGAATCCACAGGGATATCTGAGCCTTTGCCTGTGGCAGAAACCTTTACCTTCGAAGACGAAAACGGTGAAGGGCTATCTTCTGTAGCACGGCTGGACACCATGGTCACAGTGGTGGATGGGGTTAACTTTCTCCGCGATTACAATAGTTGCCGTACGCTCCAGCAAGAGGCAGAAAACCTGGGCGAAGAAGATCACCGCAATGTGGTGGATCTCTTGGTGGAACAGGTGGAATTCTCTGATGTGATCCTGATCAGCAAGACGGATTTGGCCACGAAAAAGGAGCTCGATGCTCTGCAAGCCACCTTGCGGTTGTTGAATCCGGATGCTCGTATTCTACCGATTAGCCACGGTGCGGTGCCGCTGGATGATGTGCTTAACACCGGCCTGTTCGACTTTGAAAAAGCCCAGCAGGCGCCGGGGTGGTTAAAAGAAATGCGTGGCGAACATTTGCCCGAAACTGAGGAATACGGCATCAGCAGTTTCACCTATGAAGCTCGTCGCCCGTTTCACCCGCAACGTTTCTGGGACTTTTTGCAACAGCCTTGGCCCTACGGCACGTTGTTACGTTCAAAGGGTTTTTTCTGGTTGGCCAGTCGGCCCCAATTTGCGGGTAACTGGAGCCAGGCGGGCGATGTTGTTCATCACGGCCCGGCGGGCATGTTCTGGAAAACCGTGCCGGAACAACAGTGGCCCACTGACGAGGAATACCGGGCCTTGATCATGGAAAAGTGGCAAGAACCGTTTGGTGATATGCGCCAGGAGTTGGTGTTTATCGGCCACAACCTGCAACCAGAGGCAACTCGCCAAGCGCTGGATGCCTGTTTGTTGACGGAAGCAGAAATGCTCCAAGGTAAGGCGCTTTGGGAACAGTTGGATGATCCGTTTCCGCAATGGGAGATGGCGGGGTGATGACGATGGCAGTGGCGCAAGCGGAGATTACTACGTCGCAATGGCATTGTTCGCCAGATGCAGCGGTGCTGGCGGACATCGTTCAGGATGATATGGAGGTGGCCGTCTGGGATCGTCCCAGTCCTGTGGGCCAGGACGTGGTAGCGTTGGCCTGCCAACAACGGCTGGCACTAAAACACTGGCTTGAGCTTTCTCAGCTTGAGGGGGCTATCGAGCGAATGCTTCCGGATGAGCGCTATGGGGCGTTGCGGGACGATCTAGTTTTGCTTGCCGACATGACTGCGTGTCTATTTGGCGTGTCTGGCCTAGGGTTACGTGTTACGGCTTTGCAAGCGCCTATGTGCCCACGCTTTCATGTGGACCGAATTCCGGTTCGGTTATTGTGCACCTATGGCGGCCAGGGCAGTCAGTGGCTGCCGTTTGATTGCGTGGACGATCAATTGCTCTCGCCTGGCAGTAACCAGCCTTTGCTTTTTCAGCAAGAAAACGTCAAGCAACTTGAGGCCGGGCAGGTGGCGCTGTTAAAAGGCGAGTCATGGCGGGATAATCCGGGGGCAGGCGTGGTCCACCGGTCCCCGCCCATGTCTCCCGGTCAGCAGCGGTTGTTGATCACTCTGGATATTTAGGCTGAGAACATGGCAGTGAGTCGAACAGAGCAGATTCTTAATAGCGCTGAGCAGCAATGTCGAAAGCTGGGTGTGCGCATGACCCCCCAGCGCAAACAAGTTATGGCGCTAATACTGGAGCAAAAAACCCCGCAAAGTGCCTATCAGCTACTCGACCAGTTCAAAGCCCGCTATCAGAGCAATGCACAGCCGCCCACGATTTATCGAGCGCTGGATTTTCTGGTTCAGCAAGGGTTGGCCCACCGGCTTAGCTCCACCAACCAGTATCTGGCCTGTGATCACATTACCTGCCAACACGGCCATCGCGGAACGGTGTTCTTGTTATGTGATCAGTGTGGTGGCGTTCAGGAAACCCCCATGGCGGGGGCCGCTGTTGACGAATTACAACACACCCTGGATGAAGTGGGTTTTGTAATTCAGCAAGAACCGCTGTTGGAAGTGCATGGCCGTTGTGCCGATTGCGCATCGCTAGCGGGCAGCTAAACAACACTCTTCTCGGGAGACAGTAATGCAACGTTTTCGCCTAGACGTGATGGCTATCGGCCTGTCTAGCCTCTGCATGATTCACTGCGTCGCCAGCGTGGCGGGGCTCTTTGCCATCGGATTGTTATCCGCGTTTGGCAGTGTGGATGAAATATTTCACTTGGTCATGCTGGCCATCATAGTGCCGGTAAGCCTGCTCGCCATTGGCGTAGGTTACCGGCGACATCGTCGTCTTTCCGTCTTGGTTCCAGGCGTATTAGCCTTGGCGGGGTTGTGTCTGCTAACCGTTTTTGAACATGCTATGCACGGCACTTTTTGGGAACCATTGCTGACAGTTCTGATCGGACTCTGTTTGGTGGGAACCCATGTGGGCAATATTCGAGGCTGCAATGACTGCGAGATAAATCATGAAAAACCCTATGCAACCTAAGTGGCTGGCTGCTCTATTACTGCCATTGAGTGTGGCTGGCTTCGCAGCAGATGTGCATCAGCATGGTCATGCCGAGGCGGCGGTTGTACTCGAAGGCGATCAGTTAACCGTTAGTTTCCGGGCGCCGTTGATGGATATTTTCGGTAGCGAGCAGCCACCGGCCGATGCCTCAGCGCGATTGCGTTACAGCAAGCGCTTGGCACAGGTTATAGAACCTCAGCCGTCTGCAGCTGCCCTGTGTGAATTGATCAATGTGTCCTCTCGTTCCGTAGCCGATTTGTTTCCGGAAAGTAAGGCGCATGATCGTGATGACCATGACCACGATGATGATTCCCATGAAGCGGTCAATCATCATCAGGACATCGTCCACGAATGGACGTTTGCCTGCGAGGCCCCTCAGCAGCTGCAAGCCGTAGATCTGCCGTTTCTTAGTACCTTTTCGAGCCTGACCACAGACGTGGTGCTGTTGTTACCGGCCGTCCAGAGCGCTTCGCGTCTGGCTCCGGGTCAAACTCGAATACTCGTGGAGTAAGGCCGTAGTGGGTTTGGTACTGGAGCTCAACGAGCTGGAATACCGCCATCCCGGCGACCTGCGGGCCTTTCTGCAGGTGCCGCATTTTTCCCTGCAGGCGGGAGAACGTGTGTTGCTCCATGGCCCCAGTGGTTGTGGCAAGAGCACCTTGTTGTCCTTGATTACCGGCATTCGTCCGGTGCAGCGTGGCCGTATCCACATTGCAGGCCAGCCCTTTTCCTCGTTGCCCCAGCGCCGCCGAGATGCATTTCGCGCCGATCACCTGGGGGTGATTTTTCAGGCCTTTAATTTGCTTCCTTACCTAAATGCCGTGGACAACGTGTGCTTGGCTGCCGGTTTCTCCCGTCAGCGTTGTGACCGGGAAGGGATTCGCAGTAAGGCCCATAGACAATCCACTGCCCGGGCTTTGCTGGCTCGGCTGGGCTTAGATGACAGCACCGTTACTCTGCCCGCGTGGCAGTTGTCTTTCGGGCAGCAACAGCGGGTGGCCGCAGCCCGTGCTTTGTTCGGTAAACCGGACCTCATTATTGCCGATGAACCCACCTCCGCGTTGGATAACCACAGCCGCGATATTTTGCTTACATTACTGTGTGAACTGTGCGAACAGTCTGGCAGTGCCTTGCTGATGGTTAGCCACGACAAACAGGTGGGCGATCATTTTCAACGCAGTGTGGATTTCGCCCACCTGGCAGGGGAGGCAAACCATGCTAGCTAAGGTGATGCTTGCCTCCCTGAAAACCCGGCGAACATCAGCGCTATTGATCGTTGCTGCCATTGGCCTGAGTGTGCTGATGATCATCGGCATCGATCGGGTACGGCATCAGGTGCGTGCCAATTTTTCCAGTACCATTTCGGGTACAGATTTGATCGTCAGCGCCCGTGGTGGGCCGATGAACATTTTGCTCTACAGCGTCTTCCGGCTCAGTGATCCCACTGCAGGTATTAGCTGGAAGACGGTGGAACATTTGGCTGACCACCCGGATGTGAAGTGGTGGATTCCCATTGCCTTGGGTGATTCCCATCGTGGTTATCCGGTGGTGGCCACCAACGACAGTTATTTAGCGCATTACCGTTATGGCCGAGATCAGCGCTTGGTCCTGCAAAGTGGCGCTTGGTTTGCTCGGGCGGATCAAGCCGTGCTTGGCAGTGCCGTGGCTGCCCGGCTTGGCTATCAGCAGGGTGAGCACATTGTGTTGGCTCACGGTGCCAGCGGGCCGGCCATTGTGGAACATGATAACCACCCGTTTACGGTGGTCGGTATTCTCGCGCCCACCGGCACCCCTGTGGATCAAAGCGTGCATATCTCTCTGGAAGGCATGGCGGTGATTCATCGCGGGGGCGCGTATAGGTCGGGCCTGCCTCCCATGCTAGGCCAAGCACGGGATAAACCCGATTCAGTGAATGCGGTCATGTTGGGATTGAAACGCCGCATGGCCGTGTTGAGCTTGCAGCGGGAGTTGTCCCGTTATGAGCGCGAGCCGCTTACGGCCATTATTCCCGGCGTGCAATTGCAGCGGTTGTGGCGAATCACTGCCGCCGGCGAAAATGCTCTGCGCGCCACATCGCTGGCGGTGCTGGTGGTCGCTTTGCTGGTGCTGGTGTCCACGGTGCTGGCGGCGCTGGAAGGGCGCCGCCATGAAATCGCTGTCCTGCGGGCGACAGGTGCCGGGCGGCTGGCCGTGTATACGGTAATCGTCGGTGAAAGCCTGTGTTTTACCGTGTTGGGCTGCTTGTTGGGTCTGGGGGTGTTATTTTTGGCGCAATGGGGGTTAGCGCCAATGGCGCTGGCTGAATGGTCGTTGCGACTTCCTGAACACTTTCTCGCGTGGCGGGAATTACCGGCCATTGGCGCTATTCTGCTCGCCGGCTCCCTGGCAGGGCTGATCCCGGCAGAAAAGGCCTTCCGTAATAGCTTGGCCGATGGCCTGACCCCAAGGAACTGATCATGCGTTATTTGCTTGCTGTGCTCTGTTTTAGCTGGAGCCTGTCTTCCATGGCGGCCAATGAGATCGAGTGGGAGGCGCTAGTGCCGGAAGGTTATGACCCCTCGGAGATTTATAACACTCTCTTCGATGATATTTATGGGGAACAGCAAGCGCCTGACTCCATTGCGGATGGCGACGCTCGAGGCAAGAAAATGTTAGACGCCATCGATAAAGCCTGGCGCGAAGCGCCGCTGAAACAGTCCTTAGACAATACTGCGGTGCGCTTGGCGGGTTACGGCGTGCCGCTGGATGGCGATGAGGAATATGTACGTAAGTTCCTGCTAGTACCGTATTTTGGCGCCTGTATCCACACGCCTCCGCCGCCGCGCAATCAGATTGTGTTGGTGAAAATGAAAGGCCGGGGCGTGCCGCTGGATCTGGCTCTGGATGCCATGTGGCTCTCGGGAACGCTTACCGTTAGCAGCCAAGAAACGGAATACGGCACGGCCGGCTATGTGCTGGAAGGAGAAAGCGCAGAGCCATTTACTGGCTATGACCAGTAACCCGGCCTTATTTTAATGCGCTTTATGACAACAGCGTATTAGGCGCGCGATTTGCACTGCCGCAACATGGCCCAGTGTTGTACCGACGTGCCGGGGATATCGCCCTCATGCACTACCTCAAACCCAAACCGTTGATACAGAGAAACATTGTTCGGGTTATGGGTATCGAGATAGCAGGGCAAGCCTTGCTGATCGAACAGGTCTAGCGAGGGTTGCAGTAGCGGTGTGGACAGCCCGCGCCCTTGCTGCGAGGGATCAATACCCAGCAGTAGCAGGTACATATGCGGGGTGGTGAGAACCCGGTGGTGCACTGCCTGCATGGCATCTGCAGCCACCATTTGGCGTTTTATGGCGCCGGGGCCTTGCTTGAACAACGCCCGCACCGCACCAAAACGCAACATATCAATTACGCTGTGTTCAATGGCTGACGAGGGCAACCAGACTGCGGCGCCATTAAGGCTATTATGGTCATCGACAGGCTGCGGCGTGGTGTCTACTTGACCGTTGTGGCGAGCATGGGCGACCAGAAAGCGAAAAGTGAAGAACGCCAGTGCTTGCCGTTGCGACGGGTCCGCAAAAAAGTATTCAAACAGTGGGTCATGAAAAAAGGCCCGGCTGAACACGTGGGCAAGGTCATTGAGTGGTGGTTGTGTGGTTGGCATATCTGAAATATCCGGCTGCGACAGGCGGAGCATACCGTAAACTTAGGGCTTCGGTGAGCCTGTTAGGCGCACCTAAGTGAATGGCTCAGGCTGGGCGGGTTTGTTCGTTGGCGGGTTCGCCGCCGAGAAAGGCGCAGGCTCCCAGTGAGTGCGCAGGTTGCATTGCAAACCGCCACAGCTAAATCACCGAATGGCAGCTTACTACCAGGGTGCGGTGGGTATTCTTCCCTTCAGGATATAAGCGCCGTCACGACCAAGCAGGGAAGCCAATACCCCGTTGCGAATGGCCTCTTCTCGTGGCCGAACTCTTCGAGTTTTTATCCGTTAGAGGATGATGCGCGATTGATGGCTTTTCTTGTTATTTCCCCGCGCCCCCGTTTGCCATCGGCGGTGACTCAGATGCCGGTGTGTACAAGGTTGCCAGCTCCACGAACAGTTAAATTCCTATGGGAAAATACGATGAGGCTTACAGACGTTGGGCATATAACAGGCAATGCTTTGACGATGCTGTAGGTGGAAATAACGGTTTCTCTTCTGGTGATCTATTCTGATGGTATTGGGGGGGGGCTCAGCGAGGGTCTTCAAAAAGCCGTTTTCTGTACCTTCGCTACGTCGAACACGAGAATTAAATTCTGTTGCTGCTTCTGCGTTTACCCCGGCTTTGCCCGGGGTTTTTGTTTTCTGGGTTATGGCTAAGCTCCCGCAAAAAAACGCCTTCATGCCCTGTGGGTGTGTTGCCTCTTCTAAGATATAAGCTTCAACCGCCCCTGAAGTAATAACGAGTGCAATAAAGAAGGGTTATGGCGCTCACGTCGCTACGTTGTGGGCTATGCTAGCGTCTATCCGCTAATCGGCATCTGCTCGATAGCGCAACCCGACGGAGACCCCCATGACCAACACCAAACAACAATGGCTGCAGGCTTTCACCGGTGGATTTATTGCCACCCTGTTGTTCCATCAAGGCGTCCTCGCATTGTTTTGGTTGGGCGGCCTTATCCCCACGTTTCCTTGGAACATGACGCCCGTGCCGCCGTTGGGCATTCCTCAAGTGCTCTCTCTGGCATTCTGGGGGGGTGTTTGGGGTTTGCCCGTATGGTTGATCATTCGCCGCTGGCAGGGTATCAAATTTTGGCTTAGCGCCATGATTATTGGCGCCATTGGCCCGACCCTGGTGGCCATGTTGCTGGTTTTCCCTATGAAAGGATTGGACGTGAATGCCACCAAGGTCGTGGGCGGTTTAATCGTGAATGCGGCTTGGGGTTTGGGGTTGGCAGTCTGGATGCAATTTAGCCTGCACCGGTAAAGCTCCCTTTGGGGGCTTTCGATGGCGGTGAAGACCCTCCTTCATCGCGTGTCGGTGTCAATCACTGGCCCTGCATCAGGTATACTCGCCGCTCCTTGAGTTTTTCGGTGATTTTCCATGCAGGCTACGCCTTCCTCCGTACCCGCTAATGCTTGGCGCCAGCGTCTGAGTGCTTGGCTTAATTCTTCGTTATTCGCGAATAGCATCACCGCGTTGATTCTCCTGAATGCCATTATTCTTGGAGTGGAAACGTCCTCAGTAGCGCAAGAGCGAGTAGGGCAGTGGTTGACCTTGGTCAACCAAGTGATTTTGTTCGCCTTCACGCTGGAAATTGCACTCAAGTTGGTGGCCTTTGGTCCGCGCTTTTTCCGTTCCGGTTGGAACGTATTTGACTTTCTGATCGTCGCTATCTCCCTGACGCCAGCCTCAGGGCCGTTGGCTATCTTGCGGAGTTTACGCATCCTGCGGGTGTTGCGCCTGCTGTCATCGGTGAAACGACTGCGCATGCTGGTGGAATCCTTGATGCAAGCCTTGCCCGGTATCGGTTGGACCGCAGCGCTGCTACTGATGATGTTCTACATCTTTGCAGTGATGGGCACCGAGCTGTTCGGCGAAGCGTTTCCGCAGTGGTTTGGCAGCTTGGGCGCCAGCATTTATAGCCTGTTTCAGATTATGACCCTGGAAAGTTGGTCTATGGGGATCGCCCGACCTGTTATGGAGGTGTATCCCCTAGCGTGGATCTTCTTCGTGCCCTTCATCCTCATTTCCAGCTTTATGGTGCTCAACCTGTTTATTGCCATCATTGTGAGCGCGACCCAAGAAGTACATGAGAGCGAGCAGCGTGCAGAGCGGGAAGCCAATAATCTGATTGCCCACGATGAGCGCCAGGAAATGCTGGATCTTATGCGCGCAATGCACGCAAAAATTGTGGCGCTGGAAGCTGCCCAGCAGGGCAAGGCCGGCCAGTAAAGGTTGGCGATTTACCTATCATGGAGCGGCTCTGTGAGTCGTGCACGGTTGTCTTCTGGGCTGTTCAGTTGAGGTGACCTCGACGTGAAGTGGCTCGCTGACAAATAAACCGAGACCGAACGCCGGAGAGTAAACATGAGTAAGCCTGTCGCCACATTTGTAGACACAGCCGAAGACCCGTCCTCGTTGTGGAAAACCATGGGTGGGCGCAACTGGGTAGCTTCCCAGCAGCTGATTGATCATTTGTTCAAGCCCATCGAAGTGCTGCTGGCCGAAGCGGTGCAGGCCCAATCCCCGCGCCATGTTCTTGATATAGGCTGCGGTACCGGTGGCACAACCCGCACGATTCATCGCCATACCCAAGAAGGGCGCTATGCCACCGGCGTGGACGTGTCCGAGGTAATGATCGACGCCGCACGACAGGGTAGTGAGCAGGATGGTGCGGACAAGGAAGGACCCGGCCCAGAGTTTATCTGCGCCGACGCCGCCCGCTATGATTTCCAAGAAGGCTTGTTCGACATGCTGGTGTCGCGTTTTGGCATCATGTTTTTCGAAGATCCCGTGCGGGCCTTTCAAAACCTCAGGCGCGCCGCTAGCAAAGAGGCCACGGCGTTGTTTTTTTCCTGGCGCTCCCCGAAAGAAACCCCCTTTATGACTACCGCTGGCCGGGCGGCCAAGTCTATCGTCACCTTGCCGCAACAAGACCGGAACGCGCCCGGGCAGTTTGCATTTGCAGACCCCCAACGGGTAGAGAGCATTCTTGAATCAGCAGGTTGGCACGACATCAGCATTGAACCGCTGGATTTCGAATGTGCGTTCCCCGAGACCGAGCTGGTGAGTTTTTTCACCCGCATCGGCCCGCTCGGTCGCATTCTTCCCGGTCTGGATGAAAAAACCCAAGCACAGCTTATTACGGTGGTCAGAGAAGCCTTCGAGCCTTTTGTGTTCGGTGATACCGTGAAATTCAACGCTGCCTGCTGGCAGATCAAAGCAAAAGCATCGTGAGATAAGAGGCCACTCTGCGAACGGCATGTGGCTGCGTCTCAGGGGCGCGGCCCTTTGCGTCGATTTCTCTTGCGCACACCAGAATCAAAATCCTGAATCGTATTCATTTATTTGCGCCGTAAGGTCGTGTACATTCGGAACTGAAGCACAAATAAAACGCGGTTAATAATAATGAGCCTGCCAGGATGGTGGGCAATAAAGCAATGAGGGCAGGATGCTTTTATTCCGAAGAACGCAGAAGCAGACAATCTGCCGGATTACCCCTCAGCAATGCCGAACGTTCTCCATGCTGTGCATACTCCTGTGCTCTCCGTTTGCCCATTCAGCCCTGTTCCTTGGTGTCTCACCCGGTGATTCCTGTCTTGAAACCTATGAAATGGAAATTGACAGGGGAGCGGAGGCTGACTTCCCTCTGCACACGATGCTGGAGCACGAACTTCTGGCGTTTTACCGCGACACCCCGGAACGTTCTGAAGTGACTGGGTATCAATGCGGCGAAGACCGTATCTCGTTGGTTTATTACGGAGTCTGGTTCAATAACGAGGAGCACCAAAAGGTTTTCTTTAAAACCCATCAAGCAGCAATAGAGGCAGAATTTGGAGATCCATCATTTAATGCTTTTAATCTCGGCTGGATGGCGAGGCTCGTTTTGTGGTTGGACGGGAAAGAGGACATAGAGGAGACGCTGCCACTGGTTCAGTGGCAGCAAAAAAGTGGCGACAAGCTCATGCTTCAATATTCCTCCTTGCAGATTGATGGCAAAGCCTATGGGGTCACCATGAGCTGGGAGCGATAGTTACCATGGCCACCGTTATACCCAACCTCAGCACCCTGCGTGGCATGACGAAAGGCGAGAGGCGCCTGGGGCAGCGCTTAGAAACGCTATTAGAGGATGACTACACCGTTTGGTACGACACACCGGTGGGCCGCAATCGGCGCTATCCAGATTACATTATCCTGCATCCCGGCCGTGGCTTGCTGTTTCTGGAGGTAAAAGATTGGAAGCTAGATACCCTCAAGACGATCACGCCCCGCGATGCGGAGATTTTTACCTCCGATGGTTTGAAGACCGTCACCAATCCTTTGCAGCAGGCCCGCCAGTGTGCGCTCACCGCCATCAAAAAACTGCAGCGCGATGCGCACCTGCAACAAACCTGCGCACAGCACAAAGGCAAGCTCTGCTTCCCGTGGGGCTATGGGGTCGTGTTCCCTAATATCACCCGTAAGCAATGGAACGAGGCCATTAGTGAGGAGCATCAGGAACTGGTGTTACCCCCACACCGTTTGATCTGCCGGGATGAAATGACCGCCACCATTGACCCGGAAGTGTTCCAGGAGCAGCTATGGGCCATGTTCGAATACACCTTCGGCGACAAACTCACCCTGCCGCAGATTGATCGTATCCGCTGGAATCTATTCCCTGAAATTCGCATAAACGCGCCCCAGCAAGGGCTGTTCGATGCGGAGGGTGAAGACGATGAACCAGAGGTAGGGCAGGGCGGGGCCAATGAGGGAAAGCCGGTGGTCGCGAGCCAGCCAAGTTACAACACCATCCCAGACATTGTCCGCGTGATGGACCTGCAGCAAGAACAGCTGGCCCGGAGCATGGGTGATGGCCACCGGGTTATCCATGGCGTGGCCGGCTCTGGCAAGACGCTGATCCTCGGCTATCGTTGTCTGCACTTGGCCCAGGCCGTCACCAAGCCGATTTTGGTGTTGTGCTTCAATATCACCTTGGCTGCCCGACTGCGAAGTTTTATTGCCGAAAAGGGCATCGAAGAGAAAGTGCAGGTGCACCACTTCCATGAATGGTGTGGCCGGCAAATGCAAACCTACAACGTGGACCCGATCGCCGCCACACCAGAGCTAAAACCCTGGGAACGGCAGGTGGAAACCGTTATACAGGCCGTGGATAAGAATCAGATTCCTCGTGCCCAATACAGCGCGGTGATGATCGACGAAGGCCACGACTTCGAGCAGGACTGGCTGGCCCTGATTGTGCAGATGATCGACCCGAACACCAATTCCCTGCTGCTGCTCTATGACGATGCCCAGTCCATCTACAAGAAACGCAATCTCAAGTTTCCCCTGTCCAGTGCCGGCATTCAGGCCCGTGGTCGAACCACCATTTTGAAACTGAATTACCGCAACACCCGCGAAATCCTTAGCTACGCCTACGATTTCGCGAAGGACTTCCTGCAAGCTCAAGATGCCGACGACGACCACATTCCCCTCATCGCACCGGAGGTGGCCGGTGTGAGCGGCCCGCCACCGGCGTTTCGCAAATTCGACAACTTCAACGACGAAGCCCACTACATCGCTCGCTGCATTCACAAATGGCACCAAAGCGGCCGCCCCCTCAACACCATTGCGGTGATCTACGGTTACACCTGGCAGGCAGACACTCTGCAACGAGCCCTCAACGCCGAAGGCATTCCCCATGCCTGGTTAAAAAACAGCGCCAGCAAGAAAGCCTACGACGCGAATGCGCAGCGGGTGGCGCTACTTACCCGGCAAAGCAGCAAGGGGCTGGAATTCGATACCGTGGTGCTGGCAGGGCTGGGCGGATTGAAAGACGACCAGGAGAACCTGGAGCGCGAGGTGCGGCTATTGTATGTGGGGATGACGCGGGCACGGCAGCAGTTATTGCTGACCGGGAGTGGTGAGAATTGGTTTGTTGGCCGGTTTGGGCAGTAGTTGAATAATGTAAGGGGCAAACTTAGCGCTATTGTTTTTGCAGAGTACCCGGTGGCGCAAACCACTATGGTAAGTGCAGGCTAGGCCTTCTTTGCCGTCTTTGCCTCGCAATGCCATTACCTAGCGTCATTCAGATTAAATCTGAATTACTCACATTATCTTTACCTTCGTAACCCGTCCGTAATGAACTACATCACGGCTCATGGCGGCATCGCATTACTGCGGCATTCGCCCAGCAGCGACGACCCCATGGCGCGCTTTGGTGAACAGCCCTAGCAGCGATACCATGGCCGCCACATGCGTGAAGGCCGCGCTACCGCGATGCGGTGCTGCGAATGAACCCAACAGCACAGACGGTTAGTGGTGCCTGCGCGAACCTAAATGAGGCATTTATGCATGCGTTTTGAGCACCAATAGCGCGCAGCTAGGCTGCCTACGTGCACGCATACAGGGCCTTAGCTGGCCTTTTTGCACAACTCGGCCAGCTTCTGATCTAGCATATTCAGAATATGGCGGCGGCTGATTACCCCCACCACCTTGTTGGCGGCATTCACCACCGGATAGATTTTCGGCTTGGCGTTCAGCATCTGCTGGGCCAGGTTCAGTACATCGTCGTTCAGCGATACCGTCAGTACCTCGCTTTGCATTAGGTCCCTCACGGTTGCTACGCGCTGGTTGTGATATACCACCTGTAAGGCCGCCTGCAGGCATTCGCGCTCACTGATCCAGCCCACCAGCGTTCCCGCGCTATCGGTAACGGGGCTGCCCAGCATATCCAGTTTGATCAGATTGCTGGAGGCTTCCACCACCGGCATCTCCGGGCGGATAGTCGCAAAACGGGTGCACATCAAGTCCTTGATCGATACAGAATCCATGGGGCTTACCTCTTGCTCGGGTCAGGTACCACAAAGGGTTAAGCCAGCAATATGGCTGGCCACTGAGCAAGATACTGCGGGAACCATGCCAACTATTGGATTTCGCAGAAGTGGCGGTGGAGTCGCGAACGCCTCCGTCAGCCTATTGACCCTAAGAAACACCCCCCGCAATTCTGTTCATTTATTTACACCCCACGATTATGTAGATTCGAACTGGATCGCAGGCCAGCAGCCACGACATTGCCCTGCTCGCGAGCCTGATCCAAACGAGTCAATGACAAGTAAGCTCCAATGCCATCCGGCAGGCGTATAACAACAGGTTGCACTGTTAGCAGTAGCCCTGCCGGGAGCAGTATTGGGCCGAGCAACGGAGGCAAGCATGCCTGTGAAGAAGGTTGGCTGGCGAGATTTGGCCAAAGGAGTGCGGTACATGGTGCCGCCACTGCTGGATATTCAGCGCAGTAATCTGTTGCGCCTAGCCGGGTTGCGGCCCAGCAGCAAGCAGTCCATTGGCAAGGTTATCCAATACTGGGCCAGTCGCACCCCGCACAACATCGCCTTGCGGTTCGAGGATCAGCAGTGGACCTACGCGCAATTTAACGCCTGGGCCAACCGCTTGGCCGCCTGCTGGCGGGAGCAGGGTGTGGGCGCCGGAGACACTGTCGCGATCATGATGGAAAACCGGCCTGAGGCGTTGGCCTGTGTGGCGGCCACCGTCAAATTGGGCGCCATCGCGGCCATGCTCAACCACAACCAGAGTGGCGAGGTGCTGGAACACAGTATCCAGCTGGTCAAGCCGCGGTTATTGGTAGTCAGTGCGGAATGTGCAGCGGCCCTGGCCACCACTCGCTTTACTCCAACGCCAAGCGCGCCGAACAGCTCGTCGCCCGCTTCATCAATCGGCTATCTGTGGCACGGTGGCGACCAGGGGCAGCCTGCGCCGCCGGGTTGGCTAGATCTGCATGAACACAGCAGCCGGCAATCGCAAGCCAACCCGCCCAGCACTTGCCGAGTGCGCGCCGAGCAGCCGTGTTTTTCCATCTTTACCTCCGGCACCACCGGCTTACCCAAGGCCTCGGTGATGACACATTATCGCTGGCTGGCCGCCATGGCGGGTATGGGCGGCTTGGCCTTGGGCATCCGCCGCAAAGAGGTGTTCTATTGCTGCCTGCCGCTGTACCACAACAATGCGCTTACCGTGGCCTGGGGCTCGGTATTATCCATGGGCGCCACCCTAGCACTGGATCGCAAGTTCAGTGCCTCCCAGTTCTGGGAGCGGGTGCGCCATTACGACGCCACCGCGTTATGTTATATCGGTGAGCTGCTCCGTTACCTGCTCAATGTGCCGCCCAGCCACATGGACCGTCAGCACCGTATTCGATTAATCACCGGCAACGGGCTGCGCCCGGAAATCTGGGAGCCCTTTGAGCAGCGTTTTGGTATCCACCGTATCTATGAATTTTACGGTGCCAGTGAATCTAATATTGGGTTTATCAACCTCTTTGGTGTGGCCCAGACTGCGGGGTTTACTCCGCTGCCTTTCGCCATCGTCGAATTCGACAATGACACCGAAACCCCGCGCCGTAACCGTGATGGGTTTATGCAGCGCATCCCTAAGGGTGGGGTTGGCCTTTTGATTAGCGAAGTGACCCCGCGGCGGCCCTTCGATGGTTATACCGACCCTGCTGCCGGGGAGAAAAAGTTGCTGCGCGATGTCTTCAAAAAAGGCGATTGCTGGTTCGATTCTGGTGACCTGGTGCGCGACCAGGGCTTGCGCCACATTCAATTTGTCGACCGGGTAGGCGATACCTTCCGCTGGAAAGGGGAGAACGTGGCCGCCGGCGAAGTGGAAGGGGCTATGGCTCAGCACCCTGATATTGATCATGGTGTGGTGTACGGAGTCAGCATTCCCGGCTGCGATGGCCGCGCAGGGATGGCGGCCATTACGCTCAGCCAGGGCGTCGCCCTTAATGGCTGGGGCCTGGCACAGCATTTGAGCCGTGTGCTGCCGGCCTATGCGGTGCCCCTGTTTCTGCGCATCCGTGATCATCAGGAAACCACCGGCACCTTTAAATACCGCAAGGTAGCGCTGAAAAAACAAGGCATAGCGCCCGATCAAGTGGCCGAACCCGTGTATGTACTGCTGGATAACCAGCGCGGCTACCAACCGCTGACGCCCCAGCTATACAGGCAGATACAACAAGGCGAGATACGCCTGTAATCCCAGCGAGAGCGGGTTGGCACAGGGTGGTTACCGGGCCGCACTGCGCGGCCACCACTTCAAGAATGGCTCAAACAAAGAGCAGTAGAAAGGGGGCCGGGCGGTGTAATTTGACGGTAATCAGGAATGGTGCATTTTCAACAGGCATATCATTGAAATAGCAGTATGGTAGGAATGGAATATCTGACTCCGGAGAGGTGGAATGGATTTTAAGGACTACTACGCCCTGCTTGGGGTGGAGCCAGACGCCGACGCGGCCGCTATCAAGACGGCCTACCGCCGGCTGGCCCGCAAGTATCACCCGGATATCAGCAAGGAAAACGACGCCGAAGCCAAGTTTAAGGACGTGGCTGAGGCCTGGCAGGTGCTGAAAGATCCAGATAAACGCGCTGATTACGACCAGCTACGCGCCTTTCGAAACCAGCAAGGCGATGGCGGTTCGTTTCAGCCGCCCCCTGGCTGGCAGCCGTCGAGCGGGGGCTTTGACCCGGCCGATGCGGGCTTTTCTGACTTCTTTGAATCCCTGTTCACCGGCGCCCGCCAGGCCCGTGGCGGGCACGCGCCATCGCGGCGTGGTGAAGATGTGGAAATCGAGCTGCCCATTTTTCTAGAAGACACGATCAGCAGCGAATCCAAATCTGTTTCCTACCGGCTGCCGGAATACGACCAGTACGGCCAGGTGGTCGGCGAAAAGAGCAAAACCCTGAACGTGAAAATTCCGGCCGGGGTGACCGACGGTGAACGCATTCGGCTCAAAGGCCAGGGTATTGCCGGTATCGGTAACGCCCCCGCGGGCGACGTGTACCTGCGCATTCGCCTGGTGCCGCATCCCTTGTTTGATGTGGAAGGCCACAACCTGATCGTTACCGTGCCGGTGGCGCCCTGGGAAGTGGCGCTGGGGGCAAAAATTGAAGTGCCCACCCTCACCGGCACAGTACAGATGACCATCCCGGCACACAGCCAGAACGGCAAGAAGCTGCGTATTCCTGGTAAAGGGCTGCCCAGCAAGGCAGGGAAGGGCGACCTGATTGCCGTGTTAAAAGTAGTCATGCCCGATGCCACCGGCGAAGACATTGACGCGCTGTGGCAACAACTGGCCGACAAGGCAAGCTTCGATCCACGTGCAAAATGGAGACGGTAATTATGGCCTCTCAATTAAGAATCACGGTATGCAGTAACGACATTTGCCAACGGGTGCAGATATCAGAGCAGGATCTCATCGACATCGTCAGCCTCGGTATTATCGAACCCCAGGATAGGCAGGCCAGCGAATGGCAGTTTGACGATGCCGTGCTCGCCGAAATCGCCCGCGCCACCCGCTTGCGGCGGGACCTTGAGATCAACTGGGAGGGCGTAGCACTGGCCCTGGAATTGCTCGATGAAGTGCAGGCGCTACGCCGGGAAAACCACGCGTTGCTGCGGCGGCTAAAACGATTCGAGGCGTAATTCCCAATGGCGCTTTTGCCACCAGGCTGGGCGCCTTTTTCTCTTTGTCGAGGCGCCACTGGAGGGCGGCCTCTGCGTTCTCTCTCCTGCAAAGCAAGCCTCCTGAAGCCTATTCATTTCTTTGCGCCTAAAGATTGTGTACATTCAAAGTAATCGCAAATAACACGATATCAATAACCGCGGCTGGCCAGGATGGCACGGCTTGTAATATGACTCAGGGGAAAGGATGCCAGTCTGGTTATCACCATATTCAGTATGGTCACCCCCGTTTACGGCTAAACGGGGGAGAAGCCCTTGGAATTAGGCGTTCTACTGGTTATTGCCATTGGCGTCATGCTGATCCTGGCCCAACAGAAACGGCCCGGTGGCGGGGCGCCCGCTTTTGGCTATCGCCGCAAACCTTACCTGCTGTCCAAGGCCGAACGCTCCTTCTACGGCGTGCTCACACAGGCCGTGGGCGACAAGGCCCTCATTTTCTCTAAAGTCCGCGTTGCGGATGTGCTCACCCCGCAAAAAGGCCTCAACCGGTCCAACTGGCAACGCGCCTTCAACCCGATTTCCGCCAAACACGTCGACTTTCTCCTCTGCGACCCACAAGACTGCGCCGTAAAACTGGCCATTGAGCTGGACGATGCCAGCCATGGTTCGGCCTCCCGGCAGAAGCGCGATGCCTTTCTGGAACAAGCCTGTGAGTCGGCTGGCTTGCCGCTGTTAAGAATTAGGGCGGCTAGGGGCTATGTCGTAGTGGATATTCGCCAGCAGATTGAGGCGATTCTGTTCCCTGGGACGGGTGAGGTGCCTTTGAAGAAAGCCGCCGATTCAGAAGCGCAAAAGCGCATTGCCCCCTCGGCGGGCACGACTGATGGGTTTCAAGCTGCTGCACCAGCTTGCCATAAATGTGGTGAGGCGATGGTGTTGCGAAAAGCGCGCTCTGGAAAACAGGCGGGGCAAACGTTTTGGGGATGCAGTGCGTTTCCGAAGTGTCGGGGAGTTAGGAAGTGTTGAGTTGGAAAGGATTAAGTTGATGCTCTGGGCAAGATCTGAGCCCATTGTTACGCTCACACTACTCACTCGGCAAAACAGTAAAGAATTTGGGTTCGATACCGTGGTACTGGGGGGCTTGAAGGATGACAAGGAGAATCTGGAGAGGGAGTGGAGGAGTGGACAGGAGGTCAGGCTGTTGTATGTGGAGATGACTAGGGCTAGGCAGCAGTTTTTGACGGGGAGTGGGAGGGATGGTTTTTTTGAAAAGGTTCTAAATGAGTGGGGCATAAGCGATTCATGTGTGGCTGTGTGGCTTCAATGACATCGTTGGTGATTTCTGTGTTATCCTTTCCATTGATATTGCTTTACTTGGCTAAGTTGTTGATATATGAAGAAAAAGCAAACGGTGGTGTCTCTATTTACTGGATGTGGTGGTTCTGATTCAGGGCTTCACCAAGCGGGCTATGACGTCCTAATGGCAAACGATATCTTGCCTTATGCAAAGGACTTCTACTTGGCCAACTTTCCAGAAACTGATTATCAAGTTATTGACGTTAGGGAAATTCAGTCTTTTCCTAGTGCGGATGTGCTTGTCGGGTGTTATCCGTGTCAAGGTTTTAGTCAAGGTGGAGCAAGACAGTCAAGCCGTGGAGTAAACTACCTATATAGGGAATTCGTTAGAGCCTTAAAGAGAATTAAGCCAAAGGCTTTCATCGTTGAAAATGTATCTGGGATGCAAAGGTCTGATTTTAGGCATCTTCTAAATTCTCAGCTATGCCAATTCCGACTCGCAGGTTATAGGGTTAATTATAGAGTTATCGATGTTTCTGACTTTGGGGTTCCCCAAGAAAGAAAGCGGCTGATTTTTGTTGGTGTTAGGTCAGATCTTGGCGAAGTTTTTGCTTTTCCTGAAGCAACCCATGGTACTGCAATTCAGAATAAAATTACAATTGGTGATGCAATAGGTGATCTTCCATTGTGGCCTGAGGGGGATTACTGGACAGAAACATTTCATTGGTACTATTTATCAAGAAATCGGTATAGAGGCTGGGATGAGCTGGCTAAAACTATAGTTAGTCACCCAAGGCATATGCCACTACATCCTGTTTCCCCTAAACTTAAGAGGGTGCATACAGATAAATGGGTTTGGGAGAGTGATGGGCCAGCACGCCGTTATTCATACCGAGAGGCTGCTTGTTTGCAGGGTTTTGATAGAAGTAGTTGCTTCCCTGAGACAGAGAATTCGAGTTTGAGGATGAAATACACTGTGGTAGGCAACGCTGTTCCTCCACCTTTATTTAATGTTATCGGTAAAGAGTTGCTAAATTACCTCTAGTGTCTATTGCGAAGCTATTTCTTTGGCTTTCTCCAAAATTCTATCTCTATGCAGCCACTCCGGAATTTCATCATCAAGGTCGTTAGAGATTTGAACCATGCGAAGACGATCGAATGCCAAAACTTTTTGTCTGGCAGTTTCATTTATCCAAAACTGTGACAAGCAAAAAGGCACGAAAATCGCGATAATTGGAGGGGCATAAGTAACTGTTCTGAAGTATCGGGCGAGTTTTGTCGATGGGTTTGCTTCTTCCAGTTTAGAGTCCCAGTTATTGCCGCATGCACATTGTCCAAACAAAAATAGATTGCCAATTCTTGATTCATCCAGTTTTCTTTGGACAATAATATCAATTCCACAGTCCTTTTCGTCTCTTGGAGGCGGGTCTTCTGGAAACCCAGCCTCTGGTCCCCAGTGAAACTCACCTGTCTCGCTATTGATGTTTGAATAAAGCTCCTTAATTCTTTTGGGCTGACCGTTGGACCGCGGCCATCCAGTATGCCAAGCTTTTGAGTTGCGGCCTAAAACTCTACATGCGACTTGTGTTGCTGTTCTTTCAAAAAGTGAACCCTGTTCTCCAGAATTTTGAAGGTTAGAAATCGACAATAGAAGTTCGTAAACGCCATTTTGTGAGGGCGTATACTCTAGGGTGTTGCCGTTCAGTTTGAAAGGATACAGCTCGCCAAGTATTTCGTTGCGATCCTGAATCTCTTCGAGGGTAGACCCCGCTGCTTCGTCTAATGCTAAATCTTCAGCTTCAAATCTTTCCATCCTCTGCTCTTCTGGCCCGCCAATGTCACTTGGGCCAAAATCGTCAAGAGCATCAGCAATAAGTTCATCACGAACTCCTGCTTCGATGTGGGCGGCACCATCAAGGAAAGCCTGGATTTCAGTTTCGTCAGCATTCTGGGAAAAGGTGAAGTGACGATTTCGATCGTCATGAGTGGATCTTCTACTCATCGGATATTTCTTGTAATTTGTTGAAGACAGAGGATGCTAGTTTGGAAACTTTGCTTGCTGCGGGCTTATGTTTTTCTGCAATTTCAGATGAAATATCCTCCTCCATAAGCCTAGAGGATATGTCTCTTAAAGATGACTGCGCTTCCAGCAGCCCATCTCCTAACCTTTCATCAATAGGCTGGGTTGCTTTGATAATTTCATCAATCTTTTTGCCATTTCTAAGCAAGGAAATTTTTTCTGGATCAGAAACCACTTTCGCGAGAGTACTGAGTTGTCTCGAATCGTTCAGCGCAGAATCTTTGCCTTTTGATCTGTCTCCAAACATTGCCGAGACAAGCAAGGATGCATTATTAATTTTCTCACGCTCAACGGGGTTTTCTCTTGGTTTGGAGTCATTCAATCCAAGGAAATCTCTAACAGATGCATACCCAAGAAGAGTGTAGACCCATGAAAATGGATAAGTTGTGTTGCTGCCTCGTCCTTTTCTTTGAGAGTTTGAGGGGATAAATTGATTTTCATCTTCTAGCTGTCTTATGAAATAGTAGCCTTCAAGTAATCTTGAAACTGTTTGATGTTTGTCGCCGATCATCTCTGCCACTGTTTTTACATCAATTTCTCCCTCTTGGATAACGTTTGCAATCCAGACGGCTTTAGCATAGGAATCCCACTGCTGAGAAGAGGCTATGTGGCGCACACCCAGATAGGAAAGAAGGGTTTTATCTGAATTGTTTGCAGAGAAAACAGTTACTGGCACAGGATCGAAAGCTTTTGATCCATGTTTTTCATGGATTTTCTGGTATTCTTCTGTCTTTCGTTTCCAGTTTTTGGCTCTTTCATCGCCAGCTAAAATTAAGCAAGCCGATAGTCTGCGGTTGCCCTCGGCAACGGTAAATTCTCCCTTTTTGTTAGGGCCAACACAAACTAGTGGTTCAGCTTCGAAGAAACCATTTACAGCAATAGAGCTTAAAACATCTTCTACACTAAAAGTGCTGACAATATGATCGAGAACTTCTGTTTGACTAACTAGTTTTTGTCCATGGTTGCCAAACCGTGGGTTTTTTTCGTCGAGCAATAACAGCTCTAGAGGAATATGCTCGCGTTTTGCATCGGCTGTCATAAGAATCTGCCAGTAGTTAGCACGTCGTTGAGTGATGATAGATTAAAGTATGGCAAATAAAAAACCCCGTTGGGTAGTTGGGGTTCCTGTTTCCCAGCCCTTTTCTTTTGAGGCGGGGCCGGCACAATCATTACCAACAGAGTAGACTCCCATCAATTAGCCGATCTCTTACGTCCCTGATGGGCATTGTCTGATATTACCTTGTCGGTAAGGGCAGTGTTATAGCACATCTATAGCGCATCGATGTCAGACCGCGTTGCTCTAGGCGGTTGGCATGGTGATGACTACGGGGTTGTGATGCTTGGCACAGGCACGAATAACGCCTTTCTGGCAGCGGTGTGTCCGGCCCTGCATAAGCTGCTTCGACCATTCAGTGCTTCTGTCAAGGTGGTATCCACTCCCCCTAAACGGAGACAGACGTCTGATTAGCGTTTTCTGGGAATATCACCTCTCAGGAGACGACAATGAAGAAATCACGCTTTACTGAAGCCCAGATCGTATCGATCCTTAAAGAGGTCGATCTGAGCCGGAAAACGCCGCTCGGAAGCATCTATTGGCACAAGGTTGGGGACACCATCAACTAGCAGATCCGTTGGCGGTTTTTCCTGATCTGGATCAACGTGCGTGACCTGAAACAAGGACAGACTCCGAAATAAGCATTCAAAAAGGAGGCTGCCATGAAAACCAATGTGGGTAATACAGACCGTCTTTTCCGGTTAGTGTTGGGTGTGGTTATCATTGCTCTGGGCGTTGTATTCCAGAGCTGGTGGGGGGCTATAGGCATTATCCCGCTGTTGACCGCTACCATGCGTTGGTGCCCGGCTTATTTACCGTTTGGCATTTCCACCTGCAAGACACCCAAAGTCTAGGCGTGAGGAACGGATAAACAGGAATAGGGCACCTATCCGTTCAGCCATTGTAGGCCTTGGTTCTCACTGACTGGGCGTGCAGCGGTTCGCCGTAGGCCGGTGTGTTATCACGTGGCGAAATCCGCCAGCGATGTTTAGCCTGGGCAACCGTTTCTCCCTGTTCATCAACGATATGGGTTTCTCCCTGAACCTTGTGGCTGCTTGAGCAATCTTGCTGATGCAGGATCGCTTCTGTACCCAACAGGCTGCGCCCTTCTGCTGGTATTCGATATCCATGCCGGTAACGCTCTAGCACCCATTATCCGATGTGCCCATCTTCGCATACAGGTACGGACAGCGGCCTTGAGGGATAACCTTATCGCCAGCGCCCCAATCGCAGGGTTGTGGGGCTTGGCAACCGGTCCCGAATCGTAGATCGGGTAATTTCGCCACTATCAACTTAGGAGCCGAGCGATGAAGAGAGAAGTAATAATCGCGTTAGCGATAGCGACCACATTACCAATGCTTGCTAGCGCAAAGGAGGTTAGCGCTGGCGCACACGGCACTGTAGCGGATAGCGTTATATCTAGACAAAGAGAAATGCTTGCAGAAAACACAAAGGGAAAAGGGTTTGGGCCACAATCTCCACGTGATATTGATGCGACAGAAGGGAACAATTCACGGGTATTTACTGCTGCTCCTGCACCTACAGAAATGAATCTCTGTAATATTCATTTCCATAAAAATGCTGAGCATAAAGGGGGTGAGTTTACTCAATATGCCGGTAATGGAGATGGCCACGGTTTCCACAGCGGTTACAAATATTCAGGTAAGTTGAGTGCTTCTGAGCTTAAACCCGTCGGTCATGATATCTGCCCTAGCATGCATGGGGGGTTAGCCGCTGGTGATACTATTGAAGTTCACTATGTGCTTTCAACGGCTCAAGCCGAACCAGGCCCAACGTTAGCTTCATGCCTAACGGATGCGATCAATAACCCTCAGCTGCGCGTGGAAGCACAGGTTTATGTTTTGGTTAATGATAAACAGGCTCTTGATTTCGAGAGACTAGCGCAATATAGAAGAAACAAGGGTTTGTATCAGGCAACGAATATTCCAAGCAATACGGGCACACCTGTTCAGTATGCTGGTTCAACTACAGGCCCTGGTTACAATGAAAAAGGATCACCGTTTCAGGTTTCATGGAGTGTGCATCCACATGTTGCCAAAGTGAATATCGAGAGCGTTGGCAAATGGTGTAAAGGGAATGTTTTTAATGAAGATCATGCTCATGGAGTAAGAAACCTCATTACCAACCTGGATCTTCTTTCAAACATAACAACAGGCACTCTTTAATTGGCCGATACTCTATGGTGCGGGTGGGCAGGAGTGAATATGCCCCCCCCCTCGATTAGCCGTTACCGTATGAATTTGAGGGTTGTAAGGCTACAAAGGGTCGGTGGTTCCTGTGTTGTAATGCCCAGGCAAGCTTTGCTTATTCACCGGCAATAGCAACCTGCAATAGCAATCGGCAATACCCTCAAGGCGGGGTGCTAGAGGCAAAGCCTGCCCACAGCGTAGGGGGCTGAAGTGCCGTTTAACTTATGAGCCGTTCTCTTCCACGCGACGAAAAGACGATGAGGAAGAGAAGTTGGTGGCGTTGAGGTTTTCCACAATTTTATGGAGTTTGTGGCGCTGGCGTAGCGATACCAGTTGCTTGGTGTCCCACGAGGTTGGGCTTAGAGCAAATTGGTTGGCGTTGTAGGCTAGGTCGAAGCCACGCTCCGCACCAATCGGTTTGTTCTCTGGCCCATAGATGCCGATAAGGCGCAATTTGATATGGTTGAACTCCAGCTCTCCCTTAGGCATGTGCCCGTCCATTTCGATGCCTTCATCTCTGGCCAAACGCTGGACCAGTTCACTGAACGTGCCTATATGCGAAAAACCGCCGGGTTTGACGGGGCCTTGCCGGGTGTTTTCTGTCACCTCCATTACACCGGATGATGACCCTGAGCGGTGAGTGCGCTTTTCTGGATCTTCGTCGCCTTGGTTATATTCCTGCTCGAAGTCTGTTACATCCATGGTGATGACGCCTTGTGAGGTGTGCAGTTCGGCGATGATGTATTGAATGAAAACGGATTCGGCGCTCATGTTGCTAATTAGGCAGAGCGCATTGATATCTTTGTTGCGCCCGCGATTAATAATTAAACGTGGGCTACGTTGCCGCCGGAATCCTAGATAAAGCAGCTGTGCATACACCAACCAAATAAGCACCGAGCTGAAGCTGGCGATAACCGATAGGCTTTTTTGATGTTCTGCAATCCAGCTAAGCATGCATTTATCCTCCAGGGGGCAGGTTAATAACGCTTTACCGTTTTGCGTTTTACGGTGATCAGAATTTCATACTGTACCGGAGGCAATGGTGGGAGTGCGAGAGGCAGGGTTTGCGGTGGGTCTAAGAATAACAATGGGTTTGTTAAATAAAGAAAAACCCCGGCGGGTAAGCCAGGGTTTTTTGTTTCCAGCCCTGCCCTTGTGAGGCGGGGCCGGAAATAGGGTGCCGGGCCTGAGCGCCGAAGTGTCTCCGGCGTCAGGTTTTGGGCATCAGGTGTTGGTTAAACCCGTTCAATAATGGTAGCGATACCCTGACCCAGGCCGATACACATGGTGGCAAGACCGATTTGGCCGTCTTTCCATTCCATGACGTTCAGCAGGGTGCCGGTGATACGCGCACCGGAGCAACCCAGCGGGTGGCCCAGGGCGATAGCGCCGCCGTTCAGGTTTACTTTCTCTTCCATTTTGTCCAGCAGCTTCAGGTCCTTGGCCACCGGCAGGGACTGTGCAGCGAACGCTTCGTTCAGCTCTACATAGTCGATGTCGTCGATGGTTAGGCCAGCACGTGCTAGCGCTTTCTGGGTGGCCGGTACAGGGCCGTAACCCATGATGGCGGCGTCGCAACCGGCTACGGCCATGGAGCGGATTTTGGCACGGGGCTTCAGGCCCAGGGCTTGGGCACGCTCGGCGCTCATGACCAGCATGGCGGAGGCACCGTCAGACAGGGCAGATGACGTACCGGCAGTCACGGTACCGTTGGCCGGATCGAATACCGGACGCAGTTTCTGCATGTCTTCGATGCTGGCACCCGGGCGGATCACTTCGTCGATTTCGCACAGCACTTTGTGGCCGTTCTGATCGTGACCTTCGATGGGTACGATTTCGTTGTCCCAACGGCCTTGCTGGGTGGCTTCCCACGCCAGCTTGTGTGAACGAACGCCGAAGGCGTCTTGTTGTTCACGGGTGATGCCGTGCATCTTGCCCAGCATTTCCGCGGTCAGGCCCATCATGTTGGACGCCTTGGCGGTCACTTTGGACATTTCCGGGTTCAGGTCGATGCCGTGATCCATGGCCACGTGGCCCATGTGCTCTACACCACCGATAACAAAGACATCGCCGTTGCCGGTCATGATGCTTTGTGAGGCGCTGTGCAGTGCCTGCATGGAAGAACCACACAGACGGTTCACGGTTTGTGCAGCGCTGGTGCGCGGCAGGCCGGCCAGCATGGAGATGTTACGGGCGATGTTCATGCCCTGTTCTTTGGTCTGGTTTACACAGCCCCAAATCACGTCTTCAGTGAGCTGGATGTCCCAGTTCGGGTTACGGGCCATCAGCGCCTGGATCAGCTGAGCTGACAGCTTTTCGGCACGCACGTGACGGAACTGGCCATTACGGCTCTTGCCCATGGGGGTACGGACCGCATCGACGATGACAACGTCTTTTGGATTCAAACTCATTTCATTACTCCTGCTTGTCCGTGGCTTAGGCGAAGAAAGACTCGCCCTTGGAGGCCATGTCTTTGAGCATCTGCGGTGCTTCGTAGATGCCACCCAGGTGCGCGTACTTGTCACACAGCGCGACGAATTCTTTAACGCCAACACTGTCGATGTAACGCAGCGGACCGCCACGGAAGGGAGGGAAGCCGATGCCGTAGATCATGGCCATGTCGGCCTCGGCAGCGGAACCTACGATGTTGTCTTCCAGGCAGCGAACGGTTTCGGTGCACATGGGGATCATCATGCGGGCGATGATTTCTTCCGCATCGAATTCCTTGCTGTCAGCCACGTGCGGCTTGATCAGTTCGTAGGTGGACTCGTCGACAACCTTTTTGGTTTTGCCTTTCTTGTCCAGCTCGTACTTGTAGAAACCGACGCCGTTTTTCTGGCCGTAACGATCGTTTTCGAACATCACAGTGGACGCATCTTTGAAGTCGTACTGCATGCGCTCGGGGTAGCCTTCAGCCATTACCTCAGCCGCGTGAACACCGGTGTCGATGCCAACCACGTCCATCAGGTACGCCGGGCCCATAGGCCAGCCGAACTTCTGCATCACTTTGTCGACCGCCTGGAAGTCGGCACCGTCGCGCATCAGCATGCCGAAGCCGCCGAAGTAGGGGAACAGTACACGGTTAACCAGGAAGCCGGGGCAGTCGTTAACCACGATGGGGGTTTTGCCCATTTTCTGAGCGTAGGCCACCAGGGTGCCAACGGTTTCGTCGGAGGTCTTTTCGCCACGGATTACTTCCACCAGCGGCATCATGTGTACCGGGTTGAAGAAGTGCATGCCGGCGAAGTCTTGCGGACGCTTCAGGGCTTCAGCCAGTTTGGTGATGGAAATGGTGGAGGTGTTGGAGGCCAGCACGGTGCCCTCGGTTACCTTATCTTCCACTTCCGCCAATACGGACTGCTTGACCTTCTGGTTCTCAACTACCGCCTCAACCACCACGTTCACGTTGGCGAAGTCGCCGTAGTTCAGGGTCGGACGGATAGAGGACAAAACCTGCGCCATTTTGGCGGGCTTCATTTTCTTGCGATCAACACGCTTGGTCAGCAGTTTGCTGGCTTCGCTCATGCCCAGGTCCAGCGCTTTGTCGGCGATGTCCTTCATGATGATCGGCGTGCCTTTAGAGGCAGACTGGAAGGCGATACCGCCGCCCATGATGCCTGCGCCCAGTACGGCGGCCTGATTGATCTCTTTGGAGGCTTTAGCGGTTTTGCCGTTGACCTTTTTCACTTGCTGGTCTGCCAGGAACAGCCCAACCATGCAGGTGGCTTGCGGAGACTTGGCCACTTTGGCGAAGCCTTTGGCTTCCACTTCCTGTGCTTCTTTGCGGTTCATGCCAGCATGCTTTTGCATGGCGTTTACGGCGGCTACCGGGGCCGGGTAGTTCTTGCCTGCCTGGCCCATCACCATGGCGGTGCAAGTCTGGAAGGCCATCATGTTTTCCATGGGTGGCAGTTTCAGCGGTTCCAGTTTCTCGGCACGCTTGGCGCGGAAATCGATTTTGCCGGCTAGGCATTGCTTGACCAGATCGATGGCCGCGTTCTGCAGTTCGTCGTGGGCAACGACCGCGTCGGCTACACCTACGCTCAGCGCTTTGTCCGCTTTGTGCTGACCGCCAGCGGCGATCCACTCAACGGCATTATCTACACCAATTACGCGGGGCAAGCGCACGGTGCCGCCGAAGCCCGGGTACAAGCCCAGTTTCACTTCCGGCAGACCGACCTGAGCTTTTTCGCTCAGTACGCGGAAATCTGCGGCCAGACACAGTTCTAAGCCACCACCCAAGGCGATGCCATTAACGGCCGCCACTTTGGGAATGTCGAGATCTTCAAGGGCGTTGAAGACTTCGTTAGATTTCAGACACCAGCTGGCGATTTCATCTTCCGGCAGTTTGAACATGTCGGTGAATTCGGTGATGTCGGCGCCAACAATGAAAACCCCTTTGCCGGAAGTCACGATTAGGCCTTTGATGTCGCTGTTCGTTTTAACAGCTTCCACAGCCTTACCGAGGTCTTCCACGGTTTCCTGATTGAACTTGTTAACGGACTCGCCCTGAAGGTCAAACTTCAGTTCGGCGATGCCGTCGTCAAGCAGTTGTACGCTTACGGCGTTGCCTTGATAGATCATAGCTTCTGCTCTCCAGTCCCAAAGTACGCGGTTTAAATGACCGCTTTGGTGTGCCCCAGGCCCCGAAATTCGGGGTGGGCGCGTCGTTTATATGGCATTCATGTGAGTGTTTGCTTACATAAGCGACGAAACTCGTAGGCCCGCAAGTATAGGGAAGCGGGATGACTTTTTTAGCCCTAATTTGTGACTATTTAGTCGTGATAGCCATTGGGAGGTGCTGTATGGCGAAAATTTGATCATTTACTCCATGTGTTCGTGCTGTTCGGGCGGTGCCGTGGCAGACTGCAGGGCGGGTGCCGCCTCTGCCCATTGGGGCATTTATAGTACAGGTATTTAGTACAGGCATTGGTGCCCACAAATCATCGCTCGCTCCACGCCTCACCGTGCCGCTGATGGCTGGGGCACCCTGCGAGCATGACGAATATCCAATCTGGCCAGAAATCCGCTACTACCGAGCACGTTCATGCCCATCGACACTCCTCGCTTGCCCAAGATCACCCGTCGCCCGCAGTACACGCCAGATTGGCCAGATGTGCCGCCCATGCTGGCGCGGATTTTGGCCGGGCGGGGGGTCACCGATCCGGCGTTGCTGGATCTGGGACTCAAACGCCTGCCACATCCTGAACGCTTCACAGGGTTGCGTGGGGCTGTGGCGTTGCTTTTACAAGGGCGAACTGAGCAGTGGCGCATTTGTATTGTCGGTGACTACGACGCGGATGGCGCCACCGCTACCACCTTGATGGTGCGTGGCCTGGAGCGGCTGGGCTATGCGCGCCCGGATTTTCTAGTGCCGGACCGGTTTGAGTATGGCTATGGCCTGTCGCCGGCTATTGTTGATCTGGCCAAAGAGCTGTACGACCCGGACCTGATTATCACCGTGGATAACGGTATCGCCAGTGTGGATGGCGTCGCGGCCGCACGGGCCCAAGGCATGCGGGTGCTGATTACCGATCACCACTTGCCCGGCGAAACGCTGCCGGAGGCGGACGCATTGGTGAACCCGCGCCTGCCCGGTTGCGAAGATTTTCCTGCCACCAATTTGGCCGGGGTCGGGGTAGCGTTTTATTTATTAATGGATTTGCAGCGGGCACTGCGCGAGCAGGGCGTTGCCGCCAGCGCGCCAATAACCGACCTGTTGGATCTGGTGGCACTGGGTACGGTGGCGGATGTGGTGGTGTTGGATGACGCCAACCGGGTATTGGTGGAGCAGGGCTTACGGCGGATTCGCGCCGGTAAAGGCTGCCCAGGAATTCGCGCCTTGTTACAGGTGGCCGGGCGTGATCCTAACCGCGTGTTGGCGGCGGACATGGGTTTTGCGGTCGGCCCACGGTTGAATGCTGCGGGGCGGCTCACCGACATGACTCAAGGCATCGCCTGTCTGTTGGCACAAACCGATGCCGAGGCCACCGAGATGGCCCAGGATTTGGACACCATCAACCGTGAGCGTCGCTCCATTGAGCATGGTATGCGTGATGCGGCCATGGAAGAGGTGGCCCGTCTGGATGCGGATAACCTGCCCGCAGGCCTGTGCCTGTATGGCAAGGAGTGGCACGAAGGGGTGGTGGGCATTCTTGCCTCGCGGGTGAAAGAAGCCATTCACCGGCCGGTGATTGCTTTTGCCCCGGCGCAGCAACGTGGGCAACTCAAGGGTTCGGGCCGTTCGATTCCCGGTTTGCACCTGCGCGATGCGTTGGATGCGGTGGCCACGGCTAACCCGGGCTTGCTGAGTAAATTTGGTGGCCACGCCATGGCGGCGGGGTTGTCGCTGGAGCTGGACAAGCTGGAAGACTTCAAAGCCGCGTTTGAAAAAGCGGTGGGGGAGCTGCTGTCGCCGAAAGCGCTGGAGCGCATTGTAGAAACCGATGGCGAGCTGGACGATCACGAGCTGTCGTTGACCAATGCAGAACTACTCAGCCACCGCTTTCCTTGGGGCCAAGGTTTCCCTGCGCCCAGTTTCGATGGCGAATTCGAAGTGCTCAAGCACCGCATTGTTGGCGAGCGCCACCTAAAATTGACCCTGGGCCTGCCAGGGATCAGTGGGGTGATTGATGCTATTCATTTCAATGTGGCCGTGGAAGCGTTGCCCAGCCGCATTAGCAAGGTGCGTGGGGTTTACCGGTTGGAGGTCAATGAGTTCCGGGGGCAGCGTAATCCTCAGTTGCTGTTCGAGCATTTGATCCCGCTTTGATCGCCCCGATGGGGTGGGAATGTCGAATTACGGCTACGCCTAAGCTGACCTACTAAAACCAGACTCCCCCCGTGGTTTTTAGGATGAATTAGCCTGAAAGGCGTAATCCAACATTGGGCCCACAAATCGAAACCGCATCATGTTGCGACCCCCTCAGGGCTTCCCCTGTCGTCTCCCGGCTAAATTGTCGACAATGGCTGTCGGGGCGCGTGGTTTTTGCTAGGATTGCCCATTGCGCTCAATACTGGGTGCCCTTATTTCTTTGGTGTGCGGCCCAAAAGGCCGTGCTACAACGACTTTGTGGCGTGGCTATCGCTACCGCTGTGGTGTGTCCTTAACGGAGGGGCTCAAATGAAAACGATTCACAAGCATCGGCTTAATATCAACACTGACGTGCAGGACATCCGTCTGCCGCAAGAAGGAAAGGTACTGCGGGTGGATTACGTTCCGCAGGAAGCCGTGATTTTCATGTGGGTGGAAGTGGACGCGGATACGGTGATAGACACGCCGAAAGAAGTTCGTCGCTTCAAGGTATTCAACACCGGTTCTGGCATTCCGAAAAACGCCAGCTACATTGGCACGACCATCGATAATATGAAACCGGCGGCGTACCACGTTTACGAGCTGAAAGATTGATCGGTATTGCCGCAGCAAGCACTGAATAACGTCGCGACTGGTGCAATAAAAGGCTGACTAAAAAGCCTGTTCATCACCGCGCGCGCAGAGTACACAGAGAAGTACACAAAGAGAGCCTCCTTTTCGTAGGCGATTACTGTGTACTTTGTGGTAAATCTGTCTTCGTTGGGGGTTGCGTTATCCAGCCTTAGCGCGTGGCCAGGGGGGAGGTTGCTCGCCCCTCGTCAGTTCCCCCGCAAACCGTTAAACTTCGCCGTTTGCCGAGCACCAATCCGGCTTGGCGCCTATTTCTGCAATTTCAGAGAGACGTAATGGAAGTCAATCCGCTGCGAACCCACCTTTCCGACCTCGCCGAGCGTGTCGAAGCGCTCAGGGGGTATCTTTGACTACGTTCAAAAGAGTGAACGCCTGACTGAAGTCGAGCGCGAGCTCGAAAGCCCCGATGTCTGGAATGATCCGCCCTATGCTCAGGCATTGGGTAAGGAGCGCTCTCAGTTGGAGGGGGTGGTGAAAACCATCGACGACGCTAGCCAGGGCTTGGAGGACACCTCAGCCTTGTTGGACCTGGTGGTGGAAGAGGGCGACGAAGATACTCTCTCAGAAGTGGAAAGCGATCTGCGAGATCTGGAAAAGATGGTGGCGGATCTGGAATTTCGTCGCATGTTCTCCGGCCAGATGGACCCCTGCAGTGCCTACTTGGATATTCAATCCGGTTCTGGTGGCACCGAGGCCCAAGATTGGGCAGAGATGATGTTACGCATGTACCTGCGTTGGGGCGAAGCCCACGGTTTTAAAACAGAGCTGGTGGAAGCTTCCGCCGGTGATGTGGCGGGTATCAAATCTGCCACAGTGCGCTTTGAAGGTGATTATGCTTACGGCTGGTTGCGCACTGAAACCGGCGTGCATCGGCTAGTGCGCAAAAGCCCTTTCGATTCTGGTGGCCGCCGCCATACCTCATTCAGTTCCGTGTTTGTGTCTCCTGAGGTAGATGACGACATCGATATTGAAATCGATTTGGGCAATATGCGGGTGGATACTTACCGGGCGTCCGGCGCGGGTGGTCAGCACGTTAACCGGACCGATTCTGCGGTGCGCCTGACCTATCTCTTTAAGGATGATGGGGGCACTGAGCATACCGTAGTCACCCAGTGCCAGAGCGAGCGAAGCCAGCACCAGAACAAAGACAAGGCCATGAAGATGATGCAGGCTAAGGTCTATGAGCTGGAAATGCAGCGGCGTAATGCCGAGAAGCAAGCCTTGGAAAACAGCAAGGCTGACATCGGTTGGGGCAGCCAAATTCGCTCTTATGTTCTCGATGATGCGCGCATTAAGGATTTGCGCACAGGGGTGGAAAACCGTAATACCCAGGCGGTACTGGATGGTGCCCTGGATCCCTTTATTGAAGCGTCCCTAAAAGCGGGATTGTGATTGATACGCTGGGTGCCTGACGCTTGCCGCTTGACGCTAACTCCAAAGCGTCAGGCGTTAAGCGTGCGGCGCCTGGCGCTTTACCGGAAGCACTGAGTTATGAGCCAAGACAACACCACACAGAATGTCGATGCCTCGCAGCAGGCCGCTGCTGAAAACCGTCTGATTGCAGAACGTCGTGCCAAGTTGGCCGAGTTACGCGAAGGCGGTAACCCGTTTCCCAATCATTTTCGTAGGGATTCCCTTGCCGCCGATTTGCAGGCGCAGTATGGCGAATTCACCAAGGAAGAGCTGGAAGAGAAAAATATTCAGGTGGCGGTAGCCGGCCGTATGATGCTGGATCGCAAAGCCTTTAAGGTGCTACAGGACATGTCTGGGCGCATTCAGATTTTCGCGCCCAAGGACGAAACCCGCGATGTGCGTAAAGAAACCAAGAGCTGGGATCTGGGCGACATCATTGGGGTGCGTGGCACGCTGTGCAAATCCGGTAAGGGCGACCTGTATGTGATGATGGATGAGTATTTTTTGCTCACCAAATCCCTGCGCCCGCTGCCCGAAAAGCATAAGGGGCTCACTGATACCGAAGCCAGGTACCGCCAGCGTTATGTGGACTTGATCGTTAACGAGGACACTCGAAAGACGTTCCAGATCCGCGCCAAAATTGTGGCCGGGATTCGCAACTTTCTGGTACAAAAAGATTTCGTGGAAGCGGAAACACCCATGCTGCAGGTGATTCCAGGCGGCGCGACTGCACGTCCGTTTATTACTCACCACAATAGCTTAGACATGGACATGTACTTGCGCATTGCGCCGGAACTGTACTTGAAGCGGTTGGTGGTCGGCGGTTTCGAAAAAGTGTTCGAGATTAACCGTAACTTCCGCAATGAAGGGCTCTCGACCCGGCATAACCCGGAATTCACCATGCTGGAATTTTACCAAGCGTTTGGTGATTACCACGACCTGATGAACCTGACCGAAGAAATGCTGCGCACCTTGGCCGAGACGGTGTTGGGCAGCACGGATGTGGCTTACCAGGGCGATGTGTTTGATTTTGGCAAACCTTTTACCCGCATGACGGTGTTCGATTCCATTTTGCATTTTAATCCTGATATTGATGCCGCCAAATTGGCAGATATTGAGGGCGCTCGAGAGATCGCCACCGGCTTGGGGATTCCGCTTAAAGACGGTTACGGCTTGGGTAAGGTGCAGATCGAGATTTTTGAGAAGACGGTGGAACACCGCCTGAAAGATCCCACCTTTATTACCGAGTATCCCACCGAGGTTTCGCCGCTGGCGCGTCGCATGGACGATAACCCCTTTGTGACAGAGCGGTTTGAATTTTTTGTGGGTGGTCGTGAAATTGCCAACGGCTTCTCCGAGTTGAATGATGCGGAAGACCAAGCCGAGCGTTTCCGTCAGCAGGTGGAAGAAAAAGCCGCAGGTGACGACGAAGCCATGTTCTACGATGAAGATTATGTGGTCGCGCTTGAGCATGGCCTGCCACCGACCGCTGGTGAGGGCATCGGCATCGATCGTCTGGTAATGTTGTTTACCGATGCACCGTCCATTCGTGACGTTATTCTGTTTCCGCATATGCGGCCCCAGGGCCGGTAAGAACGGTATTTTCGGGCGTCATTTTTGCCCGTTGTGTTGCAGGAGCGTCGCAGGGAGAGTGATACAATTTAGGGTGTGATAACACAGGCTGGCTGTATCCATGACAACTGAAATTCAGTACCAGGGAAGGAAAACCCGCCGAACGGGTAGCGAGCAGCGTCGACAGGCTATTCTTGAGGCCTCGTTGAATATTATTGTGCGCGATGGTATCCGGGCGGTTCGCCACCGTTCGGTTGCCCGTGAAGCGGGCGTTCCGCTTTCTGCGACAACCTATTACTTTAAAGATCTCTCTGATTTGATCGCTGACACCTTCGCATTGTTCGCAGAACGAGCAATAAAGGAGGTGGTTGAACCCTTTAAAGAGCAGGCGTTCGGGTTGATGTCGCAGTTTTCCCGCGACAGCCTGAAAAACCCGCAAGAACGTGGGCGGTTGGTGCAGCTGCTTGCTCAGATGATGGGCGCTTTCATCGTTGATGAGTTGCAAAATCGTCGTGATCATATTGTGGCTGAGCAGGCGTTTATTCAGGAAGCCGTTCTGGATCCGCGGCTGCGGGAAATGGCTGATATGTATTTGGCCCAGCATGTGGAAACCTTGGCCATGGCGTGTGAGCTGTTTGGTTGTAAACACCCCAAGCTGGATGGGGAGTTAATCTTCTCTACCTTCCTGACCATTGAGCAGCGTTTGTTGGTGCACCCGGAAAAAGTCTCCCAGGCGTTTGCGGAGAAACGGATGCACAACTTGATGGAGAAAGTGATCCCCCATGGTTAATGCCTATGCCGTGAACACCCCTGACAGCAAAGTTGTGCCGTTGGAGCCGGGCTGGAAACAGCACCTTGAGGGGGAGTTTCAACGGGACTATATGGCGCAGTTGCGCCATTTTTTAGCGCAACAGAAGCGTGAAGGAAAAACGGTTTTCCCGCCGGGGCCAGATATTTTTAACGCCTTCAACTTGACGCCCTTTGACTGTGTGAAAGTGGTCATCCTGGGACAGGACCCTTACCACGGCCCCAACCAAGCCCATGGTCTGTGTTTTTCCGTTCAGCATGGCGTAAAGACTCCGCCATCACTGATGAATATCTACAAGGAAATTCACCGAGACCTGGGTTTTGATATTCCTACCCATGGCAACTTGACCTATTGGGCAGAGCAGGGTGTTTTGCTGCTTAACGCGGTGCTCACCGTGGAAGCGGGCCAGGCTGGCTCTCACCAGAAGCAAGGGTGGGAAACGTTTACCGATCAGGCCATTGAGCACTTAAACCGCGAACGTGAGGGGTTAGTGTTTTTATTGTGGGGCAGTCATGCTCAGAAAAAAGGCCGCCTGATCGACCGCGAAAAACACTGTGTGCTAAGCGCTCCACATCCGTCTCCACTGTCGGCTTACCGAGGTTTTCTCGGCTGTGGTCACTTTTCCCGTGCCAATCAATATTTGCTCCAGCACGGTGAAACCGCTATTGATTGGTCCGTGCCAGAATAATAAAGGCAAGCCGCCCACTACAAGGCGAATTGGGGTCTGCGGCCACAGAACAACTAACGGCGTTGTACCCACGAGTAAGCTGCTTTGTTGGCCGCGGCTCACATCACCAATCTTCCCGTAGCGACCTTTCGGTGTGAACATCGCTTGCCTCACTACCTGCTAGCTTGCAGCGCGGAGTAAGGCATTCATAATCTGCATGGCCTTTTGCCCGTTTCCAGCTTGGAGCTTGCCGCCCACCGCGGTACCATCTTTGCCGAATTGAGACCAAGGAGTTGTTGTGTCTGACTGCGTGTTGTTTTCCGAAATCGAAACCCGTTGCGGCCGTGTTATTGCCCGCGCGACGTTGAATGCCCCCAAATCCCTGAATGCGCTGAGCTTGGAAATGATCACGCTGTTGAGCGAGAAGCTGGATGCTTGGGAGCAGCGTTCCGATATTGTGGCGATCTGGCTGGATGGGGCTGGCGACAAGGCGCTCTGTGCGGGTGGTGATATCGTGCAGATGCATAAATCCATGGTGAAACATGCCGGTGAAGGCCGAAACCCGGTTACCGAAGAGTATTTCGCAGCGGAATATGTGTTGGATTATCGTCTGCATACGAGTGCGATTCCGGTGATCGTCTTTGGTGATGGCATTGTTATGGGCGGTGGCATGGGGCTGCTGCAGAGTGCGGATTTCCGTTTGGTAACGCCACGCTCGCGCATGGCCATGCCGGAAATTACCATCGGCCTGTTCCCCGATGTGGGTGGCAGCTGGTTCCTGAATCGTTTGCCTGGAAGGGTGGGCTTGTTCCTTGGCCTTACTGGGGTTCACATCAACGGTCGTGAAGCTGTGGAAATTGGCATGGCTGATCGCATGGTAGAGGCGGATGCGGACAGCCTGCTGGACGCGCTGGCCGAGCAGAATTATGCGGATACCGAAGCGGAAAATCGCGCGGTGATCTATCGCTTGTTCAAACAGCAGGCGGTGGACATGAGTGATCTGCCGCACCCGTTGATTGACCATATGCCATTAATTAACCGTTTGTGCGATGGCGAGGACATTACCGTTGTCACTGAGCAGCTGCTGAGCGTGAAAGAACGTGACCGTTGGCTGGACAAGGCACTGGGTAACCTTGAGCGAGGTTGCCCGCAAACGGCTCATCTGGTGTGGGAGCAACTGGATCGTTCCACTTATTACGACCTGGCAGAGGTGTTTAGGATGGAGTGGTGCTTGGCGGTGCAATGTTCACTACACGGTGATTTTCGCGAAGGGGTGCGAGCTTTGTTAATCGACAAGGACGGCAAACCCAGCTTCCGGCATCGTGATGTGGCGTCGGTGCCAAAAGAGTACATCGAGGGTTTCTTCCGCTGCCCGGCGCCAAAGCACCCACTGGCGGATTTGGGTAAGGCTTGAGTAGGGGCTAGAAAGACACATAAAAAAAGGCGCTTCGGCGCCTTTTTTTATGTGGAAAGACTTGGGGCTAATTCGGCCTACGGGCGCGTGTGGGCTCCGTGGGGCTTAATCTTTCCAGGGCAAGGTATAGGGTAGAGTGCCGAGCTGGCTGTTGAGCGGCTCAGCGTCTTTGAACAATACACCATCGGTGTTGCGGCGCAGTACCACGAGGGCACTGTGCCCGGCAGGGGTGCGGGCACTGCTGACCACTTCACCGGCGGCTTTGCCGTTGCTGTCGCGTAGCGTTTCACCGGGTGTCAGATCCATATCGGCGGTGTAATCGACCCGTTGCATGCGTTGCTTGAGCTTGCCCTTGAAGTGCATGCGTGCAACTACTTCCTGGCCTGTGTAGCAGCCTTTCTTAAAGTTCACCCCGGCGGTGACGTCGTAGTTAAGAACCTGAGGCAGGAATAGATCTTCTGCGCCCGGGTAGACCATGCCTTCGCCGGCGTCGATGTCGGCCAGCCGCCAGCCGTTGCCGTTGAGGGCTGTGCGTTCCTGAGCCTGTGCCGCCCATACGGCTTCCGCTTGCTCTGTGTGGGTAATCAGCAGTGCGTGATCGGTGTTGGGGTAGCGTAGCCACAGGCCTTGATCGTTGCGGGTGCTTTGCCCAGGTTGGGGAAGGGCGCCGGGCAATGCGCCTGAAAGCCCCAGAATTACGGCCTGGTTGTCCACTTGAAATTCCACTTTGGCGCGCAGGCGGTATTTCATTAATGATTTGATTACCGCTTCGCTTTGCCCGGCTGGGCAGAGCATCAGGTAGTCGTTACCGTCGCGAACAATGCGTACGCTGACCAGGCCACGGCCTTTCAGGCTCAGATGCATGCCGGTGAGGTGCCCTCCGTTATCCACTTCGCGCAGGTCGCAGGACAGCTGACCTTGCAGGTAATGGCCGGCTTCCTCGCCATGAGCGCGGATAATAGCCAAGTGATCGCAGTGGCTTAATGTGGGGGCGTTATCCGTGGGGGCGTGATCTGCCAGGGGTTGGGCGGCAATAAACTCGGACCAGCTCATGGGGCTCCTGTTATCCTAACGTGTAACGTGGCGTGGGACTCCGGGGGAGTCGAGAAATCATCAGCCATGATAGATAATGCGCGCACAGCCTGAAAGCTGTATGGGTTAATTGTCGAAAGACGCCGGAGTGTTTGATCAGGGTAGTGCTGAATGAGTAATGAAGACCTGAAGCGGAAATATCGTTGGCAGTGCCGTCGGGGTGCGTCAGAAGTGGAGGTGGTGCTGTATGGCTATCTGGATAATCACTTTGATGCGGAGCCGGTGGAGCGCCAAGTACAGTTTGCCACCTTGCTTGCCTGTGAAGATGCGGACATGTTCGAGTGGTTCACCTACCGCAGTGAGCCTGCAGATACGCAGTTAAATGAGTATGTGAGCCATGTCCTCGGGTTGGTCTCCGCGAAGAAAGGTTAAGCTGGCCGCTTCGCGCTATCCTGCGCGTTTACGGTGGTTGGCGGCATTGCTGGCAGCGGCGGCCATAGTCTTGTCGCAATTACCGGCTTGGGCCATGCTGGTGCTGCTTGGTGTGCTGCCTGTTCTGGTGAGGAGCTGGCGTTTGCCTCAGCCGGAGGCGCTAGAGCTGGATGCGCAAGGGGTGACGATCATCGGCCGGCATAAGCAAGTCATGGCGCGCCCCCTGCGTGTTATTCGCCATGGCCCTTGGTTGGCAATGCAAACGCCGAAGGGGTGGCAGCATGTGTTTGCTGACCAAGCGCCCGTTGCCGAGTTACAGCCTTTTTATCAGTGGTTTTGGGTTAAGCGTCAGCGGGGCTAGCGCACGCTACAACATTGGAAGGGAAAGCCGGGACGTTCCCCGGCTTTTTTTTCAACGTTGAACGTTCAATTGAATCGCTCGTGCAGGACGGTCATCGTGTGGCTCCGTCCTTTACCCGTAACCCGGCTTGATTCTATGCCAGTCAAAACGTCCCCGGTGTTAGGATCGTATTTCCGGTTTCTTCATTCGTTGCTGGGAAATCGCGCATGTAATGCAAGCCGCGGCTCTCTTTGCGTTGCATGGCAGAGCGAATAATCAGTTCGGCGATGACCACCAGATTACGTAGCTCCAGTAGGTCGTTGCTGATGTGGTAGTTGCTGTAATACTCGGCGATTTCGCTCTTTAGTAGCTCGGCGCGGTGCAGGGCTCTCTCCAACCGTTTTTCCGTTCTCACGATGCCCACGTAGTCCCACATGAAGCGACGCAGCTCGTCCCAGTTGTGGCTGATCACCACGTCTTCATCCGAGTCGGTAACCTGCGATTCATCCCATTCGTTGTCGTCTCTTGGCGTGGGAATTTTATCCAGGTGGGCGCGAATATGGTCGGCGGTGGCTTTGCCGTACACAAAGCACTCCAGCAATGAATTGCTAGCCATGCGGTTGGCTCCGTGTAAACCGGTAAAACTGGTTTCGCCAATGGCATAGAGGCCAGGCACATCGGTTTGTCCATGCTTGTTAATCATCACGCCGCCGCAGGTGTAATGAGCCGCAGGGACCACCGGAATGGGGTCGCGGGTGATATCCAGCCCCAGCTGCAGGCATTTGGCGTATACGGTGGGGAAGTGCTCGATAATGAAGTCTGCGGGTTTGTGGCTGATATCAAGGTAGAGACAATCCGCGCCCAGCCGTTTCATTTCATGGTCAATGGCGCGGGCAACCACATCCCGGGGGGCTAACTCGCCGCGCTCATCAAAGCGGTTCATGAAGCGTTCGCCATTGGGGAGTAGCAGGTGCCCGCCTTCGCCGCGGATGGCCTCGGTGACGAGGAAGCTTTTTGCCTTGGGGTGATAGAGGCAGGTGGGGTGGAACTGCATGAATTCCATATTCGCGACCCGACAGCCGGCTCGCCAGGCCATGGCAATGCCATCGCCGGTGGCCACATCCGGGTTGGATGTGTAGAGGTACACTTTGGAGGCCCCGCCGGTGGCCAGTACCACGGAGCGGGCGAGAATAACGTCGGTTTCGCCGGTTTGAATGTTGTGTACGTAGGCGCCACAGCAACGTTTTTCTTTGCCTTGCGGTCCGTCGTGTTCCTGTACGATCAGGTCCACCGCCACCCGGTGCTCAAAGCGGATCACGTTTTCTTTTTTGCAGACTTGTTCGATCAGTGTGCCGGAGATGGCTTTGCCGGTGGCATCGGCGGCGTGAATGATGCGCCGATGGCTATGCCCGCCTTCACGGGTTAAGTGGTAGGGCAATTTACTGCCATCACCGCTATCGAAACGGGTGAAGTCCACGCCTAGATCAATCAACCAGCGAATGGCGTCGGGGCCATTTTCCACGGTAAAGCGTACCGCATCATCCTGGCATAGCCCGGCGCCAGCCACATGGGTATCGGCCACATGACTTTCCAGTGAGTCTTCTTGGTCTAGCACCGCGGCCACTCCGCCCTGGGCGTAGTAGGTGCTAGCGCTGGTGAGCTCTCCTTTGGAGAGCAGGGCAACCTGACACTCATCAGGCAGGCGAAGTGCGGCCGTAAGGCCTGCGGCGCCGGAGCCGATAATGAGTACATCGTGTCGATAGGTAGCCATGGAGCATCCTTTATTCGTTAGCAGCTGGTCGATTTCGCAGGCTTAGGGGTCTCAGGCGGCCAGTATAGCGGCGATTGCTCCCCCTGCTAATGACGTTTTTATCAGCGGATCCCCCATTTGGGTGATGTGTAGCCTATGGCCTGTGGCTATATTGCGATGCGATTTCTATCGTAATTTGGGTGAGAGTGTTCGTCTGATGGGCAACAGGTGAAGAGGAATGCCTGTGGCGGATTAAGACGGCCGACTAATACTGTCTGGGGAAGACAATGAAAAAAATATCGATGCATCTGGCCGGGGGGCTGGTGCTTGTCGCGGGTTTGAGTGGCTGCATGTCTGCGAATTATTATACTGAACAGGGTACGCCGATTACGCAGCAAACGATCGATCACTTTAACACTAACCCGAATGACCCGATTATCCCCTACAGTAAAGGCAAGACCTCTTACGATGCTTACCCATGGGCCAGCGACAAATTTCAGGAATCACTGAACGCAAAGCCAAAAAGTAGTGCGAATGATGAATTGGCTCAGGTCGCAGATTATTGGTTGCATGATGGCGGGATGCCGCCGCTGGATATTACGGTAACGCGCCAGCCTCCCGAAAATAGTGTTGGCACAATTGCTACGGTCGTCTTTAGCACGTTGGGTTGTACGTTCAGCCTTTGTTTGATTCCTATGGTGGCGCCTCAGCAGTTCGAGACGACCATTGAAATGCGCTCAGAAGGTGAGCTGGTTTACAGTGCTAACGCCCACTATCGCGGCACGGTTTTCATGAGCTGGTTTCCACTAGGTAAATTACGCGGCACACAAAAACTTACTGATGCAGCTTGGTATGCTTCAGCTTTTTCCCATGAAGAAAAGCTGGTGCGTAATATTGCTGTCGAAGAGTCTCTTTACCAGTCGCTCAAAAAAACAAAAGATGTAGATACGCTTGCCGCTGCCCTTGATAACCCGTCGCTTAAATTTTACCGGCCGCTGGTTTCTGCGCGCTTGGCAGAGGTGTTGGCTGGCCAGAGCCGTAGCCAGCGCCTCAAGCATTATGCTGCGATCGTTGAGAAACACCCTGACTTTACGGGTGACATTCACGGTAATGAGCGCCTGTTTTTTATGGGGCCGGCGGATTTACGCGTAATGGATGTGCTTAAGGAGACCTATCGCAAGCGCTCAGCTCCGGCTATGGCCGCCAGCATTAAAGCCGCGGGCAAGCCTTATGCCGTCTTCACTCCGGAGGAGTCGAGTTGGTTGGTTAAGGAAGGGCTGCCGGTGGACGTGGTCGCGGCGATGATCAGCGCGAGTGAACCGAAATTAGCACCTGAGGCTGTGCCTGTGGGTTTGTTAGCAGGTGCCGCCCCTGGTGATCAGGCGGCGGGGCTTCCAGTGGCGAGTAACGCACTTGAAGCCACTGCTGCTGAATGCTCTAAGGCATATGCCGCTAAGAAAGTCTGTGAAAATATACCCGGTGATCCTTTCGGCTTGTTGACGCGAGGGTGCATGGCCCAGGTCAAGAAGAAATTCGGCGGCTCTGGCTGTTCTATTTTCTAATACTAGAGCGTTCTGGTGGCGCTCACTGGGGCCTGGCTGGGCTGTGTGAGCGTGCCTGTTTTCCCGGCATTTTGCCCTGAGTGTGTCCAATATGCAGTTTCACAGGAACCATCTGTGGGTTCCTGTGTCCGATTCTGTCCTATAACCGGTTGTCTTGTCGCCCCTGCGTCACCCCTTTAATTGTTCAAGCAATGTGAAAAGGTGGCGAAATCGCGTTCCTATTGTAGCCGCCGCTCAGGCAGCTGCTACAATGGCGCGTTTTACAGGCTGCTTGATCGTCAGGTAGTCATGGTTACTTTACGCGTTTCGCGATAGATCCGGGGGATCGGTGTCAGACGAAGAGTTGGTCAAGAAAGCCAAAGCTGGCGATCAGCGTGCATTCGAGGTGTTGGTGCGAAAGTACCAGCAGCGCCTTTTTGCGTTGATTAGCCGTTATGTGCGTGACCAGGACGAGGTTCAGGATGTTGCCCAAGAAGCCTTTATCAAGGCTTGGCGCGCGCTGCCCCGATTCCGTGGAGACAGCGCCTTTTATACCTGGCTTTATCGTATTGCGGTCAATACCGCTAAGAATCATTTGGTGTCTGCCAGCCGGCGGCCACCGGGCTCTGACCTGGATGCTGCTGAAGCCGAGCAGTATGCCGGTGCAGAAATGCTGCACGAGATTGGAACCCCGGAGTCCCTCGTGTTGTCAGAGGAACTGGAGGCGGTAATCCATGCAGCAATTAATGAGCTGCCTCAGGAATTAAAGACGGCGGTGACCCTGCGTGAATTCGAGGGCCTAAGCTACGAGGATATAGCGGTCGTCATGGAATGCCCGGTGGGTACAGTTCGGTCTCGGATTTTTCGGGCCAGGGAAGCAATTGACACAGCTGTCCGCCCGCTTTTGGGCTCACAGCGCGGCGATAAAGGGTGAGAGTATGAACAGGGATTTGGAAGCGTTGTCTGCGTTTCTCGACGATGAAACCAGCGAGCTGGAAGCCCGTCGTGTAATGCGCGATATTGACGATGGCGATCTGGATACGCTGGCGCGCTGGCAGTTGGCCCGTGATGTTATGCACCACCAGCCGACCATGGCCGTGCCGGCGGACTTTAATGCCCGCTTGTCTGCCGCGTTGGCGGATGAGGCTTTGCCTGTGCAGCGCCCTGCATGGCTCGGTGGCATGGCGCGCTTGGCAGTAGCCGCCTCTGTGGCGGCGGCCACGGTGGTTGGTTGGCAGACCTGGGAAGGTAGTCAGGCGGCGAATGGTACGGCTGCGCCAGTGATGGCGGCTGCTGCGGATAACCGCGTAAGCCGGCCATTCGGCGAGACCTCGCTAGTGTCTCAGGCATTCATGGCGAGTAACAATGCAGTGGTCGTGCCTGCTTCGGCGGTGCCGGCAGCCCAGCCTCGCGTGAACAACATGCTGTTGCGTCACAGTGATTTCGCAGCGCGCCATAGTGGCCAAGGGATGATGCCTTTCGCTCGCTTGGTCAGCATGGATGCCCGCCACGGGGCTCGCTAACGGATGATGTTGCGAGTTCTTGCTTTCTCTCTGACCCTCTGCTCGCCGGTGATGGCGCTGTCTGAAGTGGCGCTGGCGAATACTTCCCCAGCGCAGGACCAGCTCCAATCGATGGCCCAGGCTAATCGATCCCTCAATTACACCGGTCGTTTTCTTTATCAGTTTGGTGCGGAAGTGAGCACCATGGAAGTGAGCCACGCGGTGATCGGTGGCCGCGAGTTTCAACGACTGACCCACCTTGATGGTCGTCTAGTCGAGGTGCTGCGCCGCGGTGATGAGGTGGTATGCCTACACCCCAATGGCACGCTTACCCGCATCAACCGTAAGCACTCAGGGCCGTTGGCGTTGGGTGATCGTATCGCCCGCGATGTGCCCGCCCAGTACAACATTCTTGTGGATGGCGATGGTCGTGTTGCGGGCCGAGCGACCACACGCATGCGTGTGGCGCCGCTGGATACCTATCGCTATGGTTATCGGTTGTGGCTGGATAACGACAGTAGCCTGTTGCTGAAATCCGAAATAGTTGATGGCAGCGGGGTGGCGCTTGAGCGGGTGGAGTTTGTGTCTCTGACATTAGCGGCCCCGCTTACCGAACAAGATTTTTCGATCCCTGAAACCGTGAAAGAAAGCGACCTGAAGCCACTAGAGGACTCTCACCCCTCACACCGGTTGTCTGTGGAAGCGCAATGGATGCCGCCGGGCTTTACCTCTGTGGATCAAGATTGGCGGCAGAGCGGTTCCGATCGCGAGCCGGTGGCGGCACAAGGTTACAGTGACGGCTTAGCCGCTTTCACCGTTTTTGTAGAAGCGGTGGACGGTGGCTCCGTGGAAGAAGGCGTGAGTCGTGTCGGCCCGACGGTGGCAGTCAGCCGCCGCCTCACCGCGCCCAGCGGGGCCTACTTGGTCACCCTGGTGGGTGAGGTGCCGCAAAGTACAGCAGAACGGGTAATCGAAGGTATCCGTGTGCGAGATAGTCAGCTCTGATGTTGGAAGAGCAGGGGATTGTTGTGGCGGTGGAGCCTGGGGCTATTTGGGTGGAAACTGTGCGCGCTTCCACTTGCGGTGCCTGCAAGGCAAAGGCCGGTTGCGGGCATCACCTCATTAATGAACAGCAGTCCGGTCAGCGCGCTCGTTTGCGCGTTCCTTCTCAAGATTCTCACCAGGTTGGCGATACCGTAAATGTGGCCTTACCAGAGGGCGCGCTGATGCGCGGTGCGCTGTGGGTGTACGGCTTGCCGTTAGTATTGCTGTTTGCCGGCGCGTTGCTGGGATCGGCGTTGCCCATTGAGATGGTTGATGCTTCGGCTGTACTGGGCATGGCGGGCCTGTTCCTCGGTTTCGCGATCAACCGTGTTATGAGCCGCCGGGCCGGGCATACTCAAGCATATCAGCCACGGGTCGTTCCTGCTGCGGATAGCTGCCAGGCCGTGGTGATTCAGCCCGCATCGCAATAGTGAGGCCATGAAAAAGGCCGCCTGATAAAAGGAGACTTCAATGGAACGAGGATATCGTCGTTTCGCAGCAGTGTGGCTTGTCATCTTGAGCGCTGTACTGACAGCTTGCTCCGACCCTTCTTCTGAATCGTCCTCTACCCGCGGAGAACCGCTTGTCACAGGCCTGCCTGATTTCACCCGGCTGGTCGAGAAGGAAGGCCCGGCGGTGGTTAATATCAGCACCGTTACTCACCGAGATGCATCGTCTGCTACAGATCAACTCAAACAGTTACCTGAGTTTTTCAAACATTTTTTTGAACAGTTTGGCGGTGAGGGTGAAATGCCGTCGCTGCCAGAGCAGGGGGACACCCGTTCGCTGGGCTCCGGGTTCATTATTTCTGCTGATGGTTATGTGCTGACCAATAACCATGTGGTGGCGGAAGCGGACGAAATTATGGTGCGCCTGCAAGACCGCCGCGAATTGCCTGCCACGTTGGTGGGGGCAGATGAGCGCAGCGATCTGGCATTGTTGAAAGTAGATGAAGGGGATTTGCCGGTGGTAAATATCGGCTCCTCCGCTGACCTGAAAGTGGGCGAATGGGTATTGGCTATTGGTGCTCCATTCGGTTTCGACAGCAGCGTTACCGCAGGGATTGTCAGTGCCAAGGGCCGCAGTTTGCCCAGTGATAGCTACGTGCCTTTTATTCAAACCGATGTAGCGATTAACCCGGGTAACAGTGGGGGACCGTTGTTTAACCTGAGCGGTGAAGTGGTTGGTATCAATTCGCAGATATTCAGCCGTTCCGGTGGCTATATGGGCGTGAGTTTTGCCATTCCGGTGGATATGGCCATGGATGTGGTCAACCAGTTGAAAGATGGCGGCAAAGTTAGCCGGGGCTGGTTAGGTGTATTAATTCAGGAAGTGGACCGGGATCTGGCGCAATCGTTTGGCTTAGGTTCACCTCGTGGCGCGCTAGTGTCTCAAGTGCTAGAGGGTTCTCCGGCTGAAGCTGCCGGGGTGGAGCCTGGTGATGTGATCATTCGGTTTAATGGTGAAACGATTTATCGCTCTTCTGAGTTGCCCCGTTGGGTGGGCCGGGTGAGGCCGGAATCGGACGTGGATATGGTGGTCATCCGTGATGGTGAAGAGAAGACCTTGTCGGTAACGATCGGGTTGTTGCCGGATAATCCGGAAATGGCCTTAAGCAGTGGTGCCCAGAAGGGTGAAAATGCTGCGGGTGCCAAGTTGGGGCTGACCGTGCGGAAGGCTTCGGCGTCGGAATTGAGCCACCTGGGTTTGAAGGCCGGTGTGGTGATTACTCAGGTTACAGAGGGGCCGGCCCGTAAGGCGGGGCTGCAGGTAGGCGATATTCTGGTCACGCTGCAGGGCTCTCAGATCAATAGCGCCGCTGATTTAGCTGAGGCTGCGGCGAATTTGCCGGAAGACGGTACCGTGGCGGCATTGGTTAATCGTGATGGCACCCCTCGCTTCTTGGCACTTAAGCTGCCATAGCCCCTTTATTTGGGCCCCGCTGTAGGGTTTTTCGGCGCACTGGACGGTGCGCCGTGCAACTCCCCCCCGATATCCGCTAGAATCGCGGCCCATTGTTTGTCGTTTTGAGTATCACGGTGTGTTGTCCGGCGCAGGGTCGGGCAGCAGGACGGCTCTTTCTGTCACTCGGGTTTAAGAATCTGGGGCAGGGAAGGCCGGTGCGGCAACGACTTTTTGTTCAACAGGCCTTATGACTGACATCAAGAATATTCGCAACTTTTCCATTATTGCCCATATTGACCATGGCAAATCGACCCTGGCGGACCGTTTTATTCAGGTTTGCGGCGGCCTCAGCGAGCGTGAGCTGAAAGAGCAGGTGCTTGATTCCATGGAGTTGGAGCGGGAAAGAGGCATTACCATCAAGGCCCAGAGTGTGACCCTGCACTATACGGCCCGTGATGGCGAAACCTACCAGCTGAACTTTATTGATACCCCTGGCCATGTGGATTTCTCGTATGAGGTGTCCCGCTCCCTGTCGGCCTGTGAAGGGGCGTTGTTGGTAGTGGATGCCGCCCAGGGCGTTGAAGCCCAGTCGGTGGCTAACTGTTACACCGCCATAGAGCAAGATCTGGAAGTGTTGGCGGTTCTGAACAAAATTGACTTGCCCCAAGCTGAACCTGAAATGGTGATCAACGAGATCGAGGAAATTATCGGTCTGGATGCCCATGACGCTTGTCGGGTGTCGGCGAAGACCGGCGTTGGCATTGATGACCTGCTTGAGCAGTTGGTAGAGCGTATCCCCGCCCCTGAAGGGAAGCGCGAGTCGGACTTGCAGGCCCTGATTATCGATTCTTGGTTCGATAATTACATGGGTGTGATCTCGTTGGTTCGGGTGAAAGAAGGACGCCTGAAGAAGGGCGACAAAATTTTGGTGAAATCCACCGGCCAGACTCACGTGGTTGATAGCTTGGGTATCTTTACGCCGAAGCGTACCGAGACCAAATTGCTGGAAGCCGGTGAAGTGGGCTGGGTGAGCGGCAGCATCAAGGATATTCATGGCGCACCGGTGGGTGACACCCTGACTTTGGCGAAAACCCCGAACGTGGCCGCCCTGCCTGGCTTTAAAAATGTGAAACCGCAGGTGTATGCCGGCATGTTCCCGGTGAGTGCGGATGATTATGAAGATTTCCGTGACGCCCTGGCCAAGCTAACACTTAATGACGCCTCCCTGTTCTACGAACCGGAAACGTCCGATGCGTTGGGCTTCGGTTTTCGGGTGGGTTTTCTGGGCATGTTGCACATGGAAATCATCCAAGAGCGATTGGAGCGTGAATACGATCTGGATTTGATTACCACGGCGCCTACGGTGGTATATGAATTGGCGTTGGTATCCGGTGACATTCTGCATGTGGACAACCCGTCTAAACTGCCTGAAGGCAGCAAGATAGAAGAATTCCGTGAACCGATTGCGCGGGTGAACATCCTGGTGCCCCAGGAATTCGTGGGCAATGTGATCACGCTGTGCGTTGAGCGCCGCGGCGCGCAGATCAACATGCAGTACTTGGGCAAGCAGGTGGCGCTGACCTACGACATTCCCATGGCCGAAGTGGTGTTGGATTTCTTCGATCGAATTAAGTCGGTGAGCCGGGGCTTCGCCTCCATGGACTACGCGTTCGAGCGTTTTGAGGCGACCAAGCTGGTGCGGGTGGATGTGTTGATCAACGGCGACAAAGTGGATGCGCTAGCGATGATCTGCCACTTAGATCAATCTGCTTACCGGGGCCGGGCCCTGTGTGAAAAGATGAAAGAATTGGTGCCACGACAAATGTTCGATGTGGCCATTCAAGCTGCCATTGGTAGCAAGATTATCGCGCGCCAGACGGTAAAAGCCCTGCGTAAGAACGTGACCGCGAAATGTTATGGCGGCGACGTATCTCGTAAGAAAAAACTGCTTCAGAAGCAGAAAGAAGGCAAGAAGCGAATGAAGCAGGTGGGCAACGTGGAAATTCCCCAGGAAGCGTTCCTGGCTGTGCTCAAAGTGGATGATTAATTGATAAATGCCTGACGTTAGACGCTGGACGTAAAACCACAAGGCGTCCAGCTGTTGCCTGCTGCGGTTCTGTTAATGGAGATTTCTGTTGGATATTGATATCGGTTTCTGGTTGACCCTGGCTCTGACCATTACGGTGATTGTCTGGCTGATCGACAAGGCGCTTAAGCTGAAGAGTAAGGGCGGCCCGGTGGGCAGTGTGGTGGAAACCTCCAATTCACTGATCTCGGTGTTTTTTGTGGTGCTGGTGATTCGTTCGTTTATTGTTGAGCCTTTTACCATCCCGTCGGGCTCCATGTTGCCAACGCTGAAGGTGAACGATTTTATTCTGGTGAACAAGTTTGCCTATGGGCTACGTTTGCCGGTAACTAACACCAAGATAATTGAGACTGGCGAGCCGGAACGGGGTGATGTCATGGTGTTTAAGTTTCCGGATAACCGGAAACAGAACTTCATCAAGCGCGTGGTTGGTTTGCCCGGTGATACGGTTCAGGTGAAAGACAACGTGTTAACGGTGAACGGTGAGACAGTCGATCGAGACTTGGTGAACGAGTGGGTTGGTTCTGGCGTATGGCGCAAGCAATATGTGGAACAGCTGGGTAACGCTAGCCACTTGATCTGGCAGGAAGGCAAAATTAACCCCTACACTGGACGGAAAACCCCGCAGGCGCGCACCCAGGGTGAGTGGACTGTGCCGGAAGATGCTTACTTTGTGATGGGCGATAACCGGGATAACAGTAACGACAGCAGATTCTGGGGTATAGTCCCTGAGGAGCTGGTCGTGGGGGAAGCATTTATGATATGGATGCACTGGAAACCGATTTTCTCTCTGCCCAGTTTTTCTCGTAATGGTGCCATTGATAAGGTGGAGGCAAATTACAATGATGACAACTAAGCCCTCACAGCAACGCGGGATGTCACTGATCAGCGGGGCAATTGTGCTGATCGTTGTGGCAATCTTGGGGACAGCTGCATTTCGTATGATCCCGGCTTATATGGAACATAATACGATTTCGACGGCCATCCGTTCATTACTGCAGGATAGCAAAACGGCGCTGATGTCTCCGCGCGAAATTCGCGACGGACTGAGCAAGCGGTTCACTATCAACCAAGTTAATGTTATTTCTGTTGATGATCTGGTTATCGTTAAGAAAGGCGGTGTTCTGACCGTCTCTACAGATTATGAAGTGCGAGAACCGTTGTTCTACAACGTAAGTATCGTGATGAGCTTCAATGATGAGTTCAAAAAAGACATTCGCCAGTGAACGGTGACCTTAATAGGCTGATGGCCCGCCTGGGCTATCAATTTCAGGACCTCTCACTTCTTGAGTTGGCACTCACGCATCGTAGTGTTAGCCGCCATCGTAATTATGAGCGGTTGGAATTTCTTGGTGATGCTCAACTCGGGCAGATCATCTCTGTCGCTCTGTTTGAGCAATTTCCAGAGGCTGCCGAAGGGCAACTTACCCGCATGCGTGCTTCCCTTGTTCGCGGTCAGACGTTGGCTTTGGTGGCGCGGGAATTAGGCTTGGGTGAATATCTGGTATTGGGAGGGGGGGAATTGAAAAGCGGCGGTTTTCGTCGTGATTCCATTTTGGCTGATGCGCTGGAGTCGATTATTGGCGCTATGCTGTTGGATGGTGGAGAGCCCCGCTGTCGTGAGGTGGTGCTGGCCTGGTTTGCGCCGCGTCTTGACGCAATTTCTCCACAGAGCGCCCAGAAAGATGCTAAGACCCGTTTGCAGGAATGGCTGCAAGCGCGCAAGTTTGAATTACCGACCTATGAGGTGACCCAGGTAGAAGGCCTGGCGCCGAAACAGACCTTCGATGTGCAATGCTCACTGGATAATGTGCAGCAGATATTTATCGCCCAAGGTGCAAGTCGCCGAAAGGCTGAGCAAGAGGCGGCAAGCCTGGCGCTTGAATGGCTGGAGCAGCAGTATGACTGATACCCCGTCGTCTCAACCCGACAACCCTCAAACCACCCGGTGTGGCATGGTGTCGATTGTTGGACGCCCCAATGTGGGTAAATCCACGTTGATGAATCATCTGATTGGTCAGAAAGTAAGTATCACCTCGCGCAAACCGCAGACCACTCGCCATCGGATTCATGGCATTCTTAGCCGCGATAATTACCAGATTGTGTTTGCTGACACTCCGGGTATTCACACTGGCCAGGAAAAGGCGCTAAACCGCGCCATGAATGAGGCTGCGGTATCGACCCTGTTTGGGGTGGATGTGATCTGCATGATGGTGGATGCCATGAAGTGGACACCGGCGGACGAGCACGTGCTGTCCTTGCTGCCAGAAGGAGGCGACGTTCCGGTATTGTTGATCATTAACAAGGTCGACAATGTGGATGACAAGAGCGCTTTATTGCCGCATATACAGTCTCTGAGTGAGCGCTATCCCTTTGACGCGGTTATTCCGGTATCTGCACTGCGTGAACAGAATTTGGTGGAGTTGGAAAAAGCCTTGGTTGATCGCTTGCAAGAAGGAGACTTCTGGTACGAGGAAGATCAACTTACCGACCGTAGCTTACGGTTTATGGTGGCAGAGATTATTCGTGAGAAAGTGGTTCGCCAACTGGGCCAGGAAGTGCCGCACCAGGTGAGTGTTGAAGTGGAGCTGTGGGAAGACGGCCCCCGCGTCACAGAGATTTCGGCCGCCATTTTGGTGGAGCGCCGTGGTCAGAAAAAAATTCTTATTGGCGACAAGGGCGAGCGGATCAAGCAGATTGGTATTCAAGCCCGTGAGGATATCGAACGCCTGATTGAGCGCAAAGTGATGCTTAATCTGTGGGTGAAAATCAAGGCGGGCTGGTCTGACGATGCCCGTGCGTTGCGCTCCCTTGGCTATGATGAAAGGAATTGAACGCTCAAAGTTGAAAAGCGCGGATAAACAGGGTGTAAGTCATGAAAGCTACTTTGCGCGTTTCTGTGTTGGCTGAGGTGCGGGCACGGCATAACCGTAACGGCGCGATCCATCTCGCACTGTTGAACGTTCAACTGCATCCATGATTCCTGATAGTAGCGCGCTGCAAGCCGCTTGGTTGATTCACCGGCGGCCTTTTCGTAATACCAGCCTGACGGTGGACCTGTTTCTGCCAAACTTGGGCCGTGTTGGTGCGGTGGTTCGCGGTGGGCGTAAAGATCCTCTGTTGGCTCCGTTTACTCCTTTGTGGGTGGAGTTGAAGCCCTCCGGTGATATGTACTCCCTGCGTGCCTGTGAACCACGGGGCAATCGACTATTGCTGAGCGGCAAGGCGCTATATTGTGGCTTCTACCTGAATGAGCTCCTCACTCGGCTGCTGCATCGGGATGACCCCAATCCCGCGATATGGCCGTTATACGAACAGGCGTTGTCTGATTTACTAACCGATATTCCGCTGGATATTACCCTGCGGCAATTCGAGTTGGCGGCGCTGGAGGAAATCGGTTACGGCATTGCTCTGGACCAGGATGTCCATGGTCAGGAATTGGAGGCGGATGCCCGCTATCAGTTAAATCCTGAGCAGGGTCTGGTGCGGACAGAGGCGGCCCCGAGCTATGTGGGAGCGGATTTGTTGGCCATTTGTGGCGGAAATTGGCATCCCACTGCTCGTAAGGCAGCACTAAATGTGTGTCGTCAAATGCTGGCCCCGCATCTAGGAAATCGCCCCCTGAAAAGCCGCGAACTGTTTCGGGGGAAATGAAAGTGACAATCAAAATATTAGCTACCCGCTAGAAGCTAGAATTCCGGGTCGGCCTCTACCGTCCGGCCAGATAAGAATGCGTTTAAGGTGAGTTTTATGTCCAGAGTACTTCTCGGCGTTAACATCGATCATATTGCTACCCTACGCCAGGCCCGAGGTACCCGTTATCCGGAGCCGGTACAGGCGGCTTTGGTGGCGGAACAGGCGGGTGCTGATGGCATTACCGTGCACTTGCGTGAAGACCGCCGTCATATCAATGATCGGGACGTAGAGTTGCTCGCCCAGACACTACAAACGCGGATGAACCTGGAAATGGCGGCCACGGAAGAAATGGTGGTTATCGCCTGTCGGATTCAACCACCGCATTGCTGCTTGGTACCGGAAAAGCGTGAAGAACTGACCACCGAAGGGGGGTTGGATGTAGTGGGTAATAAGGCTTGGATTGCTCAGTGTTGTCAGCGATTGGGGCAAGCGGGAATCGAGGTGTCGTTATTTATTGATGCAGAGGAATCCCAAATTCTCGCCGCTCGTGAATGCGGAGCACCGGCCATTGAAATTCATACTGGCGGCTATGCTGACGCGCAAACTATTGATCAACAGCAGCAGGAACTGGCGCGTATTCGTTCTGCCGTGGCGTTTGCTTTGGCGCAGGGGTTAATTGTGAATGCGGGCCACGGGTTGCATTACCATAACACCTTGGCGATTGCTGAGATTCCCGGCATCAACGAACTGAATATCGGGCATAGCATTATTGCTAGGGCCGCGATTACCGGTCTGGATGAAGCCGTGCGTAGCATGCGTAGCTTGCTCGACACAGTGTGATTCTTCCCGCAAGTTCCCTTAAACGCAGGGAATTCAAGGGGCGTTAGGCTTCTGACCCAAAGTCATAGCGTGGCCTTGATCTTGGTAGAGTTGCTCTAGGGCACAGATTTCATCACACAGGGCGGAGACCAGTGGCCGGAGCCGGTCTCGGCTACTACCTGTTTTCAATGCTTCTTCCAATCGCCGGGCGGCTTGTTCTAGCCGTGCAGCACCGCAGTAGCGAGTGGCGCCATGGAGTTTGTGTACTCGCTCCAATAAGTCACTGTTATCGTTTCGATCGAACGCTGCAGAGATGGCCGGTCGATCCGTCTCCAGGCTATCGAGTAGCATTTCCAGCATTTCGTCGGCTAGCTGATCACGACCCCCTGCACGACGGCGGGCCAGCTCGGGATCAAAGACCTGATCGCTATCGTCGTTGTTATCAGGTGCATCTGGCAGGCCACCATTGGGGCAATCCAGCACCCACTTTTGAAGCGTATGGCGCAACTGCTCCTCTGTAATGGGTTTGCTCAGATAATCATCTAGCCCACTGTCCAGCAGTTCGCGGCGCTCGCTGTCCAGTGCGTGGGCGGTGAGCGCCACAATTGGAGTATGTGTTCCATCGGGCTCCGCGGCGCGCATGCGTTTGCTCGTCTCCTTACCGTCCATACCGGGCATCTGGATGTCCATGAAAACCAGGTCGAAGGGGTGTTTCTGGAAGGTGTCCAGAGCGCTCTGGCCGCTATCACAGGCGGTAACCGTGACACCGAGCTCTTCTAGGAAAACCCGGGCCAATTTCAGGTTCCCCGGATGGTCATCCACCAGCAGTACCGAAATGGGTTGTGGAAACTGGCTGCGAACCTGTTGTCGGGGGGGGGGCAGTGTGTCTTGGCCGCTTAGGGAAAGCAGCGCGCTGTGTAGCCGTTGGCGGGTGACGGGTTTGCTCTGAACCTGGCAGTGTGGGTAAGTCTCTAGCCAGCGGGAAACATGTTCGGGATTGTTGCACAGTATCAGCGTGGGAATCTCTCGCGCCGCTAGATTATTCAATAGCTTTGGTAGGTCAATGCTCGTTGCTTGGCAGGGCAAGCCGACAACCAGAAAATCGCTTTGCGCCAGCTCTCCGTTATCCAGCGTGGTCATGAGGCCGTCGAGACTGTGTTGTTCGTGGATATGCAGTTGCAGATGGCTGAGCATGTGGTACAGGCCCATGCGGCCGTATTCATCATTTTCGATCAAGGTGACTGTGCAGCCGATCAAGGCCTCAGATAGCGCTTGGACGGGTTGTTGGGGGGCACGTTCGGTGCGCAGGGTGAACCAGAAAGTGGAGCCGCGTTCCTCACAGCTTTCAATACCAATTTCACCGCCCATGCTTTCCACCAGACGCTTGCTGATGGCTAGTCCAAGCCCGGTGCCGCCTTCTTGTCGGCGAGCGCTTTGATCAGTCTGGGTAAACGCACGGAACAAATTCTTCTGATTTTCTTGGCTTAAGCCGTGACCGGTATCGGTGACAGTAATCTTGATGATGGCTTCGGCCCCTCGATCCTCTTCTAGCATGGCGCGTACCACTACCGAGCCGTGATCGGTGAATTTAATCGCGTTGCTAAGCAGGTTGGTCAGTACCTGGCGAATGCGCAGGGGGTCGCCCAGCAGGGCCACGGGCACATCGGAATAGATAATGGACGCTTGCTCCAGGCCCCGTTCCTGGGCCATGGGGGCCAGCAGTGTCTGTACGTCCTCGATTAGATCGTGAAGGTTAAGAGGGGTGTGATCCAGAGAAAGTTTGCCGGCTTCGATTTTGGAGAAGTCGAGCACGTCGTTAATGATAGCGAGCAGCGATTCCGCGCTTTTATGAATCGTGGATAGGTACTCTTCTTGACGAGCGCTCAGCGGTGACCGATGCAGTAATTTGGTGAAGCCGATTATGCCGTTGAGTGGGGTGCGAATTTCGTGGCTCATGTTGGCCAGAAATTCAGACTTGATGTGGCTGGCTTTCAAGGCTTCCTTGCGGGCCATATCCAGTTCGATGTTCTGAATCTCGATGGTTTCCAGGGTTTCACGCAAATCTAGAGTGGCTTGGTCTACATTCTTCTGCAATTCCGTTTGCGCGTCTGCTAGGGCGGCAATCATTTGCTGCAGGGCGGTTTCCAGTTCAGAGAGCTCGCTCTTGGCTTGAGTCTGAATTGTTATGCTCAAATCACCATCGCGAATACGATGCACGGCATTGACCATCTCGCTGATGGGTTGAGTAAGTTGCCGGGAAAAACGCATGGCGGGGATCATGGCGGCCATGATTAGAGCAAGCATCACCAGAAACAAAGTGAGCAGGTTTTCCAGCGTGGATAGGTATTGTCCTTGACGGGAAAATTCTACAGTGAGTTGAGCGGGTAAGTTGCCGCGCAGACTTCGCTGAAGTTGCCAGCTAGTATCGGTGATAATACGGCCTTGTTCATCGGTTGTTGCGGTGGGGGATGTGGGGCGCAACCGTGGCCCGGCGTGAAGAGAAGGCCTACCATCGTTGAATATCAGGGTGGCGGCGCGCACATCCTGTTCTTCCAGCAATTGGCGTAACAGCATTTGCTGTTTGTTCTGTTTGTTCTGTTTGTTCTGGCTGTTATGGGGCAGGGTTTCCAGCTGGGCGGCATAGCTATCGGTGACCAGCTGCTGACGTTGGGCATTGGTATCACGGACATCGATAATCCGGTTCACCATTGAATAGCCACCAATGATCAGTGCCGCCAATAAAGCGGGCATAGCGGCCATTAACATCAGGCGTGAGCGAAGGCTTTGATTGACCATGAATTCCCGATTGCTGTTATTTGCCCCATTATGCATGAAGAGCATCAACATGCAGCACGCCTCACGCAACGGCACATTTGTAGAGAGTGAGGACGCTAAGCATGAAGGTCGAGCGCCATTAGCCGGCACGAATTTTTTGGCCAAGGGGCGTGATGACGACAACCGACTCGTTGTGTGAGGCGTGCAGCGCGCCGCCATTTTTTAGGTACAATACGCGCCATGAATTATAAAACCATTGAACAGACCGTGGGTAATACGCCTCTTGTGCGCTTGCAGCGCATGCCGGGAAAGACCAGCAATACCATTTTGGTCAAGCTCGAGGGCAATAACCCCGCCGGTTCGGTAAAAGACCGCCCGGCATTAAACATGATCCTCAAGGCCGAGCAGCGTGGCGATATCCAGCCCGGTGATACCTTGATCGAAGCGACCAGTGGCAACACCGGTATAGCGCTGGCCATGGCCGCCGCCATGCGCGGTTATCGCATGAAATTAATCATGCCGGCTAACCAGAGCCAGGAACGCCGTGATGCCATGGCCGCCTACGGCGCCGAGTTGATCTCCGTGAGTAAAGAGCAGGGCATGGAAGGCGCGCGGGATTTGGCTCAGGCCATGCAGGCGCGAGGTGAAGGCACGGTGCTGGACCAATTTGGTAACCGGGATAATCCGCTGGCCCACTATGAAAGCACCGGTCCGGAAATTTGGCGCGATACGAATGGCACCATTACCCATTTCGTGAGTTCTATGGGCACAACCGGCACCATCATGGGCTGTAGCATGTACCTCAAGGAGCAGAATCCGGCTATTCAGATTGTCGGCCTGCAACCGGTGGACGGCGCATCCATTCCCGGTATCCGCCGCTGGCCGAAGGAATACCTGCCGACTATTTATGACGATTCCCGGGTGGATCGAGTGGTGGATATGGGGCAGACGCTGGCAGAACGCACTATGCGTCGCCTGGCCCGCGAAGAGGGAATTAGCTGCGGAGTGTCGTCCGGTGGAGCGGTGGCCGGTGCATTGCAATTAAGTGAAGAACTGGAAAATGCCGTTATCGTGGCGATTATCTGTGATCGGGGTGACCGTTACTTGTCCACCGGCGTGTTTCAGGAAGCACAGCAAGGAGAAACTCAGGGATGAATGTTCTGGTTTTTGATATCGAAACCATTCCAGATCTGGACGGCGGACGCCGTATTTATGATTTGGGTGGCCTGAGCGACAAGGATACGGCCAGTGCCTTGCTGAACCTGCGTCGACAGGAAAATGGCACCGAATTTCTGCGCCTGCACTTGCATCGCATTGTTGCTATTTCCGTGGTGTTGCGCTCATCGCAAGGCCTTAAGGTGTGGACACTGGGCGATGAAAACAGCACGGAAAAAGAGCTGATCGAGCGTTTTTACGATGGCATCGATCGCTTTACTCCCAACCTAGTAAGCTGGAATGGCGGTGGTTTTGACCTGCCTGTTCTGCATTACCGCGCGCTCAAGCATGGGGTCACCGCCCACCGTTATTGGGAAACCGGCAACGAAGACAACAGCTTCAAATGGAACAACTACCTGAGCCGCTACCATCAGCGTCACCTGGACCTGATGGACGTGCTGGCCATGTACAACGGGCGCGCCAATGCCCCGCTGGACCAGATCGCCACGCTGCTGGGCTTTCCGGGCAAAATGGGCATGAGCGGCGGCAAGGTTTTCGATGCCTTCCAAGAGGGCGACCTCAAGGGCATTCGTGATTACTGCGAAACCGATGTGCTCAACACCTGGTTGGTTTACCTGCGCTTCCAATTGATGCGTGGCGAGCTGGATGCCACCGGATACGATCAGGAACTGACCTTGCTGCAGGATTACCTGAAGCAGGAAGGGCACCCACATTTTCTGGCATTTCTGGATACCTGGCAGAAGGCATCGGGGGTGTGATGCCCCCGGTCGCGTTGCAAATCTGACGCCCGCCGCCTGAAACGATACAATCCGCACCACATTGGCAGCCGCTGTAGCACGGTTGCCCACCTAGCTGTTCACTCCAGAGCATTGAGATTTCCATGGCACGACGTCGCAAGCAGTTACCGGAAACGCCGGAACCCGCCAGCATTGAAACCCTGAGTCACGATGGCCGGGGCATCGCCCGACGCGATGGCAAAACCACCTTTATTGATAATGCACTTCCCGGTGAAGAGGTGATGTTCAAGTTCACCTATATGCGCCGCAAGTTCGATGAAGGCAAAGCCGTGGAAATTGTGACTGCCTCGCCGGATCGGGTCACCCCGCCTTGCGAGCACAGTACTCTGTGTGGTGGCTGTAGCCTGCAGCACATGAGCCCTGAGGTGCAGGTATCGCGCAAACAAGCAGTATTGCGCGAACAACTAGCGCATTTTGGTGGGCTGGAACCGGAGGAATGGCTAGCGCCGCTGACCGGGCCGGTAACCGGTTATCGCAGTAAGGCGCGCATGGGCGTGAAATACGTGGAAGCCAAGGGCGAAACGCTGGTGGGCTTTCGGGAGAAACGTAACAGCTTCATCGCCCAGTTACACACCTGTGAGGTGCTGATTCCAGATGTGGGCCACCGTATTGATGAGTTACGTACTCTGATGCACGGCCTAGAAAGTCGTAGTCGCATTCCGCAGATCGAATTGGCCGCCGGCGATGACGACGTGGCGTTGATTATCCGTCACTTGGACCCACTGTCTGAGGCAGATCAACAAGCCCTGCTGGGCTTTTGCCAGAATCTAGGTTGGCACTGTTATCTGCAGCCGGGCAACGAAAGCACGGTGCATCGTATTTGGCCGCAAGAGGGTGAACAGCGCCTGTACTACAAACATCCGTCGGCAGGGGTTGAACTGGCCTTTCACCCAACGGATTTCACCCAGGTGAATGCAGAAATTAACCGCAAGATGGTGCCGTTGGCATTGGACTTGCTGGATATCTCACCGGATCACACGGTGCTGGACCTGTTCTGCGGCCTGGGGAATTTCACCATTCCTGCCGCTAAGCGGGCCGGCAAGGTGGTGGGCGTGGAGGTCAGCCAAGCCATGGTCGAGCGCGGTTACGAGAATGCCCGCCGTAACAGCTTGGAAAACCTGGAGTTTCACGCCTGGGACCTGAGCCAGGACGTTAGCGGCCAGGCCTGGGCCAGACAGACCTATGACCGTATCTTGATTGATCCGCCGCGTACCGGGGCACTGGAAATGGTGAAACTAATGCCCCGCCTTGGTGCGTCCAAGATTGTTTATGTGTCATGCAACCCCGCCACATTGGCCCGTGATGCCGGGGAACTGATGGCGCTGGGCTACCGTCTTAAAGCGGCCGGTGTGATGGATATGTTCCCCCATACCACCCACGTTGAGTCTATCGCTGTATTCGAAAAAATGAAGAAAAAGTAGCAGGGTTTGCCATGGTAACGGTTCGTCGACAGCCTTCTGAAGGTTCTATCGTTCACTGGAGAGATTGGGTCGTCCAGTTGGAGGACCGTGCACCGGTCCGAGAGCGTGCTTTGTTGGAACAAGCCTGCGAACGCGCAGAGCAATGTCAGCTGGCCGGTGAAGCGGCTGGGCGGGTATGGCCCTACGGCAAAGGCTGCCTGGATATTGGCCTGGAGATGGCCGAAGTGCTGGTGGACCTAGGCGCTGACAGCGATGTTCTTCCTGCCGCTATCCTTTATCGGGCGGTGCGTGAAGGGCAGGTCACCCTGCTGGAAGTGGAGAAAGAATTTGGCCCGGAGGTAGCGAACCTGATTGAAGGCGTGCTGCGCATGGCGGCAATCAGCACCTCACTTAACCCTACCCGGAAAGCTGTATTGGGCCAGCAGGATGGCCAGCTCGACAACATGCGCAAGATGCTGGTGGCCATGGTCGACGACGTGCGCGTTGCCTTGGTAAAGCTTGCCGAACGTACTGTGATCATTCGTGCCGTCAAGGAATCGACCCCGGAGCGCCAGAGCAAGGTGGCGCAGGAAATCTTCGATATCTACGCGCCGCTGGCCCACCGACTCGGTGTGGGTCAGTTGAAGTGGGAGCTGGAGGATCTATCTTTCCGCTACCTGCAATCAGGTGCCTACAAAAAAATTGCCAAGCTGTTGGATGAGAAACGCTTGGCACGCGAGCAGTATATTGAAAATGTACTGGATCAGCTGCGCGGTTATCTGAAAAAGAACGGCATCGGTGGTGCCGAAGTGAATGGTCGTGCCAAGCATATCTACAGTATCTGGCGCAAGATGCAGAAAAAGCATCTGGACTTTGGTGAAGTCTATGATGTGCGCGCGGTGCGTATTCTGGTGCCGGAAGTGCGCGATTGTTATGCCGCTCTGGGGGTGGTTCATTCACTTTGGCAGCATGTGCCTAAAGAGTTCGATGACTACATTGCCAGCCCCAAAGGCAATGGCTACCAGAGCCTGCATACCGCGGTAGTTGGCCCGGAACGCAAGATGCTTGAAGTGCAGATTCGTACCTTCGATATGCATGAAGAGGCGGAGCTGGGTGTCTGCGCTCACTGGCGTTACAAAGAAGGGGCCAAGAAAGGCAAAAGTGGGGTTACCGATTACGAACAGCGTATCGCCTGGCTTCGTCAGGTGCTCGAGTGGCATGAAGAGCTGGGCGATGATAGCCCGGATGCCATGGTGGATGAACTGCGCCACGGCCTAGTCAGTGACCGGGTGTATGTCTTCACCCCGGAAGGGCATGTGGTGGACTTAGAATCTGGCGCTACGCCGGTGGACTTTGCCTATCACATTCATACCGAAGTGGGGCATCGCTGCCGTGGCGCCAAGGTTAACGGCCATATCGTGCCATTGAACTACAGCCTGAACACCGGCGAACAGGTCACCATTCTCACCACCAAGGAAGGTGGCCCCAGCCGTGACTGGTTGACCCCGTCGCTGGGTTATGTGGCTACCTCGTCAGCTCGGGCAAGAATCCAACAATGGTTTAAACGTCAGGACCGCGATGTCCACATCGTCCAGGGGCGCACCATCCTGGAAAAGGAAATGTCGCGGTTAGCGTTGGATAAAGTAGACCTTGATACCCTTGCTCCTCACCTTAACTTGAAAACCGGTGATGACGTTTTGGCGTCGTTGGGGGCGGGGGATTTGCGGCCCGGGCATGTGGTTAATCAAGTTCAGGCCCTGCAACCAGACCACAACCAGCAAGAACTGGAATTTGTTCCCGCCAAACCGAAAGCATCCACCAGTGGTGATATTACCATTCATGGCGTAGGTAATTTACTGACGCACATGGCGGGTTGTTGCCAACCGGTACCTGGCGATCAGGTCATGGGTTTCATCACCCAAGGGCGGGGCGTGACAGTGCACCGCGCCGACTGTGAAAAGCTGCTAGCGATGCAGGGTGATGACCCTAACCGTGTGATCGAGGTTACCTGGGGCGAAGCGGATCGGATTACCTACCCAGTAGATGTGTTCCTGCGTGCCTGGGACCGACAAGGCTTGCTCAAGGACGTGATTGCGGTGCTGGCCAATGAAAAGGTCAACGTGACCGCGGTGCACACCCAATCTCATCAGGACGACAACACCGCCACCATGCTGCTCACGCTGGAAATTGCGACCTTGGGTAACCTGGGCAAAGTATTGGCCAAGCTGGATCAGCTCAAAGGCGTATTGGAAGTACGACGCTACAAGAAATGAGTAAAGGAACGCATGTCTAATATCGAAATGTTGTTGTCCATCATGGCCCAACTCCGCGACCCGGAAACCGGCTGTCCGTGGGACATCAAACAGGATTTTGATTCCATTGCGCCTTACACCATTGAGGAAGCCTTCGAGGTGGCCGAGGCCATTGCCTTGCGGGACTATCCTGAGTTGAAGGAAGAGCTGGGCGACCTGTTACTGCAGGTCGTGTTCCATTCGCAAATGGCGCAGGAGCAGGGGCTGTTCGATTTCAATGAGGTTGTGCAGGTGCTGTGTGACAAGATGGTTCGCCGTCATCCTCATGTATTTGCCGGTACCCAGGCCGATGACGAACAAGCAGTAAAAGCAAACTGGGAACAGATCAAGCAACAGGAGCGCACCCGTAAGGGCCGCGAACATAACAGCACCATCGATGGCGTCCCGGCAGGGCTTCCCGCATTGCAGCGTGCGGGCAAAGTACAGAAGAAAGCCGCCAAGGTGGGTTTTGATTGGCGCGCCCCGGAGCCGGTTCGTGAGCAGGTGAGCCGGGAGTTGGCGGAGCTGGATGAAGCGCTTTCCAGTGGTCACAAAGATGCCATCGAAGATGAGTTCGGCGACGTGCTGTTTACCCTTGTAAACCTGTCGAGGCACCTAAAAATAGACCCGGAGCAAGCACTGCGTCGGGCAACCAACAAGTTCGAACGGCGTTTTCGGGTCATGGAAGCACTACAGACCCGCCCTTTGAGTTTGTTAGATGAGAGTGCGCTGGAAGCCGCTTGGCAAGAAGCGAAAAAAGCGTCAGATTGACCTCGCGCACGCCGCCTTGTTCCCTTGACATAAAAACTTCACACAAAAGAAACTTTTCAGTCACCCACTCTCCCCATACTGCGCCACCAAGCAGTCAACGTTACCTCGTAGGGTTGGGGTTTCAGTCACGCTGTTACGTTGCATACAAAATATTGCCTGATTGAAGGAGTGTTGGAATGAAGAAGAATTTGCTTGCGATCGCTGTGGGGGCTGCCGTAGTCATGCCTGGTCTGGCTTTAGCCGATGGCCCGACGGTTTACGGTAAAGTTAATGTTTCTTTGGAAAACGCCGAGTTCGACAATGGCGTGGACTCCAGCGAAGATGCCTGGGAACTCAACAGCAACGCTTCTCGCCTGGGGGTTAAAGGTGATTTCGACCTAGACGTGGCTGGCCTGAAAGCTATCTATCAAGCTGAGTTTGAAATTAGCGTGGATGATGGCGACAAAGGTGGTGAAACCTTTAGCCAGCGTAACATCTTCGGTGGTTTGAAAGGCAGCTTCGGTACTCTGAAAGCGGGTAAGTTTGATACTCCGACCAAAAAAGCCCAAGGCAAAATCGACCAGTTCAATGATCTGAGTGGCGATATCAAGAACGTTTTGTCTGGCGAGAACCGAGTTTCTAACATCATTCAGTACAGCACCCCTACTCTGGGTGATCTTGTTACTCTGAACGCGGCGTTTATCCCGGCAGAAAACGATGATATCGACGGCGACGGTGATCCGGAAACTGGCCTGGCAGACACCATTTCCGTGTCTTTGGTCGCTGCAAAAGACATGTTTTACGGTGCGGTTTCTTACGATGCGGACATGGTCGATGAGCTGATCACTGACGAAACGGGTAATAGCCCGACTATCGATATTACCCGTGTTGTGGTCGGTCTTAAGCCGGGTAACGTTGAGTTAGGTGCCCTATATCAGGTGGCTGAAGAAGCAGAATCTGCCCCTGGCATGGATAAAGGCGAAGAATCGTCCTATATCTTGAGTGCAGCGTTCAAGATTGATCGCGTGAAGTTGAAAGCTCAGTACGGCATGACTGAAGCCGATGTGTCCGACGAAGAAGTAACCCAGGTAAGCTTGGGTGCAGACTACAAACTGGCCAAAGCCAGCAAGGTTTACCTCTACGGTACACAGCTTGAATTCGACTTGGCTGATACTGAAGAAACCATCTTCGGCATTGGCATGGAACACAAGTTTTAAAGAAAACCCCAGGCGGCGTTTAGCCGCCTGGGTAATGATTCCTCGACGCAAGTTATTGCCCGCCTTTTGGCGGGCTTTTTTGTTTGCGAAACCGCCGACTGATATTCAGCATAGGGTTTGAGGTGCAGGCCACTACGGCCTCGGCCAAAGCATGCTCACCTCTGATTACTGCGGATGTTCTTTGTCTTTGTTTAATGCTGCAGTGCTGGCGGCCTTTGGAGTGCCGGGTTGCGTTGCGGGGGCCAGCAGGTGATAGATAAATCGACCCACCCCTAGCCAAAGCAGCAAACCCAGAATAAGAAAAAGTACGCTGCCATCGTTATAAAGCGCGAGAGTCAGGGGCGCGAACATAATGCCACTGACCAATAGCGCCATGAAGATGGCGAGTTGCTGGCGCCGGCGTAGGCTGTCCGGGTTTTTGTGTTGGCGCATGCTCATGGTGATCAAAGGTTCGGTCATAGAAGAAACTACCTTATCATAGCCGCTTGTGTCCCATCTTTGCCCGGAGGCCCAACATCGACGGTTATCCCGTTCCCGCATCGCCGATTGATTGCGAAATCGTCATCAATAAAAGCCGTTTCATCGCTTGGTTGAGGCCGGTAACCCGGCGAGCAGAGGCCATGGCAATAGTGGATGAGGCTCGTCGTCGGTACCCGGATGCAACCCACCATTGTTACGCCTATTTGCTGGGCAGCCCGGCCTCTGCTCAAGCGGCCATGAATGATGATGGCGAGCCTTCGGGTACGGCAGGGAAGCCCATTTTTAATGTGATTCAGCACAAGGGTATAAGCGATGTGCTGGTGGTGGTGATTCGTTATTTTGGCGGGGTAAAACTTGGTGCCGGTGGCTTGGTGCGAGCCTACGGCGCTGCGGCACAAGCTGTGCTGTCAGAAGTGGAGCGGGTGGAGCACTCGCCGCAGGTGACGCTAACGCTGGCGGTGCCGTTTGCTCTGGAACAGCGGATACGGCTCTGGGCCGAACAGCATGCAGCACAGCTGGGGGAGGTGACATATGGCGAGCACGTGAGTATCACGCTGACCTGCCAAGTTACAGACCAAGATGATTTGCGTGCTTTGTGTGCAGCCGAGCAAATAGCAGTGACACGCCCGTAGCAGCCTGTTGTGTTTCGATAGCGTCTTTCACTTTTCACTTAGGGCCGGTTGGGCCAATTCAGCAAGAGCCGCTTTCCCTGGCCGTATTTCGCGCTACGCTACCGGGTAATGTACCCCAATAATGAGGATGCTCCATGACGAATCAACCGGTAGGGATTGCCCTTCCCGACGGGCATGTAATGCGCGCTCGTTGGCTGCGGCCAGCAGGCCCCCAGCCACATAAGGCGGCGGTGATCGCCATCCACGATATTTTTGGCTATACCGATGACATTGAGCGTATTGCCACGCGTTTGGCGGATAACGGTTATCCGGTGCTGGTACCCGATCTCTATGACTTGCCTGGCAGTAAGGCACTGTGTGTGGTGAAAACCCTTAAGGCCCATGAAACCGGCAAAGGAACCGCGTTTGTTCAGCTGGAGGCTTGCCGTAAATGGTTGCTAGCGCAGACGGATGAGCCGGTATCCCAGGTGGGTGTTATGGGCTTTTGTATGGGGGGGCGTTTCGCCGTGCTCTATGCCAGCCAGGCGCCGGTGCAGGTCGTCGCTCCTTTCTATGGTGGTATTCCGAAAAAGGCCGAGACGTTACGTGGTATTTGCCCTGCGGTGGGAGGTTGGGGCAAGCAAGATATGCTGTTCGGTGATCATGGTGAACGACTGGCCAGCCATATGGAATCGCTGGGAGTGCCGCATGATATTCGCAGCTATGACGATGTGGGGCATTCGTTCATGAATGACCACCAGACCTTCACCTTTAAGAAGCTAGGGCCGTTACCGCCGCTTCGGTCGAAGTTTGATGCAGGGGCTTCGGAAGATAGTTGGCAGCGCGTGTTGGCTTTTTTCGAGAAGGTATTCAGCGGTGAGTTGGATGCCACCGCTTAAGCCTTAGCCAGACAAGCCCCGTGCCTTTGCTGCCGAAAGCGAAGCAACGCGGGCAGGATCAGATACGGCTGAGCCTTTAACTATAAGAGGGCAGCCGGCGGCTAATGGCGGGGCTCACCATGCTCCGTTAGCTAGGCCGCTGGCGAGGCGGAAACTCGCATAGATCAGCGATCAAGCATTCTCCGCACTTGGGTTTACGGGCGGTGCACACATAGCGGCCATGCAGAATTAGCCAGTGATGGGCGTCACGTAGAAACTCCTCCGGCACCAGCCGCACTAGGCGTTTTTCTACCTCCAGCACATTTTTACCCGGAGCAATGCGGGTGCGGTTGGAGACGCGGAAGATGTGGGTGTCCACGGCCATGGTGGGGTAGCCGAAGGCAGTATTAAGCACCACGTTGGCGGTTTTGCGGCCAACACCGGGAAGGGCTTCTAGCTCTTCACGGGTGCGGGGTACCTGGCTCTCATGCTGTTCGATCAATATTTTACACAGTTGAATGATGTTTTCGGCCTTGGAATTAAACAGGCCGATGGTCTTGATGTACTCTTTGAGCCCATCTACACCTAGAGCGAAAATCGCCTCTGGCGTATTCGCCACCGGATATAGCCGCGCGGTGGCTTTGTTGACGCCCACATCCGTGGCCTGGGCTGAGAGCACCACGGCAACCAGTAGCTCGAAATCCGACTGGTATTCCAGTTCGGTGGTCGGGTGTGGATTCTGGGCACGCAGACGAGAAAAAATTTCAGTACGTTTTTCGCGATTCATATCATCTTCCTGTGTTCGCGAGGCAGTATAGCGAATCAAGTGGCTACTGTGAGGGGTAACCCCTGTGAACGGTGGTGTGTCAGGTCCGGATAGACGGATCAAAAAGGAGAGTTAGATGCAGTTTTCCGCCATGGAAACCCTGATGATCGCCTTGTTGGTTCTTGGGTCAGGTCAGTGGCTGGTGCACCGGGTGTCCATCCTTTCCCGGTTGAATATGCCGGAACCGGTGGTGGGCGGTTTGTTAGCAACCATCATTGTGACCGGGCTTCAGCTTGGTGGGCTTTCCCTAACGTTCGATGAAAGCATGAAGATACCCTCCATGCTTTTTTTCTTTGGGGCGGTGGGCCTAGCTGCAGATTTTCGTCTGCTGAAGCAAGGTGGCTGGGCCATGTTGTTGTTTGCGGTGTTAGTGATCGTATTGGTGGCACTGCAAGATCTGGCCGGGGTTGGCATGGCCAAGATCTTGGGCCTAGAGCCTTACTACGGGTTGATCGGTGGCTCGGTGACCATGACCGGGGGCCACGGTACCGGCGCAGCTTGGGCCGGGGTGTTCGAAAAAGACTTTGGGTTAACCGGAGTGTCGGAGCTGGCGGCAGCGTCAGCCACCTTTGGTCTGATATTCGGGGCCTTGCTGGGCGGTCCGCTGGCCATGTTTTTGATTCGCCGTTATCGGCTCGCGGCTCCTGCCCATGGGGCCGCTGAAGATGCCTCAGCCTACGACAAGGCAGAGAAACCACACCCTATTTCCGCAGGCAGTGTGATTCGGATTTTAATGTTACTTTCCATCGGCGTTGTTGTCGGTAAAGCGGCGGCAGAAACGTTTGCCTCTGTGTTCCGCTTGCCGACGTTTGTCTGGGTGTTGTTCGTGTGCATCCTGCTGGGCAATACTGCGCGCCGTCTATGGAAGGTCAATGATGCCACCATTGATGTGGTGGGCAATACGGCGTTGGGAATTTTTCTGGCAATCACGCTGATGAGTTTGCAGCTGTTGCAGTTAGTGGATCTGGCTTTGCCGATGTTGGCAATGCTGATCGGACAGGTGCTGTTGGCGTTGGCCTTCATTACCTTTGTCACCTTCCGCCTGATGGGGCGTAACTACGATTCGGCAGTGCTCTGTGCAGGCCACTGTGGTTTTGCCATGGGGGCAACACCAACCGCGGTGGCGAATATTCAATCTGTGACACAGCATCATGGCCCCTCACCGTTGGCGTTTATTATCGTACCGGTGGTGGGGGGCTTTATCGTGGATATTGCTAATGCCACTATCATTCAAACGTTTGTATCGATGTTGTCGGGATGATGGCCTGCAGACAGCGCACTGCTATGTGCAGAAAGCCCAAAAAAAGAAGCCCGCTAATGCGGGCTTCTTTTTGCGTAGTTGGCGTTATTGCGTGACCACGTCGCCATCTTCAATGCGGAGCCGTTCGCCGGGTTTCTTGTCCATGCGAATGGTCTGTTCGTTGTCATTGAAGGTATAGGTCACGTCATAGCCTTCGGTCCGGCTTTTGTTTTCCATTACCGTATTGCAACGCTGCTCTGTTGCAGTGTAAGTGTTTTTTTCCTGCATTCCTTTTTGGATCTGGTTGCCAGCCACACCGCCGGCAATGGCACCACCTGCGGTGGCGGCATCTTTACCGCTGCCGCCGCCAAACTGGTGGCCCACAACGCCGCCGATAACGGCACCAACCACACTACCGGTGACCCGGTGTTGGTCTTTGACCGGTTTTTTGCGCTCTACACTCACTTGCTGGCAAACCTCACGGGGTTCTTGCCAGCTTTTCACAATGGGTTCTACATTGAGCACTTTGGCATAGCCTGATTTTTGTGGGGTAACGGCCTGATAAGCCCCATAGCCCACACCCGCGATGGCCACGGCACCCACAATACTTAAGGTGGCAATTGCTGCGCTTTTCATGGCTGACTCCTTATTTGTTAGTTGTGTTCATTATGATTCAGTAGCAGTGAAAATGTTCGCTGTGTGGCTCACAACAAGTGCAAAAGAATGTGAATTGTGCTGTTCAACAGAGTAAAAATATTTACATGCACAGCAAATAAATGAGCATGATGGCCTCTTCCTCATTTTTTTATATGAAGAAGAGGTCATGGCAAATGGGCGCGGCACCATTGAGGTTTTGGTGGCCACTTTTGTTGGTTGAGCCGCTCCTACGAAGAGGGCGTAGGAGGGCAAGAAGGCGACAGGCTTGGCTAGCCGACTTTTCCGGTGGTGCGCACCCGACGGCTGGTTTTAGGTTCGTCGCTGGCTTTGCGTTTCTGGACTTCTTTGATGCGCTTGTCGATGACGTTTTTACCCGCGATGATCAGCCCCAACCCAAGGAAGGCGCCGGGCGGCAAGATGGCGAGCAGGAAACCGCCGTAGTTATCGATGACCGTGAGCTCCCAATGGGCAGCCATGGGGCCGAAGAGCAGCTGCATGTTGCTGAACAGTGTGCCTTGGCCTACCAGTTCGCGCATGCCACCGAGAATCAGCAAGATCACCAAAAAGCCCATGCCCATCATCACGCCGTCCACCATAGCGGGCAGAACCGCATTTTTACTGGCGAAGGCATCGGCGCGGCCCAGCACGGTGCAGTTGGTTACGATCAGCGGAATGAAAATGCCGAGGATTTCATACAGCTCAAAGGTGTAAGCCTGCATCAGCATTTCGATCACGGTTACCATGGCCGCGATGATCATTACGAAGGCAGGCAGGCGCACAGCATCGGTAACGTAATGACGAATCAGTGATACGCAGGCGTTGGATCCCATCAGCACCACCAGCGTTGCCAGGCCCAGGCCCATGGCGTTGACCACGGACCCGGTAACTGCCAGCAAAGGGCACAGGCCGAGAATCTGCACGGTGGCCGGGTTGTTATTCCACAAGCCGTCCATGCTGATCTTTTTGTAGTTCACATCACTCATCACAGGTCTCCACCGGGGTGGTGTCTGCAGGGGCGCTGAAGACGTGGTTCTGGTTAGCCGAGAAATACTGTAGCGCGCGGTGCACGGCGCCGACTACCGCACGGGGGGTAATGGTGGCGCCGGTAAAGCTGTCGAACTCGCCGCCGTCTTTCTTTACGGCCCAGCCTGCCGCCTCTGGGTTGCCCAGAGAATGGCCATTGAAGCCAAGAATCCAGTCAGACTTTTTGGTTTCGATACTGTCCCCCAAACCCGGGGTTTCATTGTGAGGCGGCACCACGCGCACGCCTTGCACTTGGCCTTGGGTATCCACGCCGACAATCAAGGCAATGGCGCCGCCGTAGCCATCCGGGGCGTTGGCTTCCAGAACGGCACCGCTGTTCTCGCCATTCAGCCGGGCACGGTATAGGTGCTGCTCGCTGCGGCCCAGCAGGGGATCGTTCACGGTGATACGGTCGGCAAGCAAGTCGTTGTCGTGCTGATGATGAGGCATCACCTGATTCAATGAGGTCATCAGCGCTTGCTGCTTGTTGCAGCGCACCTGATCTAACGTGGCTTCATTGGTAATGGCCAGGGTGGCGGCTGTGCCAATGGCAAACAGCCCGAGGATCACCGCGTTCTTGGTGATGGCATAGCGCATCATCAGTTGGTCCCTCGGTTGGATGACTTATGCCCGTAGGTCCGTGGCTGGGTGTAGTAATCAATGAAGGGGGCGGACAGGTTGAGCAGCAATACCGAAAATGCCACCGCGTCCGGGTAGCCGCCAAAGGTGCGAATCACCCAGATCAGCACGCCGATCAGCAAGGCATAAACCAGCCGGCCCATGCGGCTGGTGGCGGCACTGACCGGGTCGGTGGCGATAAAGAATGCCCCCAGCATGGCGCCACCAGAAAACAGCTGAAAGAGCGGGTCGGCAAAGCGGACCGGATCAATCAACCAGGCAAGCAGAGCCGGTAAGCCTAGGCCTGCGAGAAAGCCCGCAGGAATGTGCCAGGTGATGATTTTGCGGCTAATGAGATACAGGCCGCCGAGCAGGAATGCCAGGTTGACCCATTCCCAACCCAGCCCGGCAAACTGGCCATGCAGAATACTGTGGCTGGCCAGCTCTATCTCGCTGCTTGCCCCGGCACTGTGGACGGTGCGGAAGGTGTCTAGTGGGGTGGCACCGCTGAGCCCGTCTACCGGCAGTTGCCCGGTAAACAGCTGCCAGCTTTGTAGCAACGATAACGGTTCGCCGGGCGCCAGCCATTGAGTCATGGCCACCGGGAAGGAAATGAGCAGCAGCACATAGCCGACCATGGCCGGGTTGAAGGGGTTCATGCCCAGGCCGCCGTATAGCTGCTTGGCTACGATGATGGCAAAGCTGACACCCACCAGGGTGAGCCACCAGGGGGCGGTGGGCGGCAACGCTAAACCAAGCAGTACCGCAGTCACCACCGCACTGTAGTCTTTCAGGTAGAAGGCGATATTGCGGCCACGGGCTTTTAGGAATAACGCTTCACTGACCAGCGCAACAATCACCGCCCAAAGCACGTTGATCACCGACCCCCAGCCAAACTGCCAAGTCAGCACGGCAAGGCCGGGCAGGGTGGCGTAGATCACCTGGCGCATAAACGCGCCGGTGTTGTTTTTCACCGTGGCATGGGGTGACGTTGAGGTAATCAGGCTCATTGATATATCCCATGTGTGGCCGAACGCGCCGATATTGAGGGCGCGAGAATCGCGCTGCCAGCGACGCTTCTGCAGAAGGTCAGCGCCTGGGAGCCTGCATCCGGCGTCAGGGTTATATTCATTCTGCCAATCCTTGTTCTTCTAGCGCTTGCTTGAGCGCCTTGCGGGCAATCTGGGTTTCGCTTTCCAGCGCCTGAAGTTCCGAGCTTAGCGCTTCAAGGGTGTCTTCCGACGCACTGCTGCGTTGCTGTTCCAGTTCCTGCTGTTTGTCTGCCAGAGCACTTTCTGCGCGGGCGGCTTCCAGTTTCAGGGTTTTCAGGTCTTTGCCGGTATGGGCACGAATGTCGGCCTTGGCTTCTTCGATCAGAGCATCCAGTGCATCACGGGCGTTGTCCGCCTTGGCTTTGAGTTTGTCGATTTTGCCCTGCATAGCGCTGAGTTCGTCGGCGCTGGCGGTTTCGTTGCGCTCGGCCCGTTCGAAGGCAGCGTGGGCTTCCTTGTATTGCTTGTGCGCCATGTTATAGGCGGTTTTTAAGCCCTTAAGGCGTTTCTGCCGTTTGGCCGCCTGTTCCGGGTCGACTTCAGTCAACGACTGCGGCGCCTGTTCTTCCGGAACCGCAGGGCGGTCGGTGGCCGCCGGCGGGGCTGCTGCGGGCGTTGGCGTAGGTGCGGGTACAGTGGGCGCGGCGGCTTTGGCATCGCGTAGGTCGGCTTTTAGCTGATCCGCGATAGCTTTTAGGCGGTCTGCCTCGGCGCGAAGCTCGGCCACGTTATCGGCGCCCTCTTCATCGGCCTGCTTGGCTGTTTTTACCGCCGCCTTGTAGGCCATGGAGGCTTCGCCAACCTGTTGCTTTAGCGCTGTTACCGGGTCGGTTTTAGCTGTGGCGTACGCTGTTACAGGCGCAGCGGTGGCTGGCGCGCTGGCCTTGGCGTCACGGAGCTCGGCTTTCAGTTGGTCGGCAATGGCTTTCAACCGGTCTGCTTCGGCGCGGAGTTCGGCAGCGTTATCGTTGCCGTTCTCATCGGCCTGTTTGGCCGCTTTCACTGCGGCCTTGTAAGCGGAGGAGGCTTCACCGACCTGTTTCTTCAACTCGGCAACCGGGTCTACCTGTGTGGCCGGTGCGCCGGCTGCCGGTGCATTGGCTTTGGCATCGCGCAGCTCAGCCTTGAGTGCGTCGGCGGCGGCTTTCAGTGTGTCTGCCTGGGCTTTCAATTCCGCCACATTGTCTGCGCCTTCGGCTTCCGCTGCTTTGGCGGCTTTCACTGCCGCCTTGTACGCGCTGGAGGCCTCGCCGACCTGCTTCTTGAGTTTGGCCACCGTATCTTCTGCCGGGGCTGCCGCAACGGGGGCGCCGTCTTTGGCATCACGCACTGCCGCTTTGGCCTGGTCGGCCACGGCTTTTAGGCTCTCCGCCTGGGCTTTCAGTTCGGCCACGTTGTCTGCGCCATCGGCCTCTGCGGCCTTGGCCGCTTTCACTGCGGCTTTGTAGGCTTTTGAGGCATCCAGTGACGCCTGTTTCAGGGCGGCCACATCCACGGAACTGGCGGCGGCCGGGCCGGTTTCCTTCTTCTTGCGATTGGCTTCCAGGCGCGCTTGGCGACGGGCTTCTTTTTCTGCCTGTTCGTGCTCGATGCGAGCCTGCCGGGCTTCGAAGCGCTGGCGAGCCTTGTCGGCTTTTAGCTGGTCTGCGGCCTGTTGGCGAACTTCGGCCTTGGCGTAGCGGTAGTACTGCACCAAGGGAATATGGCTGGGGCATACATAGGCACAGGCACCGCATTCGATGCAGTCCATCAGGTTGTGATGCTGTGCTTTTTCCAGGTCGTCATTCTTGGCGTGCCAGTACAGTTGCTGGGGCAGCAGGTTGGCTGGGCACACTTCCGCGCAGGAACCACAGCGAATGCAGGGTTGTTCCGGTGGCGGTTCCGGCAGCTCTTCCGGGCTGGCAGCAATAATGCAGTTGGTGGTTTTGACCACCGGCACAGCCGGGTTGTGCAGGGTGAAGCCCATCATTGGCCCACCCATGACCAAACGGCCAATCTCCAGGCCAGCCAAGTTGCCATAGGCCAGTAAATCGCGCACCGGGGTGCCCAGCAGCACCTCGTAGTTACCGGGCTGGCTGACGCCATCGCCGGTGAGGGTGGTGACCCGCGATATCAGTGGCTCGCCATCACACACGGCCCGTTTAATGGCATAGGCCGTGCCCACGTTTTGGCATACCACGCCCACCTGGGCAGGCAATTGGCCACTGGCCACTTCCTTGCCGGTGAGCAACTGGATTAGCTGCTTCTCACCGCCGGAGGGGTATTTGGTGGGCACCACGCGCACTTCAATATCGCAGCCTTTGCAGGCCCGCTTGATCGCGGAAATGGCCTCGGGCTTGTTGTCCTCGATACCGATTAAGGTACGGCGAGGATTGAGAAGGTATTGAAGAATATGAATGCCAGTAACGATTTGCTCGGCACGTTCGCGCATCAGGCGGTCGTCGGCGGTGATGTAGGGTTCGCACTCCACCGCATTGATGATCAGCTGCTCTACGCGCTGGTGGTCGCCCAAGTTAACTTTGATGCTGGTAGGGAAGCCGGCGCCGCCCATGCCGGCAATGCCCGCGTGGCGAATTATATCGACCAGTTCCGCCGGGCTTTTTTCGGTGAAATCGGTAACGCCTTGGTGCTCAATCCACTGGTCTTCGCCATCGGTATCGATGACGATACATACGGCATCCATTCCTGATGGGTGTTGTATGGGGCGTGGGCCGATAGCGCTGACCGTGCCAGAGGTGGGCGCATGAATGGCCGCGCTCACCGCACCGACGGGTTCGGCAATCATTTGCCCTTTAAGGACCTTGTCACCAGGTGCCACCAATGGCTTGGCAGGCGCGCCGATGTGCATGTTCAACGGCAACACCAGCTGCTGTGGCAGCGGGCCGGCCATAATGGGCGTGCCGTTGGACAGGTGTTTCATTTCCGGCGGATGAATGCCGCCATGGAAGTCATGAATCTTTCCAGCAGGAGTCGCCGAGCCCCGCACGCCTGATGCCAGGCGGGCAAAAATCGAGCGGGGCTTCTGGGCTTTATCGGTTTGGGCCTGACTCATAGCAAAAACCTCCCGCCATGGGCGAGCGGAGCAGGTTGGCAAAGCACCCGCATCATGCGCGTGGTGTTAGGTATCGGGTGTGTCATAAATTCACCACCTCGATACGGCTGTCCGGGCGTTCACCAATGCCGGCCGGGCGCTGCCAGCCCCAGGTTTGCAGGGTGGGCTTCACTTCCAGCATATCAATGCAATCCACCGGGCAGGGCTCCACGCAGAGGTCGCAGCCGGTGCACTCATCCACAATGACGGTGTGCATCAGCTTGGCGGCGCCGACAATGGCATCTACCGGGCAGGCCTGGATGCACTTGGTGCAGCCAATACACTCGTCTTCACGGATGTAGGCCACCTTGGCCACGTTAGCGTCTTCCGCGCCTTCATCATCCAGCGTCAGTTCTTCGCGGCCCAATAGTTCCGATAACGCAACAACCGTGTCTTGCCCCCCTGGCGGGCAGCGGTTGTGCTCTTCGCCTTCAGCAATGGCTTCTGCGTAGGGGCGACAGCCCGGATGGCCGCACTGGCCGCATTGAGTTTGGGGCAGCAACGAGTCGATTTGGTCGACGATCGGGTCGCCTTCCACTTTGAACTTTTCCGAGGCAAAACCCAGCACCGCACCGAACACGGCGGCCAAGGCTAGCAGGGCGGCGACAGCAATCAGTACACCACTCATAGCTTGATCAACCCGGAAAAGCCCATGAACGCCAGCGACATCAAGCCAGCGGTAATCAGGCCGATGCTGGGGCCGCGAAAAGCTTCGGGCACATCGGCCACGGCAATGCGCTCACGCATGGCGGCAAACAGAATCAGTACCAGGGAAAAACCAATGGCGGCACCGAAACCATAGGTCAGCGACGACATAAAGGTGGCGTCTTCCTGGCGAACATTCAGCAGAGCCACGCCCAGCACGGCACAGTTAGAGGTAATGAGGGGCAGAAAGACGCCCAGCACCCGGTACAGCAAGGGGCTGGCTTTCTTAACAAACATTTCGGTGAACTGCACGGCCACGGCGATCACCAAAATAAAGCTGATGGTGCGCAGGTATTCCAGTTCAAAGGGCACCAGAATGTAGGCCCAGGTCAGGTAGGCAAGCACCGAAGACAGGGTCAGCACGAAAGTGGTGGCCAAAGACATACCCATGGCGGTCTCCACTTTATTGGAGACCCCCATGAATGGGCACAGCCCAAGGAACTGCACCAGCACGAAATTGTTCACCAGCACAGCGCTGATCAGAATCAGGACGTACTCAGTCATGTGATCGCAGGCTCGCTTGCCGAAAATAGGAGTAAACGCCCTGTTTACAGGGCGTTAAGGGTGCATAGTATGCGGCAGCGCCTGTATTGGCTCAAGAATGATAGCGAATAAGCTTAATAGGCAGAGGGATACAGACCATTGGTGGTCTTTTAAGCAGTTGAACTGCTTTTGCCACTATTTTGCCGCCCAGAGGGGGCAAACGGTTGCGGTGGGCCGGGCAATCCAGTATCCAAGACAGACGAAAGACCCCGTACCCCTAACCTTGTTGATTGGGAGAAACCTGTGCCTGCTTTACCCCGCGATTTTGACCGTGATGGTCTGCTCGAATATTCCGTGGTTTTCACCGACCGTTCCCTGAACCATATGTCACAGCGCTTTCAGCAGGTGATGCGGGATATCTCATCGACCTTGAAGCAGGTCTATAACGCGCATTCGGTGACCGTGGTGCCCGGCGGCGGCAGCTATGGCATGGAAGCGGTGGCCCGGCAGTTTGCCACCGATCAATCTTGCCTGGTGATCCGCAATGGCTTCTTCAGCTTCCGCTGGAGCCAGATCTTCGAGATGGGCAAGATTCCCGCCAAAGAAACCGTGCTCAAGGCGTCACCGGTTAATGACCAGCCGCAAGCCGCGTTTGCACCGGCTCCTATTGAAGACGTGGTCGCGGCGATTAAGGCTGAAAAACCGGCCATGGTGTTTGCGCCTCATGTGGAAACGGCGTCCGGCATTATTCTGCCCGATGACTACATCAAACAGGTGGCCGATGCAGTGCACAGCGTGGGTGGCCTGTTCGTGCTCGACTGCATTGCCTCCGGCACCATCTGGGTGGATATGCAGGCGTGCGGCGTGGATGTGCTAATCAGCGCGCCACAAAAAGGCTGGAGCAGCTCGCCGTGCAGCGCACTGGTGATGCTCAGCGAAGCGGCCGACAAGCGCCTGCAGGAGACCACCAGCACCAGCTTTGCCTGCGACCTGCGTAAATGGCGCGACATCATGATTGCCTATGAAAACGGCGGCCATGCCTACCACGCCACCATGCCCACCGATGCGCTGACCGCTTTCCGCGACACCATGCTGGAAACCGTGGAACGTGGCCTGGACACCGTTAAAGCCCAACAGTGGCAGCTGGGCAAGGCAGTCCGTGCGTTGATGGCTGAGCATGGTTTTGCCAGCGTGGCGGCACCGGGCTTTGAAGCTCCCGGCGTGGTGGTGTCCTACACCGGCGACGATGGCATTAAAAGTGGCGCGGCGTTTGTGGCGCAAGGTCTGCAGACCGCAGGTGGTGTGCCTCTCATGTGTGACGAACCGGCGGACTTCAAAACCTTCCGTGTTGGCCTGTTTGGCTTGGACAAACTCGGCGACGTGGATGCGGCGGTGGCCCGCCTCAAAACCGCACTGGATCAAATTGGCTAGCCTTTTCACGGGCAGGGTAGGGGCGCTGGCAATATTGCTGGCGTCCGTGTTCGTTAATCCTTCAGCATAGGCGGAGGAAAGCATGGACGAGCCGCAATGCGTTGTGTTGTTGCATGGGTTGGCCAGAACCGCCCATTCAATGAAGAAAATGGAAACGGCCCTGGAGAAAAGCGGTTATGCCGTGGTTAATCAGGGCTATCCTTCTACCAAAAAGAACATTCAAACCCTTGCCGCTGAAACCCTTCGCGCCGCACTGAATAAATGCCCACCCAACGGGGCGGTTCATTTTGTCACCCACTCCATGGGCGGCATTTTGCTGCGCCAGTATCTCAGCCAACATAGGATTCCATGCCTGGGCAGAACCGTCATGCTCGGCCCACCCAATCAGGGCAGTGAAGTCGTCGACCGCCTCGGTAGCTGGGCGCCACTCCGGTGGTTCAACGGCCCCGCCGGCAGCCAAATGGGCACCAGCCCGGATAGCATCCCCAACCAGCTTGGCCCAGTGGATTTTCCGGTGGGAGTCATTGCCGGCAACCAAACCATCAATTTTCTGCTCTCCACCCAACTTCCCGGCCCCAATGACGGCAAAGTCACCGTGGAAAGAACCAAAGTCGAAGGCATGCAGGATCATTTGGTATTGCCGGTGACGCATCCGTTCATGATGCGAAACGGCGCGGTGATTGAGCAGGTAAAGGTGTTTTTGGAAACGGGGCAGTTTTCCCCTGAGGGGTAGAAAAGCCCGAGTATCACTGGCGTTGACCTGCTTTCAACGCAACCTTGCTTTGAGCTCTGTGTAGCAACTTGGCTATGGCACCACAAAGGGCTGTTATGCCAGGCCGTTTCGTCGGTCATCATCAACAACAGGGTGCTAATAGGGAAACGGTTGAGCTAAAGGGGAACCGCTTATAGGGTTCTGATTACGCTACATTAATGGATGCTTAACTTGAAAAAGCCACTTTTGTATTTCATTGGGCTTATTGGCTCAGGGATTACGTGCCTGTTATCAGGCATTTATTACGCTGTCACATGTCAGCAGGGATGCGATTATTTGGCTTCTCCGGCTATCTATCCATATTTTGCGTTCTGGGTTTTTCTTGTCTTTTCATCCTATCTTCTGGTCAAGCTCACCACGCTGGTTTTATCCAGAAAATAAGACGCGAAAAAAGCGCAGAAGATTCGGAAATACAAAAGCACGCGAGGGGCATGTCTTGCCCCGTGCCCCAAGGGGAAAAAGGCAATATCTGACGCCGAAATTGTTCACTGCTTGTAATAGCAGGTGGCTATATTTATCTGAAGTCTCAGCCGCCATGTCACTGGCTGGAAAGTACAGTGACTCGATCCTTGTTTCCTTTTCCTTCACGAGCAATCAGCTCCCCCAGGCCGAATCAATGGGAACCCGTGCTCAACAGAATGGGGCGAAATGCGTGTAGGTGATATCTCAAGATTCGCTAAGTCATTGATCTTTAGTTCGGATTGCGACTTAAATGTGCATGGAGTCCCCGGAAATAGGCCGCTCGTTCGAGTTTTTTCAGATGGGAAAGATTCTCACTTCTTGGGTAAGGTGCTAAATGTTATGGGTTTATCAGAATTATATACGGTAGCCCGTTAAGAAATATGTCGAAAAAAGATATGTCGAATCGTTCGAGTGAATACGCTGTTAGCTTTTGAAAATAAGAGGTTTCCCAATGAATGGAAAATGGCTGTTAGAACCAAATCTAGTTACTCTCGTAAATACTCCAAGCGACCAGGGAGCGCGAAGATACACTTTGCGCCACTTAGGTATAGAAAACATGCCGGTAGCTTGGTGGAATATCTACATAGACGGTAAAAGACTAAATGGCTGGAACGGCCAACCTATGCAATTTGAAAGAGCCACCACATTTGTGGTTGAAGCAAATTCAATTGAAATTCATGGTATTAACCACTCTATATCGGGTGCGTGGGGGGTTTACTTTTTCGAAAATGAAGACGGTTATAAGTCACAAACAGAACAGTGGCGAATGTTAGCAAATACAAAATTGGCAAATCTAGAAAAATCAACTCCAATAATAGAACTTGAGAATCCTGAGTTAGTGAGAATATATGTAGACAAGATTACACCGCAGAATATAAAACAAGTTGATTATAAGACGAACGATCTTCGCACCCCTCCCGAGAATATAGAAACCAAGACCGCAGCACTATGCTACTTAAAGATTATCGTAGATGGCGAAGTGATCAAAAGAGCTAGCACAAATGCTGACGCCATTTTTTTTGAAGCTAATAGTATTGACTTATATGGCAGGAAAATAGAAGTCAGCATTGTAGGATTCGGTGACACTGGCGAATTTGATATTTCTGGAACTTATACCATTTTTGGTACACAAGAAACTACGTGAGCTAACAATGGCGTAAACTCGGACGCCATAAAGCGCCACTCCTTCGTCGCTCTGCTTTATGGGTCCGGTTACGCCTGTCGTTAGGCATTATAAGGATTACGCATGTCAAATTGGTTTCAAGAACATCCGATTTTTACAATTATTGGGCATACCGCTTTAGTAGCCACAACAACTATTGTTTTTACCACTTTTGTTCTTGATGAAAATAAAATTAACTTTTACAAAGCACAATCTGAAAGTGCTACAGCACAAATTAATAATGAAAAAGCTGTTGCTGAACAATATAAGGCTAAAATATCAGTATTAGAGTCTGATATTACAGCCCTAAGAAGCGATAACGAACGATACCTTAAGTGGTTAGGCCAAGACCCCAAAAGCTTTCCGTCTCTTGAGCAAGAAATAAAAAATCTTAATGCTAAATTAAAAGATGCTGCTTTAGCAAGCATTGCTAAATCAAGTAATGATAGTAAATCAAATACATCACCTATAACTTCCCCAGCCGAAGCTTCTCCATTACCTTATCAATTTAGTAGTGAGTTTCTCAGAGGGAGTTCATTTGTTGACCCTAAAACTCGTGCAACAATAGGCGTATCAGATATATCACCTAAATTCACAGCAACAGGTGTCCTCAGTATTCCAGGCAAAGGTAACTTAGATTTAAGTGGTGTAAAACCAGGTTCTTCTTGGTCATTTTCTGAAAATGGCATTAATTATAAATTAACGCTAGAAGGCGTTAATTGGATAAATAACACATTGAAGGCATCTGTAGTTGAAATGCCTGCTAGTAAATAATGCCTAACATGTTTCTTAAACGGAAAATTAACAGTTGGCCACTGCTTCGCGATTATAGCCAACCATTAACTTCCGCTTAGCAAGGCGTTAGGCCTATTGGTGAACTATGCAAGAAATGACTCACAGATTAACTACGGAATTACGCAGGCTTTCATTTGAAAATCATGATAGCTGCGTAGCCTGTGGATATTTGTTTAAAAAAGGAGATACTTCGCATTTAGGGTATGGTCAAAATGATGAGCCGTTATATGTCTGTGATGGTTGCTCTGACAGCCTCAAAGAAACTGCAAGCAGACATTACTTCACTCCAAGACCATATGAAATACCAGATAAAGAAACAAAACTTTGGAGGTACATGGATTTCACAAAATATGTAAGCTTGTTATCTTCCAAGGCAATTTACTTCACGCGTACAGATTGTTTCGAAGACATGTTCGAAGGCGCCAAAGGAATAAGAAAGAACAAAGAACGATGGGACTATCATTATTTAGAATTCTTCAGAAGTGCAATTATGAATCCCCCTGAAGGGCATGTGTGTGAGCTTTCCGAAGAGGAAATTGAAAAAGATGCTCAGCGCTTACTAAAAGAAATGGAGACGGGCGGAGAAGCACACAAGAAAATAACATTTGTAAATTGCTGGCATGAAAGCGAATATGAATCTGAGGCCATGTGGCGTCTATACACCAGCTTCCTTGCTAACGCAGTTGCAATACGAACATCTTACAAGGGATTGTATGAATCACTTGGTCGTGACCCTTCTATAAATATTGGACGAGTTCAATATATAGATCTTAATAAAAACTATGCCGGGCCAAATGATGCTTTTTGGCGAAAAAGAAAATCTTTTGAGCATGAAAGAGAAGTTAGAGCGCTTTTAACAGAGATGAAGTGCAAGGAAGAGGGAAGGCTTATTCCCTGTGATCTAGATCTCCTTATTGAAGACGTTTTTGTTTCACCCCATGCGCCTGAATGGTTTATTCATTTGGTAAATAATATTAACGAAAAGTACTCAATGAAAATCAAGGTCAACAGATCTGAGCTTATTGAGGAACCTTTCTTTTGAGCAAGTCAGGCCTAACAAGCGCGTCAATTAGGACGCTGTAGTTCCCCCGCTTTAGTGGCCACCTTCTCTTAATCAGAGGAGGTGGCATATGCCCCGATACAAGAACCCCTGAAAAAGCTGACCCCGGAATTGGAGATGTTAAGCATATCCCCTTCCCGGAATTTTCGGCTGTCGATAAAGGTGATCAGGTTACGCCTTTCTGGCTCTCTGAGCCCTTGGGTGAATTACGGCCTGTTGAGAATGTGTAGGCCGAGTTAGGCGTAGCCGTAACCCGGCACCTGCGCACCTTTCAGGCCGCGCTTTCTTATGTGATTTCCTGTGTTGTTGGGGCGTACTGATTGGCGTCGGTGGTGTATTCCGCGTGGCCGTATTCCACCAGTAATTCCTTGATTCTCTTTACCAGTATTTTATCCGCTATCTTGTTGGCTACCGGTATGTCTTGCAGGGTTCGGTAGGCGATGAGGCGGGGGAGTACCAACAGGTTGCCCACAGTAAACAGGGCATAGTCGATCAGGTGGGGTTCCACGCCCATTTCTTGTGCTTTTGATTTGTCTTTACGGCCCAGAAAGGCCTGGGTGAAGAAGACTTTAGAAAAGCTGCGCTCAACCAGGTTGTGCGCTTTGCTGAGAAGTTTTTTGTTTTTTCCTCGGTAAACGGACATGGTGGCGCGGGTGAGTTCGCCGCAGGTTTCGTCATCGTAGCCTTCGCGCAGGGTGCCGGAGTAGGTGAGCATGGTGTTGATGATCTCTGGTGCTTCGGCGGGCAGCAGTTCTTCGGGCAAGCCAAGTAAAAAGCACTGGTAGCGTGACAGTTCGACAATGGCTCGCTCGTTGGCGGTGAACTGTTTACGGCCTTTACGCAGTGCCCTGAAGGCCGTGAGGTAGGCGGGCATGGTGCCGGCGGGCATTTGGTCTACTTGGGGAATAGGAATGCCATATACCGCCGGGTCCCAAGGGCCGCCCTTGTCGATGGTGGCGCGTTTGATGATGTTGAAGCGCACCATGGAATGCATCAGACGGACCATGGCCGCGGCTTTGAAGCCGGGGCCGAACCGTTCAAGTGAGCCGGGGAGGGTGGCGGTGGTGAAGAAACTGGCGGTTTCGTTGATGCGCTGGTTTACCGACTCGTTGGCCAAGGTGCCGGTGATGGCCATGGGCAGGCCGGAGTATTTGTTCATGAAGGTGGCCACAAAGGCACCGCGAATCACGTAGGGCGCCAAGTTGGCCATTTGATTGCGGCTCAGGCGCGCCCCTTCACGGACAAGGTCCATGTCTACCCAGTGCGGGGTGGATTCCATGGCAGAGATAAAATCGATCAATTCCTGGGGTGCATTGTCCACGGCTTCCAGCCCTTCATCGCAGGCTTTTTTGAGCATGGTGATCAGGTGGCGAAACCCGTATTGCGGCATCAACGCGGCATAAGCATCAGACACGGTGTCGCCAAGCAGGGTGTAGGCCCGTGCCCGTTCGACTTTTTCTTTGTCCGCAAGAATGCCGGCGCGGTATTTGCGAGAAAAAGATTCCGGCAAGGCGCTGCGGGTTTTGATGTCATCGGTAAAGCGCTCCGGTGTGACATCGAAATCAATATCACCATAGAGAGAGGGAATCCGACTTTTTTGGGCGTGAACTTTTTCCCAAAGTGCCTCCAGTGACCGCGCCATTTCGCACCTCTAAAAAGACATTTAATTATCTGTATACATTGGGGTTATAGCGTACTGCTGGCAATGGCAAGAAAGAACGAGGATAGGACATGCGGATTTTTTGGCCTGAAGGGGACAGGCGCAGAGGTGATGCACGGTGATTAGAGTAAATAACGGGTAAGGGTGTGTTTTCCTGAAGAAACGTTTGTTTGGTTGGTGTTTTGTGAAGATATCCCTCTTTGCCGTTAAACGGTGGGGTAAACGGCAAAGAGGGTGGTTAGGTTCTGGCTAGCCTTGCTCCGCCATGGCTTCTTTATAGAGTGACTTACGCGGCTCGGCAAAAACCTTGCGCAGCATGGGTTCAAAGTAATCCAGTGGCAGGGTTTCTCCCTCCGGGTCGAATGCCGGCGAATCGTATTTGCTGACGAACTCCAGGGTTTGCCGATAGTGCGGGTGATCTTTGAAGTTCTCGCGCATGTCGCGATTCATGCCCAGGTAGTGGAAGAAATAGTAGCCTTGGAAGATGGCGTGGTGTTTCACCATCCAGTGGTTGGCCTCGCTGACGAAAGGCTCTAACAGCACGGCGGCCACGTCCGCGTGGTTGAAGGTGCCGAGGGTATCGCCGATGTCGTGCAGCAATGCGCAGACCACATATTCGTCATCTTTGCCGTCGCGATGGGCCAAGGTGGCGGTTTGCAGGCAGTGCTGGAAGCGGTCGATCTTGAAGCCGCCGAAGTCGCCTTCCAGCAGGCGCAGGTGAGTGATGATGCGATTGGGCAGGCCTTTGCTGAATTCACCGAAGGATTTGGCAATGATCTGCCAGTCCTCGCCGGTGCCCTCCTTCATGTGAGTAAAGTCGGCGCGGGGTGCGGTCATGTCATCCACGGTGCGCTCCTTATTCTGCGTAACCGGGGTTGTTGCGATCCAGCTTGCGCAGCAGGCCGGGCCACGCAAGGTTGCCGCCCATGCCCTTGGTGACCTGTGCCGCCTGTTGCTTGATGGTGTCGACGATGCCGGCGGGGATCGGGGTCAGCGGGCGGTTGCCAGACAGGGCTTGCACCTGGATTTCACAGGCCCGCTGCAAGATGAACATGCTCAGAAAGGTATCGGCGATGGTGCTGCCCACGGTGAGCAGGCCATGGTTACGCAGGATCATGAAGTTGGCGTCGCCCAAGTCGGCTTGCAGGCGGGCTTTCTCATCGTCGCGCAGGGCTACGCCTTCGTAGTCGTGGTAGGCAAGGCTGGCCAGCGGAAACAGGCTTTGTTGCGATAGGGCCAGCAACCCTTCCTGCTGGGCGGATACGGCGACGCCAGCGGTGGTGTGGGTGTGCATGACGCAGGCAGCATCATCGCGCACTGCATGGATAGCGCTGTGGATGGTAAAACCGGCCGGGTTGATGTCGTAATCGCTGTCGTCGAGCTTGTTTCCTTCCTGATCTACCCGCACCAGGCTGGATGCGGTGATCTCGTCGAACATCATGCCATAGGGGTTGATCAGGAAATGGTGCTCGTCGCCGGGTAGGCGGGCGGATAGGTGGGTAAAGATAAGATCATCCCAGCCGTGCAGGGCAATGAGCCGGTAGGCGGCGGCGAGATCCACGCGCAGCTGCCATTCTTCGGCGCTGACGGCGCTTTTTTTGGAGGGGATGGTAGCTGGGTTAAGAGTGACCTGGCTGTTCATGTAGCGCTCTCCCGTTATGTGGGGCTTATCTGGGGGGGTGCCCCTTATGATGTGGTCTGTTTTTTTACTCCCTCGAGTGTAGGCCGGGGGTTAGGGGGAAAACTGTCAACTGGTTTACAATTGGGCCATGACGGATGCGTATACGGTGCTGCGGCACTGCCCCTTATTGGCGGGTTTCCCGGACGAGGCGCTGCATGAAGCGGCGCGGCATGCACGTGTGCGGGCGTTTCAAGCCCATCAGCCGATTTATGAAAAGGGCGAACCTCAGTCCAATCTGTGTGTGATTGCCGAGGGCCAGGTGCGGATTAGTTCAGTGAATGCACAGGGCCAGGAAGCGGTGTTGATTATATTTGACCGCGGCACCTGGTTTGGCGACGCGGTGTTTTCCCCGGGGGCTGGGCGCGTCTATGGGGCCACGGCACAGGAGGCCGCCGTGCTGGTGGAGGTGCCGGGCCCTTATTTCCGTGACTTGCTGCAACGTTACCCGCAAAGCTATCCGGTGGTGCTGGATCTGATTAGCCAACGCCTGTGGTCTGCCATTTCCATGATTGAAGAAGACGCCTTGCGTGGCACCCAGGCGAGAATAGGGCAGCGTCTGTTGTTTCTGTCGCAAATGCAGCGTGGCGGCAAGCCGGAGGGCGGACCGGTGACGGTGCGCCTGACCCGCGAACACATTGCCAATATGATGGGCATGACCCGCCAGGGTGTGCACCGGACGCTAAAAAACTTTGAGGCACAGGGGCTGATTACGCTGGGTTACGGGCGGATTACCATTGAAGATGAGGCGACGCTGCGGGAGCACTTGGCGACGTTGAATTGAGTTTGAAGCTTAATGCCGGATTACGCCTTTCAGGCTAATTCGACCTACTTACACGATATTCCCCGCGTGCACTGGTAGGTCGTGTTAGGCGCAGCCGTAACCCGACACTCTGCCCAACATTCTGCGGTGATTTGATTTTAGATAGACATAAAAAAACCGGCGGTGGCCGGTTTTTTTATGTCGCCAATTAGCGTACGTCTATTTAACGCACTTCCATGCCGGGTTCGGCGCCGCTGTCGGGGCTGAGAATATGAATATCATCTCCGCCGGGGCCGGCGGCCAGCACCATGCCTTCGGAAATGCCGAATTTCATTTTCCGTGGTGCCAGGTTGGCCACCAATACGACCAGCTTGCCTTCCAGCTCCTCCGGTGCGTAACGGGCCTTGATGCCGGCAAACACATTGCGTTGACCCAGCTCGCCTACGTCCAGCGTTAGCTGCAACAACTTGTCGGCACCGTCTACGTGCGCGGCCTTGGCCACGCGGGCCACGCGCAATTTCACCTTGAGGAAATCATCGATGCTGATGGTTTCGTCATTGTCGGCTGCGTCTGCTTTTTGCGTGGCGGCCTTTTTAGGCTTGGCGGCAGCGGGGGCCGGTGTGCTTTCTTTGGAATCTTCGAGCATGGATTCTACCTGTGCCATATCCACACGGCTGAGCAGAGGCTTGAACTTGGCAATCTCATGGCCGAGTAACAGTTGCTCCGAATCCGCCCAGGTGAGCGGCTCCACCTGCATGAAGGCTTCGGCGCGTTCGGCCAACGCGGGCAAAACCGGTTTCAGGTAGATCACCAGCAGCCGGAAGACGTTAATGGCGGTGCTGCATATAGCCAACACTTCCTGCTCTTTGCCTTCTTCCTTAGAGAGGCTCCAGGGAGCCTTGTCGGCGATGTAGACGTTGGCGTGATCGGCCAGGGCCATAATTTCACGCATGGCTTTGCCGAATTCGCGCTTCTCGTAGAAATCGGCAATGCGCGGGCCTGCTTCCTGCACTTCGCGCACCAGCATCATGTTGTCTAGCTCGGTGCTGAGTGTGCCGCCGAACTTCTTGACGAAGTTACCGGTACGGCTGGCGATATTGACCAGTTTGCCCACCAGGTCGGAATTCACTCGCTGGGCAAAGTCTTCCAGGTTCAGGTCGAAATCGTCCACGCGGCTGGAGAGCTTGGCGGCGAAATAGTAACGCAGGTATTCCGGGCTCAGGTGATCCAGATAGGTGCGGGCCTTGATAAAGGTGCCACGGGACTTGGACATCTTGGCGCCGTTCACGGTGACGAAGCCGTGGCTGTAGATGGCAGTGGGCTTGCGCAAGCCGGCGCCGTCTAGCATGGCGGGCCAGAACAAACCGTGGAAATTGATGATGTCCTTGCCGATAAAGTGGTACAGCTCGGCGGTGGATTCTTTGCCCCAGTAATCGTCGAAGCTGAGCCCTTCACGGTCGCAGTAATTCTGGAAGCTGGCCATGTAGCCAATGGGGGCATCGAGCCACACATAGAAATACTTGCCCGGGTAGCCGGGGATCTCGAAGCCGAAGTAAGGCGCTTCACGGGAAATATCCCAGGGCTGCAGGTCTTCAATCCATTCCTGCAGTTTGTTGGCGACCTGTTCCTGCAGGGCGCCGGAGCGGGTCCACTCGCGCAGCAGGGCTTCGAACTTGGGCAGGTCGAAGAACAGTTGGGTGGTTTCTTTTTCCACCGGGGTGGCGCCACTGACGGAAGAATAGGGCTCAATCAGCTCCGCAGGGGTATAGGTGGCGCCGCACACTTCGCAGTTATCGCCGTACTGGTCTTCGCTTTTGCATTTGGGGCAGGTGCCCTTAACGAAGCGATCGGCCAGGAACATGCCTTTCTGCGGGTCATACAGCTGGGTGATGGTTTTTTCCAGAATGTAGCCCGCATCTTTGTTGCGCTGGAATACCATTTCCGACAGCGCCCGGTTTTCGGGGCTGTGGGTGCTGTAGTAGTTGTCGAAGTTTACTTGGAAATCGGCGAAATCACGCTCGTGGTCGGCTTTCACCTGGGCGATTTGCTGTTCCGGGGTGACGCCGTTTTCCTCGGCCTTGAGCATGATGGCGGTGCCATGGGCGTCGTCAGCACACACATAGATGCATTGCTGGCCACGGAGTTTCTGGAAGCGAACCCAGATGTCCGTTTGAATGTATTCCAGCAAATGGCCGAGATGAATAGGGCCATTGGCGTAGGGAAGGGCACTGGTGACCAGTATCTTGCGGGGAGTGTCACTCATGGGAACGGCATCAATTTCCAAAAAATGGGTGGCCTATGATACGGGTGCTGCCGGGGTTTTTCATCCTGTGATATTCGCGGTGAAACCTGGGCCCTGGGAACAGGGGCGCCGGTGGGCATTTAATGGCAGGCAATCGCAGGTATGTTTCGTGTGCGTGGGGGGAATCACCGTGCCTGAGAGAACCGCTTGTGGTTAGCTTTCGTCTCTCAGGCAGGTATGGCAATTAGCGAGTGCCCTTGGGGACCTGCCCGCGTTTTAGGGCGTCACGCACCTGTTGCTGGGAAACCGGTTTACTGAGGTAATCGTCTACCCCGGCATCACGGGCTTTTTGCACATAGTCCCCGGTGGCATGGGCTGACAGGGCGATGATCCAGCAATGGGGCTGTGCTTCATGTTCGGCTTCGAGTGCTCGAATTTCCCGGCTGGCTTGATAGCCATCCATGATGGGCATTTCACAATCCATGAATATGATATCCCAGTGATTTGGCCGGTTGCGCACCAGCTCGAGGGCTTGCTCTCCATCACTAACCAGGGTGGCATGAATACCCAGTGATTTGAGAATGCTGTCGATCACCAGCTGGTTCACCGCATTGTCTTCCGCCACGATTACTTTGAGTATATTGGCTTGGTCCAGGCAGATTAAGGGCGCGCGTTTTTCTGTAAAGGCCCTGTTTTCGTCGGGGCCAGTTAGCAGGCTGCGCTTGAGTGCCTGGCAGGAAAACGGCGTTTCTATCAGCAGCAGATTTTCCGGTAGATTGTCACTGAGAGGCTGACCTGTAGGGTGCAGCAATATCAGCGCGGGGTTATCGAATTGGGCACGAAGTTGCTCAACGTTTTGCGGGTTTTCTAGGACCGGCAATTCAGCGATAAGATAATCCACGGCTTGGCTAGGGTTGGCAGGGTTCAGCGCCGCAGCGACGTTGCGATATTCCAACGTTTTAGCCCCCCAGCGGCTAAGCATCTGAGACAGGCTGAGTAGTTGTGGTGCGGAACTAGAAATAATGACGGCCTTGCGATTTTCCAAAACCGGTTTTCTTTGATTAGTTTCCACCTCTACGGGCAGTGATATCCAGAACGTGGCGCCGCGGCCTAGGGAGCTGGAGACACCAATTTCCCCGCCTAGTAGTTCGATCAACCGTTTGCAGATTACCAGCCCAAGGCCGGCACCATTGTGTTTAGTTTTGGCTGACAGGTCCGTAAATGCTTGGAACAGCGATGATTGCTGCCCTTCATCCAAACCTATCCCTGTATCGACTACTTCGATCATCAGCATGCATACCCCCTTGTTATTGGGGGGTTGTTTCAAGTTTACATGCAGGGCAATGTGGCCCCGATCGGTGCACTTGAAGGCATTGCTGAGCAGATTAGTAATGATTTGCTTGAGGCGAATGGGGTCGGTTTTGATGCGCTCAGGGACGCGGCTATCAATGTGGATATAGAGCGGTAGGCCCTTTTCACTGGAGTGCAGTGCAAACAAGCGAACACAGTCATCGACGATGTTTTCTAACGCGATAGAGCGGTAGTCCAGTTCGAGTTTGCCGGACTCAATTTTAGAGTAATCAAGAATGTCGTTGATGACTCTTAGCAGCGACTGGGTCGATTGGTAGATGGTGCCGACATATTGCTCCTGTTGTTGGGTCATGTCGGTGCGACGCAACAGATCAGTCATGCCCATAATTCCGTTCATGGGGGTACGAATTTCATGACTCATCGTCGCTAGAAATTCACTTTTAGCGTGGTTTCTGGCCCCAGCCTTAAACGCTTCCATTTCTGCGATGGCGCGGTCGCGAACGGAGTTGGAGTGGGCCTCTTTCAAGCGATTGATGCGCCGGGCTAAGGCCAGTGAAAGCAGCACGACCTCCAAGAAAACACCGATTTGCATTAGGTTTTCGGTCAGTATGTTGCGCGGGATTAGGCCATATTTATTCAGCGCAATAGTCGCCGCACCGACAATAAAGCAGAACCAAGCCAGGGTGAAAATACGCGCGTCCGGATCGCCGGCTCGGGTGCGAATTAGGCCGATGAGAAAAATGCTGAAATCCATCAGCAAAATAGCACTAGCGGAAATCGGTATTAGGAAAGTGCGGCTGGTAAAGGGGGTCGCTAGAAATAGTATCGTGCCTATGCCGATCAAGATCCGCAGCCACACGGCAAGGCGAGGGGATTTTTCCTGTAATGATAAAAAATGCAGGGCAAGCAGAGGCGGTAGCAGTGCCACTAAGGGTAGCAGGTAATGAATGATGTACTGGCTGATCAGGATAGAGTGCGGCCACAAATAACGCTGGGCATAGCCATGCAGGACTGCCATGAACAGGGTGACAACGGCGGACCAGCATACATATAGCAGGTAGACTTTTTCGCGGATGGAAAAGAACAGCGACAGGTTATAAAGAATCATCACCAGCATGCCGCCGAAGAAAATGCCTTGCACTATGCTTTGTGTTTGCGTGGAGGCGTTGTAGTTTTCTTGCGTCATCAACTCCAGCGGTAACTGAATGCTGTGTGCAGAGGAAACCTTGAGCAGGATGTCGCTGTCGGTGCCGGCCGGTAGGGTAAGCGGGAAGGCTGGCTTGGGGGCGGTGCCTGGGCGCACTGAAAAGTCACGGTCCATGCCTGCCTGGAAATGGGCAACCAGATTACCGCCGGCATCAATTTGGTAAACATCGATTTCGCCGAGCATGGCGTAGTCGATTTCCAGCTGCCAGGCACTATGGAACTGATTAAGGTTGCGAACTGAGAAACGGAACCAGCAATGATCCCTGATAAAGCCTAAATTCGGTACGCCGGCACCGGTAGGTTGCCATGGTAGGTCTCGGCGTTGAAGAATGTCAGTAATGTCTGGTGATTGATCCGCAGGCGTACAAAAGGAATACAGGCCCTTATAAGGGTGTAGGTGCTCTTGTTGTTCGCCAATAATCTGGGTGTCCGGTCCATTGGCGGATGCCAGTGTGGACAGACAGACTGATAAAAAAGCGACAAGCAACAACAGGGTGGCTTTCGAGTCGTTGAACAAAGTGTCTATATCCATCAGTGGATGAAGGGGGGATCTCACCTCTTTTCAGTGATGCTAGCAGCGTGAGCCGGGGGGCTCAATGCAGCGGGAGAATAACCCATGGTAGCAATAGTAAACCGTTTTTCGGTTGGCCCTATTACCGGTGAGTCCGGGGAGTCTCATGTGCGTCTTTTCGGGGCATTGCCCAAAGGAGAGCTAGGAGCCGGGAACAAATTCATGTGGGGGCGGGTGCGTTGGCGTGAGCTGGGCGAAGAACGTTGGTCTGAACCCCGACGATTCCGCCTCAATGGTAATTTTGACGGGTCCGGGGTCGTGGTAATCAATAAGCTAAAACCGGGGGCCTGCTATCAATATCAGGCAGGTTGGGTGCGCTCGGAAGAACAGACACCGTTGGATTGGCATGGTGTGGATACGGGGCGCTTTTCTACCCATCAGCCAACGGCGAATCAGACTACCTTCCTGTTCGGTTCCTGTTGTTACCGGTTTGTAGGGCTGGATGGCATTATTCAGGATGATCGCGCGGACAAAATTTTTGCAGAAATGTCGGCCCAGGCGGAGCAACACAATCTGGATTTTGTGCTCTTCGGTGGCGATCAGGTCTATGCCGATGCCCTGTATAGCATTGGTGCCGCTACCACCCCTGATGATTTCGATTCTCTCTATCGGACCAGTTTTTCTCAGCCACATTTGGCGAAACTGCTAAGGGAAACTAATAGCTACATGATCCTTGATGATCATGAAATCGAGAATAACTGGCCAGCCAAGGCGGATGCCGATCGGTGGACCAACAAGTATCCGGCTGCGATCAAGGCCTATCAGATTTACCAAGCGTCCCATTCTCCGGCTGCTCCCTTGAATCAGGCCGGCACCTATTTGGACCGCGATCCCGATAAATTCTGGTATACCTTTTCCCGTGGCCCGGCGGATTTCTTTGTGATGGATGTGCGTACCGAGCGGGTTCTAAGCCGCTGGCCCTGGCAGCGCAAGATGATCAGCGAGGTGCAGGAGCAGGCGTTTGTCGAATGGCTAGATCGTGATCCTGATCGCATCAAGGTTTTGGTGACCTCCGTTGTTATGTTTCCTGAACAACGCCGTCCCTTTCAGGGTAAGGATGCCTGGGAAGGCTTTCGTCATCAGCGCCAGCGCTTGTTGTCGGCCATGGCAAAAAGCGCGAGCCAAAAACTGGTGGTGCTCAGCGGTGATGTGCATGCCTCTCTGTACGCTAGCCTGACCTTGAATGGGGGCAAGAAGGTGCACAGTTGGACCTGTTCGGGGTTGTTTTGGCCCACCGCGCTATTCGCGTTTCGTTGGTATCGTCCAATGATTCGGGTGCCGGGGTTGCTGTATAGCGGTTGGGGACGGCCCTTAGGGCATGTCAGCGTGCCGGGGGAGGTTTTCAGCAACAATGCGTTTTCGGTGGTGTCATTTGATGACAAGGGGGCTCAGTTTGCTCTGTTCGATCGCCGAAACCGGGCAGTACCGGAGGCAAGTCGAACTATCGAGTGGTAACGCAGGCTGTGTTGGGCAGAAATACCTGCCCTTTGCGTTATATGGCGAAAAGCTTACAGGGATTGGCGTTTTTTTACCTTATTAGCGTTGGCTGATTTGCCTAAAGTGGATCTCGCAAGGACGCGATGGAACACGGATGTTCGATTTCGACCCGGTACAGCTTACGTCCGCCACCCCCAAATGGCGGGCGTCTTTTTTTCTCCCTTTGATTGCCCGCAGCAGAACCTCGATAATGCATCGCTTCATTGCAGGAGTCGGTCATGTCTGAGCAAGTAGAACAGCGGGAAATCCTCAAAGCTAAACTCAACCACGAAACCGCAAAAGCTAGCTGGAAAGAGCTGCAGCCCTTCTTTGCCCGTGGCCAGACGATCTATGTGGCGCCAGAGTTAGATCTGATTGAGGTCGCGCTGGCATTTTCAGAAGATCAGGCAGAACTGATTGCTCTGTGGCGTGACAAGACGCAGGTTGACAAGGTGAGCGATGAGCAGGCACAAGCCTGGTTCGCCGAAGACAAAGCTCTGTGGACCGTGGTGCTGCCGCCATGGGTGTTAGTGCAGCAGGAATCGATGCAGTAGTTTCTCGCCTCTTTTCTCCTCCTTTCTTCTAAGGTCTTTTAGGCCTTGCCGTCTGCCCCTGTGGCCGCTATTAGCGGGCGGCCACGCCGTTTCGTTTAATTAGGCCGGGGCGTTTGTCGAGTATGACGGCGCTCTCAGATTGGCATTCCTTAAAGAATGAGCGGAGAGCTTGAGCGTGGTTCTACGACATGAAAAGCCAGGCTGGCATTCATTGCTACCGGGGGTATAGAGTGAGCGAAAAGGCCTGTGCGTGTGCCCGGCGGGCCTAGGAGAGCTTGAAGGTCGTGGTTGGCCACGTGCTTCGGTTTTACTCGATACGTTTCGTAGTATAAGGACGCCGGAGGTTTTGATGCAGTATGAGGTCGCTCAACGCGAAGCGCTATTGCAGGCCCAGCTGGAAGGGCTGGTGACGGCTCACATCGGCGCTGATCAACAGTCTCTTTTTCGCAGTTTTCTCACTGCCTATTATGAAATGAGCAGCCTTGCTGCACTGACCGCTCGCTCCCCTGAGGCGCTTTTTCAAATCGCCCAGCAGCACTGGTTGATGACACTCCAACGCCACCCCGGCGAAACCCTTATCCACTTGAAACCCCCTTGCCACCCCGGTGGGCTTGCTGCACTACGCACTGTTACCGATGATGTGCCGTTCTTGGTGGATTCCGTGGCTATGGCCGTGCGTGATGCGGGTACGGCTATTGACTGGACTGTGCATCCGGTGATTCAGATGCGCCGCGATGCCCATGGGCATCTCACCCAGGTGGTTGGTGTCGGTGACGGTGAGCAGCCCGCTGAATCCATGATCTATGTGGAATTCGAACCGCTGGGCGAGGATAAGGATTACGCCAACTTGCAGGCTATTCTTGAACGTGTGCTCGATGACTTGCGTGTGGTGGTGGAAGATTTCGAGCCCATGCTCAATAACCTTAGCGCGACCCAGGCTAATTTATCGGCCAGTTATCCTAATCGAGACCAACAGGAGCTACAGGAAGCAAAAGAGTTTATTGAATGGTTGTCTGAAGAGCACTTTACCTTTCTTGGTTATGCCCGCTCTGAAGCAAAAGATATGGAGGGGGGCATCCAGTTGCACCTGGATAATGCTGCAGGGCTTGGTCTGGCCCGCCCGAATAGCCCCTATGCCAATGCGGATGAATTTATTGCACCGAATGAAGAAATGGCCAAATACATCCGCCATGGTCGCCTAGTGGTTGTCACCAAAGCCAATGTGCGTTCGCATATTCATCATCCTCACTACATGGATGTGGTTTCGGTAAAACGTTTGGCTGCAGACGGTTGCGTTGAAGGCACCGACCGCTATATCGGTTTGCTTTCCCTTGATGCCTATATCAACCGGCCCCGGGATATTCCATTGATTCGCCGCAAGGTGAATTACGTGCTGGAGCGTTCTCGTTTGCCAGGTCGCTCGCACTCCGGCAAGCACCTGCGCGACATTATTTACCAACTGCCCCGTGATGAATTATTTCAGTGTAGCGAGCAAGAGCTGTATGACATTTGCATGGGTATTCGTGCCCTGCGTGATCGTCACCATTTGCGGGTTTTCGTGCGTCGAGACCGTTACGGACGTTTTTATTCCTGCATGATTTACCTAAGCCGCGAGCGTTATTCCCCGGAACTGCGCGACAAGGTGACGGCTGAGCTGATGACATTGTGTAATGGCCGCTCGGTGGAACGTACGGTGGATTTTCTCCGTGAAGGGCTGGCTCGGATTCATTGTATTGTGCGCATCCCTCAGGGCATGCAGCTGGCAATGAACGATAACCAGGTAGAGGAGCGGTTGATCGAGATCACCCGCTCTTGGTCTGATCAGCTAGGGGAAGTGTTACGCAAAACCAGTGACCAGAATGACGAGTGCGAGGAGATGGGCCCCCGGGCCGGTGACGGTGCTACGTTGGCGTTGCAGTATAGAGAAGCCTTTCCTTTAAGTTATCGGGAAGCCTACAGCGCTGTGGAAGCTGCCGCAGACTTGCAGTACTTGATTCAGCTGAGAGCGGACCAGCCTGTGTTGCCCTGTTTGACTGTTTCCGATGCGGATGGTGCGGCGTGTCCAACCAGTTTGCGCCTGTACAGTTTGAATAATCCCATTGAATTATCCGCTGTGCTGCCGGCGCTGGAGAATTTTGGCCTGCGAGTCGTGCGCCAGAACCCCACCCAGGTGACTCCTCGCGGCGGTGAGCCCCGCTGGATTCAGGTTTTTGATGTGCAAGTCAACGGGGACTGCTGTTTGGGGCCGGTGCAACAGAAACGTTATTTCGAACAGGCTTTTCTGCAATGTTGGAATGGCGATACCGAAAATGACGGTCTTAATCGACTGGTGTTGCTGGCAGGGCTAAATGCCCGCCAAGTGGTGTGTTTGCGTACGCTGACAAAATACCTGATTCAAACAGGATTACCCTTCTCTCAAAATTACATGGAGGAGTTACTGGCGGAACATGCACGCATTGCCCATTTATTGGTGCAGCTTTTTGAGAACCGTTTTGACCCGCAGTTAAGCGATAGTCGCCGTGAGCATGAAGGAGTGAAACTGTCACAGAGCTTGGCCCAAGAACTGGACAGCGTAGTTTCACTGGATGCAGACCGAGTATTGCGGGCGTTTTTGAGCGTGGTGAGAGCAGGGCTGCGTACTAACTTCTATCAGCGAACGGCAGGAGGCAACGACAAATCTTATGTCAGCCTCAAGCTCGACCCAACGAAAGTTTCCGAGTTGCCGCCACCGCTGCCTATGTACGAAACCTTTGTCTATTCGCCCACCATGGAAGGTATTCATTTGCGTGGTGGGCCTGTGGCCCGTGGCGGCCTGCGTTGGTCCGACCGCCGTGAGGATTTCCGCACCGAAGTGCTGGGCCTAGTCAAAGCTCAGATGGTTAAGAACGCTATTATCGTGCCGGTGGGTGCCAAGGGTGGCTTTGTAGTGAAAGGCGGCACGCCCAGTGACCGGGAGGCGTGGCAGCAGCAAGGCATCGCCTGTTACAAAGATTTCATTCGCGGGCTTCTGGATATCACCGACAACCGCGAGGGCGATACGATCGTGGCGCCGAATCAGGTGGTTCGTCATGACGTAGATGACCCCTATTTGGTGGTGGCCGCAGATAAAGGCACTGCGACGTTCTCGGATATCGCCAATGGCCTGGCTGACGATTACGGTTTCTGGCTGGGCGATGCGTTTGCTTCAGGTGGCAGTGCGGGTTACGACCACAAGCAAATGGGTATTACTGCTCGCGGTGCTTGGGAAAGCGTAAAACGCCACTTTCGCGAACAGGGCAAGGATATTCAGGCTGAGCCTTTCACTGTGGTTGGCATTGGTGACATGGGTGGGGACGTGTTCGGCAACGGTATGTTGCTATCAGACCAGATTCAGCTAGTTGCCGCGTTCAATCACCTGCATATTTTCATCGACCCAAGCCCGGACCCGGCCGCTACTTTTGTCGAACGACAACGCCTGTTTACAACCAAAGGTGCCACTTGGGATGACTTCGATCGCGAGGCTATGTCTGAAGGGGGGGGCGTCTGGTCGCGCCGTGCCAAGAGTATTGAGCTCAGTGAGCGGGCTTGCGAGGCGTTGGGGATTACTGAGCGCACGCTGACGCCTGCGGAATTGATTACGGCGATTCTCAAGGCGCCGGTGGAGCTGCTCTGGAATGGCGGTATCGGCACTTATGTGAAGGGTAGTAATGAAAGCCATGGCCAAGTGGGCGACAGAGCCAACGATGCCATTCGTATAAACGGCAAGGATCTACGCTGCCAGGTTGTGGGTGAGGGTGGCAACCTGGGGCTCACTCAGCTGGGCCGTATTGAGTTTGCTCTCAAAGGTGGCCGCATTAATACCGACGCCATCGATAATTCCGCCGGCGTGCACAGCTCGGATCGGGAAGTGAATATCAAGATTCCATTGAACCAGCGTCTGCGCGATGGGCGCCTGGATCGGGATACCCGCGACCCTTTACTGGTGCGCATGACCGACGATGTAGCCGATGCCGTATTGCGTGACAATTACGTGCAAAGCTTGGCGCTCAGCCTGTTGGAATATAACGCTGCGTCGCGGCTGGATGAACATGCTAACCATCTGCGGACACTAGAGCGCCAGGTGATGCTGGTGCGTGCGGTGGAATTTTTGCCAGATGATGAAGGGTTAAGTGAGCGCCGTACCCGAGGTAAAGGGCTGACTCGCCCGGAGCTGTCGGTGCTGTTGTCCTATACGAAGAATGCCTTGTTCGATGCCTTGCTAGCATCGGATGTGCCTGACGATGCCTTTTTTGATCAAGATGTGCTGCATTACTTCCCGCGGGAACTGGTGGAGTCGTTTGGTGATGATCTTCTTAATCACGGTTTGCGCCGGGAGTTGATCGCCACCGTGCTGGCTAATGCAGTGGTTAATCGCGTGGGCTTTGCTTTTGTTCATCGTTACGCAGATGAGCATGGTTTGTCATTGCATCGGCTGGTGAAGGCCTATGTCATGGCTCATGCCGTTTTTGACGGGGACCTTTATTGGGCGCCGGTGGATGAGCTGGATGGGCGGGTGGATAGTCAGGTGCAATTACGGCTTTATGGTCGCGTAATCGGGCTGATGAAGCACGTGACCACTTGGCTGATTCATTACAAGTGGGGGCGCCGTCCGGTGGCGGAAGCTGTGGCCCGTTACCGGCAGGCCATTGCTGAACTGGAAAGTATGTTGCCCGAGGTGCTGCCGGGCAGTTACCGGCAGGAATGGGATCAGGCTGTGGAGGGCATGAAAGACGATGGCGTGCCCGAGAAAGAAGCGAAAATGCTAGCCAATACCATGGTGCTAGGCTGTGCTCTGGATATTGTAGAGCTTGCCTCTCAGGCTCAGGTGCCGTTGAAACTTGCAGCGCAAGTGTACTTCTTCGTCGGCGATAAACTGCATATTTTGTGGCTATTGTCATCGATTATCGATCTGTCTGTTCAGGATCGCTGGCAAGCCTTGGCCCGGGCTAATCTACGAGAAGACTCTTACCGTTTGCATCGGCAAGTGGCCGCTAAAGTACTGGAGTGCGCAGGCGAGACAGCGGCGGCAAGATTTGCTGCTTGGGAGGAGAAGTCGCGCCAAAAAGTAGCCTTTGGCGTACATCGCTTGCAAAGCCTGCAAGCGGAAGGCCCCTACGACTTTATGACGCTGGCGGTGGGTGTGCGCGAGCTGCGTAAGTTGCGCAGTTTGTAGGCCTTTTGTCGAGGAACGCACGGATTGCACTTGAGTTGGTAGGCCTCTGCATATACTGTACAAAAAGACAGTACATGCAGAGGTGAAGTGTATGCGTGCAATGAATAGGGGAACCCTCAGCCAGCGACCAGGGCGTTTTGCCGTCAGTCATTCTGAATCTAATAGTCCGCCTGTGAATCGGCCCACTCGCTATCACCGTGAGAAAGCCAGCAGCATTATCATGACCAACCGCAGCCCGGACCTGCCTTTTGAGCAGAGTATCAACCCTTATCGGGGGTGTGAGCACGGTTGCATCTACTGCTATGCGCGTCCCAATCATGCCTATGTGGACCTATCCCCCGGCCAGGATTTTGAGAGCGAAATTTTCTGTAAGGACAATGCCCCCGAAGTGCTGCGCGATAGTTTGCGTAAGGCAAGCTACCGTTGCCGGCCGATTGTACTGGGTTCCGTGACCGACCCTTACCAGCCCATTGAGCGTGAGCGACGCATTACGCGCGAGTTGATGCAGGTGCTGGTGGATTGTCAGCACCCTTTCAGCCTGATTACCAAAAGCACCTTAGTGCTGCGAGATTTAGACTTGATTGCGCCCATGGCGCGGGCAGGGCGTGCTTGCGTCGCTGTCTCGGTTACCACGTTGGATAACCGCCTTAAGGGCCAGCTGGAGCCTCGCGCCAGCGGGGGAAAGGAACGACTTAAAGTGGTGCGCGAACTGAGCCGAGCCGGCGTACCGGTGACGGTATTGGTGGCGCCGGTGATTCCTTTTATTAATGATCACGAACTGGAAGATATTGTTCATCAGGTGGCCATGGCCGGTGCCCAGCAGGCGAGCTATGTGGTGCTGCGCTTGCCCCACGAAGTGGGGCCGTTGTGGCAGCAATGGCTAGAGGAGCACTATCCAGACCGTGCGGATAAGGTCATGTCCGTGATGCGGGATCTACACGGCGGAGCGATTTACGATAGCCGTTGGCATCACCGTCAGAGTGGGCAAGGTGCTTGGTCACACTTACTCCGTCAGCGTTTTGATTCCGCCTGTCGCAGTGCTGGGCTGGCCGCGCGCGAATCGCTGTCGCTGGATACCAGTGGGTTTGTGCCGCCGGGGCCCCATGGGCAGTTGAGCCTGTGGGGCACGGTTTAGTTGGCTAGGGTTCTTTATTTTTCCGATGGGTTTAGTCAAAAGGCGTATTTCAGCGATTGGTAAATTTTGCGAGCCGGCGCTGTAGTACGGGCTCGATATGGTTCAGGTAACGGTGACTGTGTTGATGGATTTGACTTGGCGGTTGGTGCCGCAATTGAATGCGGTTAATCAAGGTGTGGAAGTCGGCAGGGAGGGGTGTTTTCCTCATCAATGTGGCGTCTATTACGGCGTTCCAGAGCGGCTCATTCCTTGCTCTTCAAGGCGTATACCATGCGAACCGATGCGGGGTTAGTAAGGCGTTGGCCGGGCGCTATCGCACCATCATGCTTCCCCGGTTAAGCAACGTGCTGATGGTCTGGCTCGGCAAGCTCGCACGCCGTATGATTAAGCACCGACTGGCTGGATTGTTACAGGCGTGAATTCTTGTCCCTTTCAACGTGCCCGCTCCCCGGAACAGAAAGCGGAGCGGCGTGCACAAATTCTTGAGGCGGCGGCGATGTTCTTTGCTGAACAACGGTTCGACGCCATTAGTTTGGCGGCGATTGCTCGCCAGTCCGGTGTTACCAAAGCTGCGCTATACCGGTATTTCCCCTCCAAAGAAGCCCTTTTTTTGGCGCTCTATCTAAATGAGCTGGATGATATGGTGGTGGCGCCATTAGCTCAGGGGGAGCCGCTGTGGGCGGCAATCAGTGAGTTGTTAATCGGGCGGCCTTTATTTTGCCGCTTAACCTCTATTCTGCATACCGTGTTGGAGCACAATTTGGATGAACCCCAGGCACGGGAGTTCAAGCAGGCCTTATTGGCCCAGTTTGTCCATTTAGCCGGACGGTTAGAGAATGAATTTGGTTTGGAGGGGGATCAAGCAATTCGTTTCCTGATGCAAACCCAACAGTCGGTAATCGGTTGTTGGGCGGTGAGTCAGCCTGCGCCGGTGGTAGCTGCCGTGATTGACGCTCCACCGCTGGATGTATTTCAGGTGGTGTTCGCTGATGCCCTACGAAGCCAGTTACGTGCGTTGCAGGCTGCGCTATGACGGTAAGGCCTGCTTATGAGTGAGTGGTTGGGCACGGATTGTTTGTATGACGCGGCGCAGGAGCCGCTAGCATTGCTGCTGCTGGCACATGGGGCTGGGGCCGCCATGGACAGTGATTTTATGAATGCTATGGCTGCGGCGTTGGCTTCACAGTCCGTGGCCGTGCTGCGTTTTGAATTCCCGTATATGCAACGGCGGCGCTACGAACAGCGCCAATTTCCACCGGACCGAGCACCCAAACTGCTGAGCGCCTTTGCCGCGCGCGTTGAGCAAGCACACTCCTTGGCCGGTGAGTTGTGTGGTGCGGTTAATGAATCACTACCACTGTGGATCGGTGGCAAGTCCATGGGGGGGCGAATGGCTTCTATGCTGGCAGCCGAGGGTGCGGATATCGATGGCGTGGTTGCGCTGGGGTATCCTTTTCATCCGGTTGGCAAACCCGAGAAAACACGGATTGCCCATCTGCCAGATCTGGCGGTGCCTATGTTGATTTGCCAGGGCGAGCGGGACCCCTTTGGTAAGCCGGATGAGGTGGCAGGCTATGGTTTGTCAGAGCAGGTGCACATGCACTGGCTGCCGGTTGGGGATCATGATTTTAAACCGCTCAAACGCAGTGGGTTAAAACAGCAGGATTTGATTCAAGAATCCGCGAGGGCGTCGGCGGCGTTTATGCTGAAGGGCGTGCCTGCCATTAAGCGTTAGGCGGCCCGCCCTAAACCTGATGTTGTGTCAGGCAGGTGATGCGTTTGCCGGCCTGGTTGTACCATGACTATCGGGGTTTTCTCTTTTTCCTGCGCTGTATTCAGCGGTTCTCTGGGCGGTTTTACTTCTGTGATTTTTCACTGATCCACAGATTAATGGTGCCTTCTACCACTACGGTGCCATCGTCCCGTGTGGCTTTAACCGTGACAGGCAGGTTGCCGGGTTTCCAGTCTTCCGGGTTGGCTTCGGCGGTGGCGGTGATGTCGGTGGTGGCTTTGGCGGTGTAGGTCACGTCCATGCCTTTGGGAATCCACCGTAAATGCTTGGGTACAGAGGCTTCCGCCATGGCGCCCATGGCGCACTCCATCGCATTGCAGATAGCGATGACGTGAACGGTTTGGATGTGGTTTTCCACCCCTTTACGCTTCTTGAATGTGACCTTGCAGAAATTAGGGCGCAGTTCAGCGATGGTCGGGGTGATGGTCGCGAAGTAAGGGGCTTTTCGGCTGAATACCATAGAGAAAATCTTGCGCCCGGCCGGCAGTTTTAAGGCTTTTTCGTACAGGTTTAGCAGGTAGTTATTACTCATGGGACGGGCTCCTGAAATCAATGAGCTCATTCTCCACAGCCGCGGCGGTGTAGCAATGGGTTTGGGGCGCCATTGCCCGGCCCAACTGTTACCATAGTGTCAAAATTTTAATCTCAGCGGAGAGAACGGCGTGAAAGTTACACAGGCGTTGAAGGGCAGCAGCTGGAAGACCAAAGCGTTGGTGATTCTGGCTGGCTTCTATTTATTGTACGTGTTGCTGGGCTTTTTTGTTGCTCCCGGCTTGGTGCGCGATAACGCCCGAGATGCCCTTGCTGAATTGACTGGCCGTGAGGTGGTGATTAGCGAGGTAAAAATTAATCCGCTGGCGTTGAGTGCCACGGTGAACGGTTTCGCTATCAACGATGAGCAAACGCAAGTCTTATTGGGTTTTAACCAGCTTTATGTGAATTTCGAGGTTTCGTCGTTGTTCCGTTGGCGCTGGCATTTCAAGCAAATCGGTGTTGAGGGGCTGAACGTTAGAGCTCAGCGTAACCCTGGGTCGGTTTTTAATTTCGACGACATCATCGCCCATATGGAAACGCAACAGGCAGACAGTGACCCAAAAGTGGAACCCGTCTCTGATGCGGAGTCGTCGTTGCCGAACATCTCCGTAGATGAGTTGTCGCTCAGTCACGGAGAACTGCGTTATACCGAAGCTACGGGCAAGGAACCCCACCAGCTAATTTTGCCTGTGGCGTTCACGGTGACAAACTTTTCCACGGTTGCAAAAGGGGAAGACCAGAATGGTTACGCTATTCATTTAGAGGGGCCAGAGGGTGGCGCTTTTGATTGGAATGGCCATTTTGCGTTTTCACCGTTTCTGGCCCATGGCCATCTAAGCATAGAAAAAGTTGACCTGGTGTCGCTGGCTAAACTGGCCGAGGGCGAGGTGAGATTCACGGTGCCCTCCGGCGAACTGGATTTGCAAACGGACTACCTGTTCAGTACTGAACAGGGGCCGCGGGTGATGGTCAATAATGGTGAGCTCACATTGCGGGATTTGCAGATCCAGAAGCCTGGTGAGCAAGCGCCGAGCGTTGAGGTGCCAGCGTTGACCGTGACAGGTATTTCCGTGGATAGCGCCAAGAAAGAGATACAGCTGCCTAACGTTGCCTTGGAGCAGCCTCAAGTGAATGCGGTACTGGCGGAAGATGGGTTGGATCTCGCCACATTGTTCCTGCCAGTGGATCCGCAAGAGGCGGAGCAACGCAAGCAAGATGTGAAAGAAAAGGCCCAAGAGGCGGCTGAGCGTATTGCCGAGGCTGAGACGGTCTGGGTTACTCGGCTGGATAATTTGGCAATAGAAGGGAATACCTTGCGCCTCACGGACCGGACCCTGAACCCGGCGCAAACAATGACGCTTACCGACGGTGGCCTGACCCTGAGCAACCTTATTATAGGTGAAGAGGCCACGTTTACCTGGCAAGGCAAGGCAACCCTTCAGGAGCAAGGCTCGTTGACTCATTCCGGTGAGGGTCAATTGGCGCCGTTGTCGATCAGTGCGAAGGGGGCGTTGACTGCTTTGCCCTTGGCGCCGTTGTCCCCGTGGCTGGAGCGCGAGGCACCACTGAAAATGACCAGTGGGCAGCTTAGCGTGGATTTGCAGTCCACGGTGAAAGGTGACACGCCAGATATTACGGTGAATGGCAGTGCTGGCGTGATTAACCTTAACCTGCAGGAGGGCGGCCGTCCCTTGATTAAGGTGAATAAAGGGCAGGTTAAAAATGTGTCATTGGCGACCGCAACCCAGCAGGTTCGCGTGGGAGAGATCCTGCTCACCGGTATAGATATGCTGCACCGGGTGGATGCTCAAGGCCGCGATGTGGCATCGCGCATCCAGGCCGGTATGCCGGCGCCGGCGTCCTCGGGCGGTTCTCCTTCTGCATCGTCATCGTCCAAGCCCTGGCAGGTAACGGTAGATAAACTCCGTTTAGTGGGCAGCCAAGTGCGCCATGAAGATTTATCGCTGAGCCCCCATTTTCGCATTGGGCTATATCAACTGGCGGGCACGGTGAGTAACTTGGATACCCGTTCTGGGCGCACTGCCAACGTGAATCTGAGTGCGCAAGTTGATCGGTATGCGCCCTTCTCTGTTAAGGGCCGGCTGTCTTCGGAGCCGTTCTCCACGGACATGCAGGTGTCTCTGCATAACTATGAAATGACGAGCCTTTCGCCTTACACCGGCCTGTACTTGGGATACTTGGTAGAGAAGGGGCAGTTGGGGGTGGATACCGAGGTCAGCGTTGAGAAAAATCACCTCAATAGCGCTGCCGATATTCTTGCGGATCAGTTTTATTTGGGTGAAAAAGTCGCCAGTGAGAACGCGGTGAGAGCGCCGGTGAAACTGGGCTTGTCTGTTCTGCGCAGTCGTTCCGGTGAAATTACCCTGCCGGTGAAAATGTCCGGGGATCTGGATGATCCCAGTTTTAGTGTCAGTGGCATGATCTTGAAGGTGCTGACTAATATTGTGGTCAAAGCGGCTACGGCACCGTTTTCTGTACTGGCCGGCTTGGCCGGTGGCGAGAATTTGGAAACCATCGCCTTCGAGCCGGGCAGTGCGCAGGCCGGTGTGCAAACAACCGGTTCTTTGCAGGCACTGGCCAAGGTGCTAACGGAGAAGCCGCATTTACATATTGGGCTGGTTGGGACCACCAATGCAGAAGACCGTGCCGCTATTGCCGGGCGGGCCATTGCTGAGGATGTGGCGGGTGATGATTGGCTGGGTATTGATGCGGCCGTGCAGGAAAAGAAATGGCGCCGTAAGCTGATTCGCCGTTACGAGTCTGGCTCTGATCGCGATGTGGAAACCTTGATCAGTGCCCCTTTGCCTGAAGATGACGAACAGCGCGATAGCTTGCTGGCGCGCAGTGCCTGGGATGCCATGCTCGCTACAGAGATTGAGTTAGTGGACCAGGAGCAATTGATAGCGCTGGCGCGGTTACGTTCGGAAAACGCTAAGGCGAGGCTGGTGAAACAGTTTAATATTGAGCCGTCTCGCCTGTACCTGAGCGACGCTAAAGTTGACGGTGCGGTGTCTGGCTTGACGCTGACGCTGGAAAAATAATCGGTGGCATTAATCTGGGAAACAGAACAGGACGAGGTGCGCTACGAAGTACGCCGTGCCGGGCAGACTTTGCGGCTGTTTGCTAACGGCGTCCAGCATTCGGAGTTTCATCCTAAGCGTCTGCTGACAGGCAGTGTGTGGGATTTGTTGTGGCTGCCGGCGCTGTTACACGAACCTGCCCGGTTTCGTCGGGTGCTGGTATTGGGGCTTGGTGGCGGTTCATTGATCCCACCGATCCGCAAACTGCTGAATCCGGATGTGTTGATGGCGGTGGAATTGGACGGTGTCCACCTTCAAGTGGCTCGCGAGGTGTTCGGCATCGACGCATTTGGGGTGGAGACTTGGCAGGGGGATGCGCAGCAGTGGTTACGGGAGTATCAGGGCGAGCCTTTCGATCTAATTATTGAAGATCTGTTTGCCCCGAGCAATGAACAGGTGAGCCGGGCGGTGCCCGCCGATGCGGGCTGGCAGGCGTGTCTGCGCAACAATCTGTCGGAGCATGGCACTTTGGTCATGAATTTTGGTGACTGGCAGGAATACCGTGACAGTTCAGCCTCGGGCCGTCGTGCCATGAAAAGTTTCGCCAGCCGCTTTCGCTTATCCTGCAGTGATTGCCACAATGCGGTGATTGCTTTCACTCGTGAGCCCGCACGCAGTATTCACCTGCGGCGGCGCATTGCGGTAACCCCGGCGCTGAGCCATGCGAAAGCGGCGGCGCGGCTGGATTACCACATCCGCCAACTGGACTGATTCGGCTTTACGATCAGTCCTGGTCCAGCATGCTCAAGGAATAGAGCTCGTCATTCTCGTCACTGGTTAGCAGCTGTTTACTGCGTGCTTGGTCATCGTGCATACCCACAAATAAAGCACGATAGGTGAGCACTGCCTGGACATAATCCCGGGTTTCGCGGAAAGGAATGGACTCGATCCATACATCGGCGGACACGCCGTCTTCCGCATTTTCCAACCAGCGGTTCACCCGGCTGGGGCCTGCATTATAAGCCGCTAGAGCCAACACACGGTTATCGCTGAAATCGTCAAGGAGTTCCGCTAAGTAACGGCTACCAAGGGCGATATTGGTGTGTTTGTCTTGCAGGGTTTTGCTGGTGGGCGTGCCCATCTCGGCGTCTTTTGCCACCTTGCGGGCGGTGGCCGGCATCAATTGCATGAGCCCCATGGCGCCCACCGGTGAGCGGGCCTGAGGATTGAAGGCGCTCTCGCGACGGGCCACGGCCATAGAGAGCCAGGGATCCAAGCCGTGGGGTTTGGCTTGCTCTTCAAATAATGACAGATACGCGGGTGGGAAGCGCCAGGCCAGTGTATTCCAGGCCTTGGCCTGGATAGAGGCCTGCACAGACAGGTCGTACCATTTTTGAGCCAATGCGTAGTCTGCCAGATCGGCAATTTGTGCCTTATTGCTATGCCACATCAACCACATCCACTCTTTGTGCGCCAGGTAAGGCTCATTCAGCTCCCGTAGCATGCGGATACGGGTGATGGCAGGCGGTGGGGTGAAAGTGGCTGAGGAGCGGTGCTCCTGTTCGGAGAAGCGATACGGTTCACCCAGCCGGTCTGCGGCCAGGAAGGCAAAGAAATTGCGTTGCTGGGCGGCTTGTTGATACAGCTCACGGGCTTGATCTGGCCGATCGGTGCTTTCTAACGCACGGGCTCGCCAGTATAACCAGCGCGAATCATTACGGTCTTCCTCGGGTAGGCGCATAACCCATTCATCTAGCGCGTCCCAGTCTTGTTCAATTACAGTGCGACGAGCCCGCTGTGTCACCAGCGAGGTGTCGGGATGATTGGCTAACCAGTTATCTAACCATTGGCGGTTGCTTTCCACTCCGCGGATAGTGGAGTACCAGGCTATCCGGCTGCCAGCCCGCTCCCGTAGTGTCTTGTCTGTTAGGCCCTGTTGACGGCTTTGGGTATCGAACCATTTGCGCGCCGCTTGAGTATCTTTATACGCCCAGCGCCGTAAGCCGGCGGACAGCAGTGTCTGGCGTTGAGTGTCAGGAAGGCTGCGAGGCACCTCGGTCACGTTGTGGGGGCTTTGGTAGAGCTTTTGCAGCCATTGTCTGGCGCTGGTGTAGTCGCTGTCTGCTAGCATTTTGTCTAAGTAGCGTATTAGTCCGGGATTATTAGCATCAAAGGCAAGCTGTTGACGTTCCCAGATCTGTCGGCCACCGATGACTCCGGCCTCTCGAGCGGCGTTGAACAGCGGGTCGCAATTGTTAGGCCGGGACTGGCCGGTGGCCCACAGATCTTTGGCGGCTTGCAGGGCGGTTTTGTCACCGGTTTGCCATTGTGCTTGATGGTAATAGCAACGCAGGGCTATGCCACTGGGAGCTTTGTCGCTAATGGCTAGCAGCGCTTGCCATTTTTCTGCCTTGCCGTAAGCGACAATGGCTAGTTGCCGAATATCCTTGGGTAGCGGCGAATCCGGGTATTGTTCAGCGTACTGGATTACTTTGTCCGCGCTGAGTTGGGGCAAAGCTGCGCGCAGTTTGTGGAAGTCCAGGTAGGCCTGCAGAGGGTGCTGATCACCCAGAGCCTGTTGCTGCCGGGAAAGCGTTTCCCAGTCATCGTTGCGTGCTGCGTCCAGAGCTTGATGGAAGTTGCCGCTATCCGTAGCGCCAACAACCAACGAAGAAAACAGACAGCAGGCAAACAGTGCAACGCGAGTTAATGGCGCAGTGCGACCCATTTGTGCCTCCACATCGTTGGAATGAATGGGGCAATTCTACCGGGCTGACTGTGCGCTTGGCGTGGTGATTATGTAAAACTTGAGGAGAATTCTCGTTATGGCGCAGCGTGGGGAAGATGTTGTTGGCCGCCCCCTTATCCGCCGCTGTGCGATATGCTCTATACTGCCGCCGCAGTTGACTTGAGCCGGAGCCCATGGAAAACACAACACAATTATTGCTGCGACAGTCCGATGCCCTTGCCGGGCGTAATGTGCTGGTGGTTGACGCTAATGACCCCGCACTGAAAACCCTATCGGTGGATGCCACGGTGCATGTGCATGCGGATGACTACACCATCGGGGCGCAACAGTGGGCGCCAGCACCCACTGTGCCCGCAGGCACTGACCTGCTGGTGCTGCCGTTGTCGAAGTCGCTTGATCGGTTACGATTTCTGCTCAACTGGTTAGCCGGCGAGATCGCCGAACCCACGGAGCTGTGGTTAATTGGCCCGACAAAAGGGGGGATTAGGGGGGCGTTGAAGTATCTGGAGGCTCATGTGGATGGGACTATGCTGGAGGACAGTGCCCGGCACTGCAAACTCTATAGCGGTTTATTACAACCTGGCGAAAAGCAGTCCTTGAACGCCTGGGGAACCGTGCTTGAGGTGGCGGATCAGGAAGCGGTGAGTTATCCGGGGGTGTTCAGCCATGGCCGTTTGGATGAGGGCAGTGCTCTGCTGCTGCAAGCCATGGAGGGACACAACCTGGGTAAGCCCGGCAAAGTTATTGATATGGGGTGTGGGGCAGGGGTTATCAGCGTTTGGTTGGCTCGTCATGGCTGGCAGGTTCAGGGTGTGGATGTGAGCGCCAGTGCCGTAACAGCCAGCACTGAAAGCTTGGCACGCAATGGCCTGCAAGGCCGGATCATGGGGGGGGATTTGTTTTCCCCCATTCAGGGGCGGGTAGATATGGTGGTCACCAACCCACCATTCCACGATCGCCGTCAGCGTACTACCGATATTACCCGCCGGCTAATTGCTGAGGCGCCCACCTATCTCAAGCCGGGTGGCGTGCTGTGGTTGGTTGCTAATCGTGAGCTGCCCTATGTGCAGTGGTTGGATGATGCTTTCAGTCATGTGCAGGTAGCCAGCGAGACCACCCGTTTCCGTGTCTACCGGGCGGTATTGTCGTGAGATTACACGCTGGCAGTTACAGCATGCGTTCCTGGGCCATCCAGGCGATGCAGTTTTCCAGCATGGTGGCCAAGGGGACCTGATCATCAAACCCCAGTTGCGCTACGGCTTTTCTTCCATCGGCGTGGACCCGGCTGGTAACCAGTGCGACTTTTTCCGGGGTCAGGCTGGGTTCGTTACCGGTGAACAGGCTGCCGATGGGGTAGAGCTGGCCCGCCAGTTTGAGTAGTGCCGGGGGGACGGTGCGCCGTGGAGCCTTGCGCCCCAGTTGCTCAGCAATGGTCTGTACTAAGGTCAGGAAGCTGGCTTCCACTCCGGCAAGAATATAGCGTTCGCTACAGACGCCATGCTTCAGGGCTGCAATGTGGGCCCGCGCCACTTCTTCCACTGCACAGAAGTTTCCACCGCCAGGCGGAACCCCGGGGAGTTTGCCGTCGTTAATCATGCGAATCATCTGCGACCAGTTGTGGGTGTCGCCGGCGCCAATGATGCCGCAGGGGTTCATAATTACAGCGTCCAGCCCTTGGCGAATGCCATTTTCCACCTCCTTTTCAGCCAGAAACTTGGTGCGGTTGTAGCCGATCCAGTCATTGGCGGCATTGGAAGGGGTCTGCTCGTTGATGGGGGTGTCTTGAATGCCCCAGGCGGAAATGGAGGAGGTATGAATAAAGCGACCGGCCACATTTTTCAGGGCGGCGCTAACCATGGCTTGGGTGCCGACGACGTTGTCCCTGTATTGTTGTGCATTACCTCGGCGCCACAGGCTGGTGTTGCCCGCCACGTGAAAAACCGCATCGGGTGCAGCGGGCATGACCAGAGCCAGTTCGGTGGCATTGTCTAGCGGTGCCTGAACGACGGATACCCCCTTTTTGGCTTGCAAGGCACTGGCATCACTGTTGGGACGCACTAGGGCAACCACTTCCCACTGTTTGTCGAGAAGCTGGTCGATAATATGCCCACCGAGGAATCCTCGGCCCCCACTGATAAATGCCACGGGCATGTCAATATCCTTCTTTTGCTGATGTACATTTGTTGTTTTGTCTTTGTTCTTCTATACGCATAGACGTGAACGCTGGCAACTGCTTTGTTTGTCTGCTTTCATGCTTTTGAAAGCGCTGTTTGCGCAAAACACAAGATTGTTCTTCAGTGCTGGTCAAGCCAGCGGCTTTTGACTATATTGCCGTTTCGCCTTTGCGGGTGTAGTTCAATGGTAGAACGGCAGCTTCCCAAGCTGCATACGAGAGTTCGATTCTCTTCACCCGCTCCAGACATAAAAAAAACCGCCTTCAGGCGGTTTTTTTTGTCTGGAGCATTCTTGGTTGATTCTGGGCGAGCTCTCGCTCGCGATCCGGTGAAGTAATTATCATTATAGCGGGCAGGACAGATAGCGGCTGTCGAGCTGGAAAAGCGCATGGATTTCGTATTCTGCTCCCAATGTATTAGCGGCATTGCTCGCCTGCACGATACAAGGGTAGCAGTGCGCCCAGGCACAGGGTTTCACCAGTGGCTGGGGTGATGAGGGGGCGGTTACGGTGTTGTTGCCGGCGATAAAGGCATTTTGCTGCGGTTCGTACAACACATAGCCTAAGAGTTCGGCTCTGAGGGGAAGGCCCATTTCATCCAGAAAATCGTACATCCAGCGGTGATGATTATCGGTATGCATCGATTGGTTCTCTAGTATTTTCCCAACACGTTACGCCAGCCGTTGCAGAGGGTGGATAGTAGTTGTTTGGTATTTTTGTCGGTTTTTGTGAGCCATTGCTGTGTGATGTAACGCTGAATGCGGTTTGCTTTTCCTTATACTGTACATATAGGCAGTATTTGTTATGCTTTACCGATTGCTTGTTTGCGGTGTATTGCCATGTCTTCCCTGCCTTTTTTCAGTGAACCTGTTTCTGCCGGATTTCCGTCCCCGGCCCAGGGATATCTGGATGAGCATCTTGATCTGAACCGATTGTGTATTCGCCATCCGGCGTCCACGTTCTTGTTACGGGTAGAGGGCGACTCCATGGTGGATGCCGGTATTTATTCCGGTGACATCCTAATTGTGGATCGCTCTCTGGAGGCGGTGGCGGGCGACGTGGTGGTGGCGTCGCTGGAAGGCGAGTTCACAGTAAAGGAGTTGCAGTTGCTTCCGGTGCCCATGCTCAAACCGAGAAATGCGGCTTATGCGCCGATTCTGATTGGAGAGGAAGGGCTGGATTTGTTCGGCGTGGTCACGTTTTCCCTGCACACCTTACGCGGTGGTAGGCGTTTGCCCGCGGGTGAGTAACGGTTATGTTTGCGCTGGTTGATTGCAATAGCTTCTATGCCGCTTGTGAGCGTCTGTTTCGCCCGGACCTGCAGGGCAGGCCGGTGGTGGTGCTGTCGAATAATGATGGCTGCATTGTGGCTGGGTCTGCGGAAGCCAAAGCGTTGGGGGTGAAAACCGGGATGCCGCTGTTCCAGGCCCACGACTTGATCCGTGGGCACAAAGTGGCGGTGTTTTCTTCCAACTATGCCCTGTATGGGGATATTTCCCAGCGGGTGATGGCGACCTTGGAAACCCTGGCACCTCGGGTAGAAGCCTATTCCATTGATGAGGCGTTTCTGGATGTGTCGTTGATGAAAACGGCTGAACTACAGCCCCTGGCCCTGCAGATTCGCGCACGTATTGATCGCTGGGTGGGCGTGCCGGTGTGTGTGGGGGTTGCGCCCACTAAGGTGTTGGCCAAGTTAGCCAACCATGCGGCCAAGCGTTATCCGGCCACGGGCGGCGTGGTGGTGCTCAGCGATCCCTTGCGGCGCGACAAATTGTTGTCGTTAACCCCGATTTCCCAGGTATGGGGGGTCGGGCGGCGGTTACGTGGGCGCTTTGAGGCGCTGGGCATCAACACGGCGCTGGATCTGGCCCGGGCCGATGTCGGGATGATCCGCCAGCGTTTTTCCGTGGTGCAGGAACGGTTGGTGCGGGAGCTGAACGGGGAGCCTTGCTTGTCTTTAGACACCCAGCCTTCGCCCCGTCAGCAAGTGATTTATTCCCGTTCTTTTGGTGAGCCGGTGGCGGCATTGCCGCCGTTGCGCCAGGCACTGAGTGATTTTGTTTCCCGGGCCATGGAGTCTCTGCGTAAGGAGGGGCTATATGCCGGCCGGGTGACGGTGTATTTGCGCACCGCCCCCATGGGCAAACCACAGCAGTTGTTCCCGGATACGCTCAGTGCCGTGTTGTCGCCAGCCACGGCAGATACCCGCTTGGTGGTGCGTCAGGCGCAGGCGTTGCTAGCGCAGTTATGGTGGCCGGGCTATCGCTATGGCAAGGCGGGCGTGATCCTCACGGATCTGCGCGGGCGTGATCAGGTGCAGTGCGGATTATTTGCCGAGCAGAAACCCGCAGAGCAGGAGACTGGCCGGCGCGGGGAAGCGTTAATGGCCGTCATGGATAGCATCAACCAGAGTGGCGTGGGCAAGGTGTGGTTGGCGGGGCGAGGAATGCAGGGGAATCAGCACAGTACCTGGGCCATGCGCAGGGCGCATCTGTCTCCGGCCTATACTAGCCGCTGGTCTGATTTGCCGGTGGTGCGTTAGGCCTTGTGCCTTGTGCCTTGTGATTGGCGTTTGAGTTCAGTTCGGATAAGCAGGGTAAGAGCGCCGCACGGTGAACCGGTTTGATCTGGCGATGGCGGGCTTTGTTCGGTGCGCTCCATGCGACGATGGCATGCGCGCTCTAAAAATCACCTTGCTGACTAGCTGCCCCCCGCTGGCCACGTTCAGGGCCAGCGGGGTTGTTATTAATAATGGCGCACACGGTGAAATAAGCACGGCTTCTAGTTGTTGCTGCCGTGCTGAGGCTCACTGGTTAGCTATCGAGGTCATGTTTACTCGGTCCAGCATGCGTTCTTCAATGCGGTCCAGGCGTGCGCGGCAGTCGCGGAAGGTGCGGCTTATGCATGTGGTGTTGGCAACCATGTCGAGTTTTGGCCAGGTCGCTTGTTCACCTTTGCGGATATAGGTTTGCACATCTTGCAGTGTGGGGTTGTTCAGAATCCGCAGGGCATTGAGTGGTTGGCGGGGAGGGATCATGTTGATGTCACCAATGTATTTCTGCGTCACCATACTTTTTGCCTTGTCGATAATTAGCCCAAGGTCGTTGGAGGCTACCTGGTGCTGTACCAGTTGTAGGCCATAGCGCAGGTTCATGGATACGTTGCGCAAAGCCCAATCGCCCAGTGTGCTCAGGGAGCTGTCGGTGTTTTCGTTGCGCGACAGGAAGGGCACGATGTGGGGGTTGGTTTGGCTGACGATGGAGTGGTTGACGCCATAGAGGCGTGCCAGCCGGCGGATGGGAAGATCGTCAACAATGGAGCCATCGACGAATTTGCGCCCAGGAATGTAGGGTACGCGCTCACCATCGATGTTCTTCGCCCACAGGGAAACCGGCGGGTAGATGCTGGGAATAGCGCAGGAAGCCAGCGAGGCCTTGCGGATCAGCACGTTGGGGGAGGTGCGCCAGTTCAGCAGGCGCGCACGTTGGTTACGATCATAGGGGCTGACGGTAATATTGATTTCGCGCCCGGTGTGCCGATAGGCCTCTTCAAAGGTCATGTCGGAGATATTTTCTTCCAGGCAGGCTTCCAGGTGGTCGCCATCGAGTACCGGCGTGCCGCGCACCAGGCCCTTCCAGCCCAGCACCTTGAACGCTTCCAGATAGATGTTTTCCGGCTCCAGTTTTACTTTTAACTCTTCATCATTATGGGTGCCGACAACCGAAGCAATGATGCTGCCAGCACTGGAACCGGATATTACTGAGGGCAGCAAATTTTGTTTCCACAGGCAGCGGGCCACACCAATATGGAATAGGCCCAGCGCGGCACCGCCGGATAACATCAGGCAGCTTTGTCCGAAGGCTTGGCCGGTGGTTTCAAAGAAATCGAGTTTTTCTTTCAGCCCGAATTCCTTGAAGTTGCTATCACACAGGTAATTCAGCGCGGTGGAAACTTCGCTCAGATAGTTTTCGATGAGGCGTTTAGTACCCACGCGGCTGTGTTGATAAAGGCGAGGGTTGGAAATGTTGCCTAAGTTGCCATGCAGGCCTTCGTGCAAATGGAAAACCAGCTTATTCACATCGTTTCGCTCGCGGGCCTGACGAATCTGCCAGAGCCGATTACGAATTAATTCATAGTCGTAGTAGGGCGAGCGGTCTACTTCTTTCCATCTGTCCGCGCCGGAAAGGCGGTCGTGTTCCTGGCTGGCTTCATACCATTCATCGTAGGTAGTCGCCTTGTCGATGGCGCGTTCGAGCTGTTTGAGGGTGCCTTTCATTGAGGCTCTCCACCATGAGTTGTTGTCATTGACTGATGTCAGTATAGACAGGGGTGGGGGCAAGATTTAAGGGCTTGTAGGATAAAAAGTACTGAGGGGTACATAATAACGCCCGCAACTATGAGTTTATTTGCGTATCTTTGGGCGTGTTTCGATACTGCCCTGGGGTCATGGTGGTATGGCGTTTGAAGCTGCGCTGAAAAGAACGAATATCGGAATAACCTAGGGCTGCGGCAATGTCGGCCTGGGGCAAGCTGGTGGTGGTGAGCAGGTGCCGTGCCTGTTGCAGGCGCACGGAATCAAGCAGCTTTTGCCAGCTTTGCTGTTCGTCGGCTAGCCGGCGGTGCAGGGTACGAACGTTCATGCCTAACCGTTCGGCGACGGTTTCCTTGCGCGGCAGGGAGTGGCCAATGGCGTCTTGGATGCATTGCTTCACTCGTTGGCTGAGGTTGGTATCTACGCCTAGCTGATTCAGCTGCTGGATGGCGTGGGCTTCCAGAGTGGAGAGCAACAGCGGGTCTGGTTGGCGGATGGGTTGCTGGAGTAACTGTGGCGGCCCCACCAAAGCAGAACAGGGTTGTTCGAACAGCACATCACAAAGAAATACGCGCCGGTATTCGTCCACTTGGGCGGCCGGGGGCGTGGGGTGTTCCAGCCAGACTTGATCCGGTGCCAACTGGTCGTTGCCAGTGAGCCAGCGGGCATAACGCACCCAGGAGCCAAGCACGTTATCAATCAGGTGTTGGCGCGCTGGTTGTTCTCGGTACAGGCAATCCCAGCGAATCGCGGCCTGATGGGCATCAAGGGTGGTTTGCGTGGTGCCCATGTCGCCTACCAGCTTTTCATACAAACTGACTTTCGACAGGGCTTGCTGGAGTGTGCTGGCGCTCATGGCAATGTAGCCCATGACATTATAAGAGCCAGGTTGCACGAATTCGGAGGTATGTAAACCGAACAGCGGGTCGCCGGATTGCTCGATAAGAGCGTGCAGTAAGGTCTGGAAATGCTGACCATGGATGCGGGTATCCGGCTTCTGGATATGCGCTGGGTCCAGATTGGCGTGTTGCAGTGCGGCAATCGTATCCAGCCCACGGGCGTCTGCGTGGGCCAGGTATTGTTGCAGTGCAGCGCTACAAATCTGGCCCAATGCGTCCATGACGATGCCTGATCAGTCTAGTTCAAAAGTGATTTGTACCTGAGCGGAAATTTCCGTTTCGCCTGGGCGGTAACTTTCCGCTGCGCCGCTATCCTTGGCCCGCGCCATCATCATTACAGGCTGCGGAGAGTTAATACCCTGGGCCTGAATTTGAAAGGCTTCGCCCAGATCGCGGTCCGCAGCTTCGGCAATGATTTCTGCCCGCTCGCGAGCATCCTCCACCGCTTTTTCCAACGCTTTTTTAGCCAGTTTGTCGCGGTTGCTCACTTGAGCGCCAGCGGGCCGGATGTTGCGCACCCCTTGCTCGGCCAATCCTTCCAGCAGTTCGGCATAGGTTTCAAGGCCATCTACCTGGAAACTCACCTCGCGGCTGATCTGGTGGCCGACTAATTTGCGCTCGGGTTGGTACTGCCACTGGGGAGTGATGCGCATGGTGCTTGCAGTGACGGACTTTTCTTCAATATCCAGGTCGTCTGCCAAGTCCAGCATATTGCTGACTGCATCATCCACCTGGTCTTTCATCTCGGCCATGTCATCGCCATTCTGGCTGGCGGTGGCAATGACCATGAAACGATCGGGTTGGGCACTGATTGCGCCGTTACCGGATACGGTAATACTGTCGCGGGCGCTATTGACGGTGGTGTTATCACAACCAGACAAGGCCAGTGTGCCGGCGATCAATAGGGTCGCAGCGGATATAGCTTTCATGACATCTCCTTGTGCTGCCGTGCAAGCGGCAAAGCTCTATTTTGCTTATCGGTCAAGTTTACGCAACTTATGCTGCGCAAACCGCTTGAATTAATGGTTCCCTCTTTAAAAAAGGGCACCCTTGGTTGTTAGTCCGTTAGCCCCTATCATCGCAGCTCGTGAAGCAGAGGCAATCGGTGAGTACGGTCATGAGTACAGCCATGAATGAAAAGGAACAACGCATTCGACAACAGCTGGGCGATTTTATCCCCGATGATCTGGGTGTCAGCTTGGATCATGTGAGTGCTGTTAGTGCGTTTCAGGTGAGCGATGTGTCGGTGTCGGCCACGGTGACGTTGGGGTTCCCTTGCGAGAGTATTCGCGGGGCCTTGATTGATGCCCTTCATGCGCATATGGCGCCGGTGCTTGAGACGCGCTCGCTGTCATTGAACGTGAAAAGCCATATTGTGCCGCACCGGGCACAAAGTAGCCTGCCGGCTCGGGATCAGGTTGCTAATATTATTGCGGTGGCGTCCGGTAAGGGCGGGGTGGGCAAATCCACTTCGGCGGTGAATCTGGCGTTAGCTTTGCAGGCAGAGGGAGCCCGGGTGGGCTTGCTTGATGCGGATGTGTTTGGGCCTAGTCAGCCGTTGATGTTGGGGTTGCCCGACGGTACTCGACCGCAACTGCTGGAAGGTAAATTCTTTGTGCCGGTGGATGCCTACGGTTTGCAAACCATGTCTATGGGCTACCTGACGACCCAGCAGACGCCAGTGGTGTGGCGTGGGCCGAAAGCCAGCGGCGCGTTGGTGCAGATGATGGAGCAGACCCGCTGGCATGAACTAGACTATTTGTTAGTGGATTTGCCTCCGGGTACCGGGGATATTCAGCTGACCCTGGCGCAAAAAATTCCTGTGGCCGGTGCTGTGGTGATTACCACGCCCCAGGACATTGCTTTACTGGATGCCATTAAGGGGGTGGAAATGTTCCGCAAGGTGGATATCCGGGTGTTGGGGATTGTTGAAAATATGGCAATGCATGTGTGTAGCCAGTGCGGGCACCAGGAGGCCATCTTTGGTGAGGGCGGTGGCAGCAAAATGGCGGCGCAGTACGGTACTGAATTACTGGCCGCACTGCCGTTGTCGCTACGCATCCGCGAACAAGCGGACAAAGGCGAGCCGGTGGTGCATGCCTTTCCCGACAGTGAGGAAGCGGCGCTTTACCGTGTGGCGGCGCGGCGCCTGGCGGCTCGCTTGTCACTGACTGAGGCGGGAAACCGAGCGTTTCCAAATATCGTGCAGCATTGAGAAGGCAAGGCGCAACGCAAGACCGTGGTCAATCGTAGGCATAGGGGCCAAGCTGCAATGTGAGCGATAGGGTTCTGCACGTGCAGCCTAACTGACCGTCGCGCAACTTCTTGCCCGTTGTTGCTTGTCGCTTGTAGCGTGCCACCTATACCATTGGCCGCTTGAACGCTAACTACTCTGGAACATTGAGGCGTAAATGACTATTAAATCGGATCGCTGGATTTCCCGCATGGCCGCAGAGAAAGGCATGATTGAGCCATTTCAGCCTGGGCAGGTTCGTGCGGATGAGAACGGTGAAAAACTGATCTCTTATGGCGTGTCCAGCTATGGCTACGACGTGCGCTGTGCCGATGAGTTCAAAGTGTTTACCAATATCCATTCGGCCACGGTGGACCCCAAAGCGTTTGATGAGCGCAGCTTTGTGGATGTGAAAGGGGAGTATTGCATTATTCCGCCGAACTCTTTTGCGTTGGCACGCACGGTGGAGTATTTCCGTATCCCTCGCAATGTGTTGACCATTTGCTTGGGAAAATCCACCTATGCCCGATGCGGCATTATCGTTAACGTCACTCCGCTGGAGCCTGAGTGGGAAGGGCACGTAACACTGGAATTCTCCAACACCACGACGCTGCCCGCAAAAATCTATGCCCACGAAGGGGTGGCGCAGATGCTGTTTTTCGAATCCGATGAGGTGTGTGAAACCTCTTATATGGACCGAGGGGGTAAATACCAGGGACAACGTGGCGTTACCCTGCCGCGCGCTTAATCAGCGAGTGCTGATTGCGGCTTCGGGCCGTTGTAGTCGATCATGATCATGTCGGCTTTCAACAGGGTACTTTCAATGTGTTTCGCCTGGACGACCATATAATCGAGCTGCGGTGCTACCCAGAATAGGGTGCGCCGTTTCTCTTTGCTGTCTCCGGTGCGTTTCTTTTCCACGAGTAGGGTGTCCAGCTTGCCCAGCGGCGTTTTCAGCATTTCTCGGTCGATCACTTCGAAATGATGTTCGCGAACCTTATCGCCGTAGGCGCTGGTTACCGAATAGGATTTGTCGCCGGTGGCGAACACGCAGCGTCCTCGTAACAAGATGGTTAGCTCGTCTAGGGTATCGGCGGGGATGTCTTGGCTTTCCTTATCGTCTTCCGATTCATTGTGCACCCTTGGTGGGTTCCACTGGAAATCCATGTGATGAAAGCGCTTTTGACCAAAGCCCTTGAATTCATGCACGTATCGGGTAGTACGAGGCTGGCAGTCCCGCCAGTGAAAGTAACTTTCTTCTGTATTACTGAGCAGAAACGATTTTGCCTTGAGCTGCATATGGTAATAATCGTCGCCTTCTGCGGGCTCAAGTACTAGCTCGGCTTTTACGGGCGTGGGTAACTTGTTCACATAAATGCGAAATTCAGCAGAAAATGGAGCAAGAGGCTCGTTCGCTATAGCCAGGCTACTAACGAGCATCAGTAGGACGGAGATTAACCGCACGTTCAGAGTCCTTCCAATGATTGCAGGGTCATCAGGTGTTCGCCATCGTCGTTCTTCTGCATTAGTTGCACCAGCGTATAGTCATGATCTGGCGCGAACCACATGTAAGTTTGTCGCTCGCTGTTCTTGCCCCGTTGTCGTTGTACTTTTAGGGTTTCCACTCGGCCACCATCAATGGTGAGAGTCTCCCGGCCGACTACGGTGTAGTGGTGGGTCTTTTGGGCGCGCTCGTCGGCCACCTGCAGTTCTACCTCGTTGGCGCCGTCGCGCAGTTCACATTGCAGGGCGAGGGAGACAGAAAGCTCGTCGGTGGCGTTGTTGCTCACATCGTAGCTACGCATGGGTTTGTCGGTGCGCTCGCTGGCGACCACGCCGGTTTGGCGGTCGATGTGCAGTTTGGCTTCTTTTACTTTGCCCAAGCCTCTGCGCTTATAGCCATAATAATTGCTTAGCGGGGTACACCCCTGCCAGTTAAACAGGGCGGTTTCGCGGATTTCGCCGAGCCAGTTTTTGGCGTGGACTTCCATTTTCCAGAGTCCGTTCTGCATTTGGCTGAGAGAGCGATGAGCCTCAATGCTGAAGGGTATCCCTTCGCTTTTCAGGCGGTAATCCAAATTAAAGGGGGACGGCGTTTGCTCTGCGCTGGCGACGGAAGAGAACGTCAGGCTCACCAGCATAATACTGGCGAGAATAAGTGGGTTAAGTGAGGATATAACCCTGTGTAGGGAGGGGCTTGCCATCCAGTAACACTCCGTTGTAGGTCAGTTCCAGTCTATTTTGTGCACGCCATTGCAACACCTGAGGATAGAGCCGGTGTTCGCGTTGTTGTACACGTTTGGACAGGGAATCAACGGTATCGTTCGTTTGTACCGAAATGGGGGCCTGTGCAATCAGAGGGCCGCCATCCAGTTCTTCGGTGACAAAATGAATGGAGCAGCCATGTTCGCTATCGCCGGCTTCCAGGGCACGAGCATGCGTATTTAACCCCCGATACTTGGGCAGCAGCGAGGGATGGATGTTGATTAAGCGCCCGGCGTAATGGCGTACAAAAACACTAGAGAGAATACGCATAAAGCCGGCCAGCACTACGGTGTCTGGAGCATACGGGGTGAGCAGGTCGATCATGGCCTGGTCGAACTCTTCCCTGCTCGGGTAGTCACGGTGATCCAGAGTGGCGGTGGGAATTCCCGCCTGGGACGCTCGCTCCAAGCCTGCCGCGTTGGCTCGATTGGAGAATACCACGGCAATCTCGACATCGAGACTGCCGTGTTCACGGGCATCCATGATTGCTTGCAGGTTGGTGCCTGAGCCGCTAATCAATACCGCTAGCCGGTGAGTCACGCTGACAGCCCGTCCAGAACGACGTCGGGCTGGCCGTCGCCTGCCTGAATTTCACCGATCAAGAAGGCGCTTTCACCTTCTGCTTCCAGCAGGGCGAGAGCGTCATCAACGTGGCTGGCTGGTACCGCAATAACCATGCCCACGCCGCAGTTAAAGGTCCGGTACATTTCGAAGGCGGGCACTTGCCCTTCCTGCTGAAGCCACTGGAACACTGCGGGGAACTCCCAGCTTTTAGTGTCGATTACAGCACGGGTGTTGTCCGGCAGAACTCGGGGGAGGTTTTCTGGCAGGCCGCCGCCGGTAATGTGAGCCATGGCATGGACCGGTACTTGCTCAATCAGTTTGAGCAAGGATTTAACGTAAATTCGGGTGGGTTCGAGCAGGTGTTCAATCAGTGGCTTGCCGTCCAGATCGATGTCAGTTTCAGCCTGAGCCATGATCCGACGAATCAGAGAGTAGCCGTTGGAATGAGGGCCAGAGGCGCCAAGACCAATCAGCTTGTCGCCGGCTTCTACCTTGCTGCCATCCAGCACGCCATCCTTTTCCACCACGCCGACACAGAAGCCCGCCAAGTCATAGTCCTCGCCTTCATACATGCCGGGCATTTCCGCGGTTTCGCCGCCGATCAAGGCACAGCCTGCCAGCTCGCAGCCCTCGCCAATACCGGTTACTACGCTGGTGGCAATCTCTACATCCAGTTTGCCGGTGGCGTAGTAATCCAGGAAGAACAGGGGTTCTGCTCCGCCTACGATGAGGTCATTGACGCACATGGCGACTAGGTCGACGCCGACTTTCTCGTGGCGATTGTGATCGATGGCCAGTCGCAGTTTGGTGCCGACGCCATCGGTGCCAGCAACCAGAACGGGGTTTTTGTACTTGGTGGGTAGCTCGCACAAGGCGCCGAAACCACCAAGACCGCCGAGGACTTCCGGGCGACGGGTCCGCTTGGCAACAGGGGCGATGCGTTTAACCAGCTCGTTACCGGCGTCGATGTCGACGCCTGCGTCACGGTACGTCAGTGGCCGTTTCTGTTCGGTCATGGGGAGCTCCGGATTGGTGAAGGCGCGTATTCTAGCAACCGGTCAGCCTACTGGGGAACCTCTGCTTTGCAGCTTGGGTGGGTAAAGCACGTTTTCATCAGGGTCCAAAGCTCTATTGTTCCTCAATTTACCTTGTAATTGACCGTAAACGGATTCGCGTGGGTTTGATGAATAGGTGATAATAGCGCGCTTGAATTTTCGGTTGGAATGAGCGCCCATGCGTTGGATTGGATTGTTGGCTGTGTTGTTGGGGTGGAGCGTGCTCGCGCAGGCGCAATCACTGGACACGGTGCAGGTACCGGTGGATGGCCGTGGCGAAGCACAACGGCAGGATGCGTTGGCGCAGGGTCTGGAGCAGATGTTGGTGCGGCTGAGCGGGCAGCGTGATGTGCTCGATGAGAGCGTAGCTAGCGAGGCAGCGACGCAGTTGGATCGTTGGGTGACTCGCTACGATTACAGTACTCTAGAGGACGGTCGTAGTGCCTTGCAGGCCCGCTACGATGTGAATGGCCTGATGGCCTTCATGGCAGACAGGGGGGCTTCGGTATGGAGCATGCCCCGCTCACGGGTGCTGCTCTGGCTGGTGGATCAGGGCGCAGGCCGTGGTGAAATGGTGGTGGAAGACCATCCGCTGTACGCACATCTAATCGCTGAAGCCCAGCGCCGTGGGCTGACTCTGGTTATCCCCGAGTGGGACAATCAAGATCAGGAGCGCCTGAATGTGGCTGACGTCCGTGGCCGTTTCGATCAGCAGTTACATGATGCCTCCAGTCGTTATCCCCATGAATTAATTGCCGCTGCGGTGCTTTATCAGGGGGAACCGGCCACAGTGAATTGGCGGGTATTGAAGGACAAGACGGTCCTAGAAGAGGGCAGGGAAAAGACCGCGAACAGCGAGGATGCGGTGACGGCTTTGATCGATAACGTCACCGACCAGTTGGCCGAGCGCTATGGCGTGAAAGGCGAGATGACGGATCTGCGCACGTTGCTGGTGGTGGATGAGGTTGATCAGCTCCAGGACTGGTTTGCGCTGCAGCAATTTCTGGGAGGCCTGAGCGGGATGCGCCGCGCCTCACTGGAGCAAGTGTCTGCGACTACGCTGACCTTTAGGCTGGATTTCAGTGCCAGTGATGAGCAGCTACGCAATTTGCTCGAGCTGTCTCCTCGGTTGCAGGCCTGTCCAGATGCTGTCGTGTCTGGCCCCCAATGGCATTATTGCTGGCGTTGAACCCATGAGCGCGCAACTTCCTTTGGCCCTGCAGCTCCGTGAGGGTAACGCTCTGGATAATTTCCAGTCGGGCCCGAACGGCGCTGCCGTGGCCGGATTATATGAGGCGGTGCAGGGGGCTGATCGGCAGGCCTTTTTCTGGGCGGGTGACGGGCAGGGGAAAAGCCATTTGCTAGAAGGCGCGGTGCGTCTGGCTCAACACAATGGCTTGGATGCCTGCCTGTTGCCCGCCCGTGAGATTATTCCACTAGTGCCTGAGGTGCTGGAATCCATGGAGCAGTTTGGGCTACTGGCCATTGATGATTGCCAGTTGTTCGCCGGCCTGCCTGCCTGGGAGGAGGCTCTGTTTCATCTTTATAATCGGTTGATGTCCTTGGGGGGGCGGCTGTTGGTTACCGCCAATGCGTCGCCTGCAGCCATGGGGCTAATGTTGCCCGATCTGGCCACTCGCTTGGCGGCAGGGCCTGTTTATCGGTTGATGTCTCTTGAAGATGATGACTTGCAGGCGTTATTACAGGAGAGGGCCAAGGCGAGGGGATTGCGACTAGAGCCGGAAGTTGCTCATTATATTGTATTGCGTAGCGAGCGCTCTGCGGGTGCTTTAATGGCTCTGCTGGCAAAACTCGATCGCTTGGCCTTGGCGCAGCAGCGCCCTGTCACTATTCCTTTTGTTAAGTATGCGTTGGGCTGGTGAAACGATGGCTTAAGGCGCTTGTAAAGAACTCCTTCCTTACTTGATTTTGAGCGGCGGGTTCGACCCCTACGACGAGGTGAAGAGGGGGCTCTTTTGAGGGCATTCCGGTTGCCCGTCGAGGTGTATCCCTACAGCGAACGGTAATAACCCGTGCCTGCATTGGCGGCCCCTGCGGGCTCCAATGATGGCTTTCGCGCTTATTTTATTTATGCCTTATCTTCTTACTATACTTCGGTTTTAGACCCACTCCGGTGCCTTGTGCTTGCTGACCGCTAACGGTCTGTAATCATTTATACTCGGGGGGCAAGCCGTTAAGGAGAGGTGAATGGATATCAGTGCTGGTTGGGGCCTTGTTGTCATTGGTAGTGGCCCTGCGGGAGAGGCGGCTGCCATGCAGGCCGCCAAAAAAGATTTGAAAGTAGCCATTATTGAAGAGCAGTCGTCACTGGGTGGGAATTGTACCCATTGGGGCACTATTCCCTCCAAGGCTCTGCGTCATCAGGTGCGGCAGGTGATTCGTACCCAGCGTAACCCTTTACTGCGGGGGATTCTCAAGCCCCGAGAAATTCGCTGGCAGGACTTGATTGCCCGTACCCGGGAAGTGATTGATTCACAGGTTCAAGTTAGAACAGACTTTTACGTGCGTAACCGAGTCACCGTGTTTGCCGGTCGCGGAGAAATTCTTTCACCAAATGAGGTTCGGGTAGACGATCACGAGGGCCGCCAGCACTTACTCAAAACGGATAATATTTTGGTGGCTACCGGTTCTCGACCTTATCACCCGGAGGATGTGGATTTTTCCCATCCGCGTATCTATGACTCGGACACCATTTTGACCATGGACCATACGCCACGGCATATCCTAATTTATGGTGCTGGGGTGATCGGTTCGGAATATGCCTGCATCTTTACAGGGCTGGGTATCCGGGTGGACTTGGTGAACTCTCGCGAGCACTTGCTGGATTTTTTGGATACAGAAATTTCCGATGCACTCAGTTATCACCTGCGTGAGCAAGGCTGTACCATTCGCCAAGGAGAACACTATAAGCGGGTGACGGCCGATGACGATGGTGTAACCCTGGAGCTGGAATCCGGCAAAAAGCTGCGTGCGGATGCCTTGCTATGGTGCAACGGTCGTTCCGGTAATACACAGAATATTGGTCTGGAAAATGTGGACGTCAAAGCCAATGACCGTGGACAGCTTAAGGTTAACGAACGCTACCAGACCGAGACAGATAACCTCTATGCGGTGGGGGATGTGGTGGGTTGGCCGTCATTGGCCAGTGCATCCTATGACCAAGGGCGCTTTTGTGCGGCGGCCATCGCCGGCGATGAAGTCCGCCAGGTAACGGATGTGCCTACGGGCATTTACACCATCCCAGGGATCAGCAGTGTGGGGCGTACGGAACAGGAGCTGACCGAGGCCAAGGTGCCTTATGATGTGGGGCAGGCTTTTTTCAAGAATCTGGCTCGTGCGCAGATAACCGGTGAACGGGTAGGGATGCTGAAGATCCTGTTTCACCGAGAGACATTGGCGGTGCTGGGTATTCACTGTTTTGGTTATCAGGCCATGGAGATCGTCCATGTGGGGCAGGCCATCATGCGCCAGCCAGGTGAAAACAATACGCTGGAGTACTTTATTGATACCACCTTTAACTACCCGACTATGGCGGAAGCGTATCGGGTTGCGGCGATCAATGGGATAAACCGTATAAAAAGGTGACGTATCTACAAAGCGACAAAACGCGGTATGGTTTCTTCTGCTTCTCAAGGACGATCCCGCGTTTTGCACTTAACGGCGAGGCTGCGTAGCTCTGGCAATAACCTTTAATGTAAGTGTTGGTTTGTTACTTTTCTGTCAGCGTTGCTGTTTTCCGGCTTCGATAAAAAACTCACGGTTATTCTGCCTTGCTTGACTGTTTTTGCGCACCAGCACTTGGGTAGCGCCGCTGCCACCACGGTTGGCTGGGGTGCTGTGGTAGGCTAGTACTAGGCGACTTTCTTCCAGCCAGTGCATCACATAGCTTTTCAGAAACCCGGGGCGCTCACTATGAAGACCCTTGCCGTGGCTGATCAAGACGGTCCGCATGCCATTGTTGTGGGCGTTTTCTAGAAACGCCTGGACCTGATTGCGTGCCTCCAGGAGGCGAACTCGGTGCAGGTCCAGTACATCCTGAGCATCATATTTACCCAAGCGTAATTTGCGATAAACGCCTTCCTGCACCCCATCTTTCTTCAGCCCAACGATGTCCAGAGGACCGATTTGTGGTACTAACTCAGGGACCGTTAGTGGGTTGTTGTCTTTACGGTCGTCAACGGCGGCGGCGCGGCGTAATTGTTCGCGGATAGAGTCTTTGCGATGGGGCGCACGTTCCTGAACTCGGTTGTCCGGTTTAATCGGCGTTACATCTGCCATTTCTCGGCGGAAAAGGTCATCATCGGAGGCCATGGAACTGTGCTCCATAAGTTTCATTTCGACTGATGTGTAATGGTACACAAAGCGGGCGGAAACTGGCAGTGAGAGGTTCTTTGGGAGGGGTGAGATGGAACGTCGACGATTTAGCCGGCCCAGGCTCCGGGTGAACGTGCAAGCGTGTACCGATCAGCGACCAATAGGGCATATCCTCAACATCACCGATCAAGGTGTTTGCTTAGTGGGAAAGGGTATGCCGCCCAAAACCTTACAATCCCTTGTGCTGAAGCTGCCTTTCAAACTCTCTGGGCTGCTCGAGCTGCATGTGGAGGCCGAACCGTTATGGCATCGTTATTTGGACAACGGCCATTGGCGGAGTGGATTTCGTCTTACTATGGATGATGATACGGCTATCATTTTGACTACGCTGGTGAGCCGTTATGGGGAATAGTGGAGTTTGCTCCGGTTGCCTATAGCAATATATCAGCAGCTGCGATGCCCTGTGCATCGCAGCTCTCTACCGTATAGCGCCACTATAGTGAATCCAGTGGGGAAGAATTAGTAAGCCTGTGGACGTTGGCGATCTGGGCGGTCATTGTCTTCATTTGTATCGTGCCTGTGACGTTTCGCCTCTCGCTGGCGGCGTTCACGCTCTGCACGTTTGTGTTCTTCTTCCCATTCATTTGGGTCGTAGTCATCAAATTGGCGACGACTCATGCTGCTACTCTCTATTCCAGCGTTAAAGAAGTTTCTCTAGTTGGAGGCCTGCTGCGTGTTTAACGCTGGAAGCCTGTGACTGGAATATATAGCACTAAAAAGTGTGGTGTAGAAGAGCAAAGGGCACCATTTATCGGTGCCCGCTCATGGCTGCAAGGCAGTGCCGGCATTAGTTGCCGTAAGTCTGATCCAGATAGTGAAGAATAGCTTCGGATTCGAACAGCTCTTCGCCGGTATTCGGATCTACCAGATAGGGAACGGCAATCCTTCCAGCCCGAGCCAGTAGGTCTATCCGGTTGCGTTGACTAGGGGAGTAGTCCATATCGAGAGACTTACGGACCACCGGTAACACCCAATCCTTCCACTGATCACGGCCGCACTGGCGCAGCAAGTAAGGGAGCTGCAATTCAGTCAATCGCTCGCGAACCAAACGGGCAAAGGGGCTGGCTTCGAACGAATACAGTTCCAGAGCTTGCTCCGGGGCGCGGCTGCTCCGGGTGCGAATGCCATGACCACCGCGGGGAGCGGAGGCGGCAATTGCGGCGGCTGTGCGTAGACGTAGCTGCCAACTTTTCGGGGCAGGACGGCCTCCATACTGCTGATAGAGATACTCGATAATGTCGGCAGATCCATAAAGGGCTTCGCCGGTATTGGGGTCCATCAAATAGGGGAATTGCTGCTTGCCGCCTAAGCGTTCTACCAGCGGTCGGTAACGGTCGCCCCCCTTAGGGCAGGGGAGGATCATTACGTCTATATCTAAATCAGTTAGCGCCTCGCGAACCAGCCGACAGAAAGGGCAACCCTCCATTTCATAGAGCTCCAGCGGCTCTTGCGGATGTTTGCTATGGCCTTTAGTGGCTATACCGCGCCCTTGTTGTAGCGTGGAAGATAATAGTGAACGAAAAACTTCTGTGCTGTGTGACATGGCGAGTACTCCTGAAACGAATTGCAGCGACATTAGCATGTGCAAGAAGCCATTCATTGGCCGTAGTGACGGGTGATTTACCAACGGCTTGCGGTCTTGCCCATTCCGCTCACAGCCCTTGTTAACTCATGTCATTGAGAGATCGGGGTGGCTGGGGCACTCTTGCCCACCTATACCGGGCAATACGCCCTTCATAACCCGTCAGCCCAATGCTGATACATGCCTGAGGCAAGAGGAAGGTTCCATGACCGAAGCCTATATCTATGATGCCATTCGTACTCCCCGTGGTCGGGGTAAGAAAGATGGCTCTTTGCATACGGTTAAGCCGCTGGATCTCGTAGTAGGCCTGATCGATGAAGTAAAAGATCGTTTTCCAAATATGGATACCAATAGCATTGATGATGTGCTGTTGGGTGTGGTGACTCCGGTCGGTGACCAGGGTGCCTGTATTGCCAAAACAGCAGCTCTGGCTGCTGGGTTGCCAGATACTGTAGCGGGTTTGCAGATGAACCGTTTCTGCGCCTCTGGCCTGGAAGCAGTGAATACCGGTGCCCAGAAAGTGGCCTCCGGTTGGGATGACCTGATTCTCGCCGGTGGTGTGGAATCCATGAGCCGTATCCCCATGGGCTCTGACGGTGGTGCCTGGGCAATGGACCCGATCACCAACTACAAGACTGGCTTTGTTCCCCAGGGGATTGGCGCGGATCTGATTGCCACTCTCGAAGGCTGGAGCCGCCGTGATGTGGACGAATTTGCTGCTGAGTCCCAGGCCCGTGCTGTGAATGCGTGGGAAAAGGGTTATTTCGATAAATCTGTGGTGCCGGTGAAAGACATTAACGGCATGACAGTGCTGGATCGTGACGAGCACGTTCGCGCGGGCACCACTGCTGATGCGCTGGCAGGCCTGAACCCGTCTTTCGCAATGATGGGCGAAATGGGCGGTTTTGATGCGGTTGCTTTGCAGAAGTATCACTGGGTGGAAAAGATTAACCACGTTCACCACGCAGGTAACTCCTCCGGTATCGTGGATGGTGCTTCTCTGCTGGTGCTGGGTAACGAAAAAGTGGGCAAGGACTTCGGCATGAAAGCCCGTGGCCGGATTGTCAGCACCGCGATCAGTGGTGCCGATCCCACCATCATGTTGACGGGCCCAGGTCCGGCGGCTAAGAAAGCGCTGGCGAAAGCCGGCTTGAAAGCCAGCGATATTGATCTGTGGGAAATCAACGAAGCCTTTGCGGCGGTCGCCATGCGCTTTATGAAAGACATGGACATCACCCCGGACGTTACCAACGTCAATGGTGGCTCCATCGCCATGGGCCACCCGTTGGGAGCTACTGGCGCCATGATTGTGGGTATTGCACTGGATGAACTCGAGCGCCGCGACAAGAAGTTCGCATTGTGCACCCTGTGTGTGGGCGGTGGCATGGGTATCGCTACCATCATCGAGCGTCTGTAAACCGCGTCGAACGATTTCGGAGTAAAGATATGAGTGAACAAACTGCTATTCGTTGGGAAAAAGACGCGGACAATATTGTCGTTCTGACCCTGGATGATCCCAACCAGTCCGCCAACACCATGAATGAGCTGTACGGCAAGTCCATGGCAGCGGTCGTTGAGCGTCTGGAGAAAGAAAAAGATGAAATTGCTGGGGTGATCATTACCTCTGCGAAAAAAACTTTCTTTGCCGGTGGCGACCTGCGTGACTTACTGAAGGCGCGTAAGGAAGATGGCCCGCAGTTTATGGCCGGAATGGCCCAGCTTAAAAGTCAGCTGCGTACGCTGGAAACACTCGGCAAGCCAGTGGTTGCGGCCATGAATGGCACGGCTTTGGGTGGTGGTTTGGAAATCGCCTTGGCCTGTCATCACCGCATTGCTATCAATGATAAATCTGCGCAGTTTGGTCTGCCTGAAGTATCCCTGGGCTTGCTGCCCGGTGGCGGTGGCGTGACTCGCGTGGTACGCATGCTGGGTATTCAGGATGGCCTGATGAAGGTGCTGATGCAGGGTCAGCGCATGAAAGCGGAGAAAGCGCAGAAGGTCGGGCTGATCGACGAGCTGGTAGCAGATCGTGACGAAATGATGGCCAAGGCTCGTGAGTGGATTAAGGCCAACCCGAAAGCCCAGCAACCCTGGGACCAGAAAGGTTACAAAATTCCCGGTGGTGACCCGAAGAACCCTAAGTTTGCGGCTAACTTGCCGGCTTTCCCAGCGAACCTGAAGAAACAACTGAAGGGCGCTAACTATCCGGCCCCGCTGGCAATCATGTCTGCGGCCATCGAAGGTGCGGCAGTAGATTTTGATAGCGCCGCTCTTATTGAAGGTCGTTATTTCCTTTCTTTGGTGACCAGTCAGGTTGCCAAGAACATGATTACCGCCTTCTTCTTCAACTTGCAGGCCATCAATGGTGGCGCGAGCCGTCCGGATGGGGTTGAAAAATTCCGTGCTGAGAAGGTCGGGGTTTTAGGTGCTGGCATGATGGGCGCAGGCGTGGCCTATGTAACGGCTCGCTCTGGTGCGCAGGTGGTGTTGAAGGATGTTTCCGCCGAGAATGCGGAAAAGGGTAAAGACTATTCCCGTAAGCTTCTCGACAAGGAAATCTCCAAGGGCAAGATGACCCAGGAGAAGAAAGAGGAAATCCTTGGACGTATTACCGCCACCGCCGATGCGAAAGACCTGGAAGGCGTGGATTTTGTGATTGAAGCTGTGTTCGAAAACACTGAGCTGAAGCACAAGGTTTTCCAGGAAATCGAAGACGTGGTTAATCCGGATGCGGTGTTGGGTTCTAACACCTCTTCGCTGCCGATCACTGGCTTGGCCCAGGGCGTTAAGAAGCAGAATAACTTCATTGGTATTCATTTCTTCAGCCCGGTGGACAAGATGCCGCTGGTGGAAATTATCTGCGGTAAAGATACTAGCCCGGAAGCGTTGGCCAAGACCTACGACTACTGCTTGCAGATCAAGAAAACCCCGATCGTGGTCAACGATGCCCGTGGCTTCTTCACCACCCGCGTCATTGGTACTTTCGTCAATGAAGGCATCGCTATGCTGGGTGAGGGCGTCAGTGCCCAGTCCATTGAGCAGGCGGCGATGCAGGCAGGCTATCCGGTGGGTACCCTTAACCTGATCGATGAAATCAACATGGAAACCGCACTGAAGATTGGTAATGCGGCCCGTGATGATGCCAAGCGTGAAGGGGTTGAGCCGCCGCCAGAGCATCCCGCTGAAGTGGTCATGAAAAAGATGGTCGAAGAGCTGGGCCGTCCAGGCAAGTTGCAAGGTAAAGGCTTTTACGAGTATCCAGAAAACGGCAAGAAGCACCTGTGGTCCGGTTTGGCTGATGCCTTCGGTGGCAGCAAAGATATGCCGTTCGAGGATATCAAAGAGCGAATGATGTTCATTGAGTCCATCGAAGCGGTGAAATGCTTTGACGAAGGTGTGATTGACTCAGTAGCGGATGCCAATATCGGTTCTATCTTTGGTATCGGCTTCCCGGCCTGGTCTGGTGGTGTGATGCAGTACATCAACCAGTACGAAGGCGGCCTGAGCGGCTTTGTTGCACGGGCTGAGGAACTGGCCAAGCTCTACGGTGAGCGTTTCACCCCGCCAGCTTCTCTGGTAGAAAAAGCGAAAAAAGGCGAAATCTACAAGTAACCCTTGAGATATCGTTCCATAAAAAAAGCCCGGCTTATCCAGCCGGGTTTTTTTTGTGTTAATTTATTCACAAGAGAAAACCGGTTGGTGTCTCAATCGGGAGGGAGGAGGAATGTTTGAAGTAAAGACCACGGGAGGAGATCAGCCGGCGGTGGGAGAAAGCTGAGTGCTGGGGTTTGTAGGGGTGAGCCTGCTGTAAAGCCAGGCGCGTAATACGCTGGGCCGTAAGGGTTTGGGCATCAAAGTATCGCCGCCCGCATCCACGCATTGTTGTAAACAGGCCTCACTGTTGTTTTTAGAAATAAATAGAATGGGGATAGCCGCATTGCCGTTGCGAACGTCTTGAGCCACGGTGAAACCGTCCAGTATGGGGAGTTCTACATCGAGGATCAGTAGACCAATGTCTCGCTGGTGATACAGGCGCAGTGCGGCCTCACCGTCTGCGGCCAACACATATCGGTGGCCTAGTTCTTCGATGATGCGACAGATGATAAGGCTGACAGCCTTGTTACTTTCAACGACAAGAACATTCATCACTAATTTTTATCGCAGACAGCGCAGGAGAACAAGTGTGGTGTTTATGTGAAGCTGCTTTTTCCGATCTGAAGTGCTTTTAACCCTCCAGACGGGGTAGACAGTATGTTAATTTCGGCCAGTTTCATTATGATTGACGCTCCCGGGCTCTTCAAAGCGGCAGGCCGGCAGATACTAGGCGTGCCGATAATAATGCTGACGGGTGCGATTTCGCTTAATGGCAGTGCCAAAGGTGTGAGGGTGGAGGTCGATGTACCATCGCAGAACGATCAATATTAATCGGGTGGTGAAGTTGTTACAGGGTGCGGCTCGTTCCGGTGCCAGCATTCCCGAGATTTTGGACCAGTGTAATATTCCACGGCAATTGCTGGATGATCCGGAGGGAACCATTGAGCGGGATACCTTTATCCGCATGATGCTGCTGATCATGACCCAGACTCAGGATGAGTTCCTGGGTTTTGGCCAGGGACGAAAATCCAAGCCCGGCACCTTCTCCATGATGGCCCATGCGGTGATCAACTGCCCGAACCTGGGCTCAGCGGTAGAGCGGGGGATTCGTTTCTACGACTTATTCGAACTGAGCTTGCAGTCGCGTATTGAGCGTGATGGCGATGTGGCGAAGTTAGTCGTGGAAGCCGATCCCAGGTTGGACTTCCGCGAAGTCATTATTGAGGCGTCGCTGTTTATTTGGCTGCGTTTTATGAGCTGGTTGGTGGGCAAAGCCATTGAACCTAAACTGGTGACGCTGGATTACTCCGATGTGCGTAATGGTGAGGAGCATCGATTCCTGTTCGATTGCCCTATTGAGTACCAAGCCGATGCCAATGAGGTGACGTTCCGGGCTGACTTCCTCGATTTGCCACTGGTACAAAATGATCTTTCTCTCTCCAAGTTTCTAAAAGAATCTTTGGCTCAGCTGTTTGACGGTAATATTCACAATGTGGGATTACCGGCCCAGATTCGCGCGATTATTTCTAACGAATACGGCAATAGCTTTCCGGATTTTACGGAAATTTGCGGCAAGTTGAACATGACCCCGCAAACCCTGCGGCGCCGGCTCAAAGAAGCCAACACTAGCTACCAGGAGATTAAGGATGCTATCCGTAAAGATGCGTCGGTCTATTATCTCTCCAAACCAGATCTCAGCATCGACGAAATCGCGTTGCTGATGGGCTTTAGTGAAGCAAGCTCTTTTCACCGGGCCTTCAAGAAGTGGACCGGGAAAACGCCGTCCAATTTCCGGCGAGAGCATTTTGGCGTCAATCTGTAGCTAGGGCACGATGCTTCCTCTTACTAACGATTAGCTCTGAGACGTCCATGACAGTTAATGATGCCGACACGGCACGGCTGCTGGTGACCTGCCCGGATAAACCCGGGATCATCAGTGCGGTGAGCACCTTCTTGTATAACCACGGTGCCAACATCACCGATTTCGATCAGCATTCCAGCGATGCCCACGGCGGCACCTTCTTCTTGCGCTTGGAATTTCAGACACCGGAACTGGACTGTTCTCGGGAGGCACTTCGCAATAACTTTGCCAATCGGGTGGCTGAACCCTATGGCATGCAGTGGCAAATCAGCTACGCCAGTGAGAAAAAACGTATGGGAGTGTTGGTGTCTCGGCATGACCATGTGCTCATGGATCTGCTCTGGCGCACCTCCCGTGGCGACTTGCCTGCCACCATTCCTATTGTGATTAGCAATCACGATGATCTGCGCGACGAAGTCGAGCGTTTTGGCATCGAGTATCACCATATCCCGGTCAGTGCAGACAATAAGGCCGAAGCGGAAGCCGAGGCTTTGGCCAAGCTTGACGGTAAAGTGGATGTGGTGGTATTGGCCCGTTATATGCAGATCCTTAGTTCAAACTTTGTGTCTCATTACCCGCATCGTGTCATCAACATTCATCACTCTTTCCTGCCGGCCTTTGTGGGGGCGAACCCTTATCAGCAGGCCCACGACAAGGGGGTGAAGTTGATCGGTGCTACCAGCCACTATGTAACGGAAGACCTGGACCAGGGGCCCATTATCGAGCAAAACGTGCAGCGTGTTAGCCACCGCCATTCCGCTTCGGAGTTGCGTTCATTGGGGCAGGACGTGGAGCGGCAGGTGATGTTGCGTGCGGTGCGTTGGCACCTTGAAGACCGGGTAATCGTGGACGGTAACAAAACGGTGGTATTTGTGAAGTAGTGTAGAGCGCTCCATGCAAAGGGGCATTCCCGCTGCCGTATGGCTCATGGCGGGAGTCGCCTTGACTGGCGAAACTGATGTTCAAACAAAATCCGGGCTTTTGTTCAGTGCGTCCCGGCTATGCCATAGCCTCATCTTAATATTTAGCTCATCCATGGCACCGAACCCGTTCGGGCCATTTTCCGCCCGCCTCATCTGGGCTTCAGCGTAGAAATCCCATCCAGAGTGGGCGAGAAGACACCAGCGTACAGGGCTTAGGATCAGCGGCAGTCTGTTTTCATTATTGATCGAGCCGCTGTGATAAGGACAATGGGCAGCATTGTAATCAGCGCGAGAGCTCCATGCACAGTGACTTGTTGAATTCCCAGTCCGAGACCTTGCTGGCCCTGTGTCGACCGGGCTTTGAGGCTGACCTGGCTGCCGAATTGAATTTCCACGCGGCAGATCAAATGGTGGCCGGTTATCCCCGCGCTACCGCCAATAGTGGGTATGTGCTCTGGCATAGCCAACAAGGCTCGTTGGCGAGCCTGCAAGAAAGCGGCTTGATCTTTGCCCGCACGCTAAGTGTATGCGAGGGCGAGTTTAGCGATATAGGCGACGACCGTATCAGTGCTTTGTGGCCTTTGTTGGAAGCCGCAGGCCCCTTTAGTGAGCTATATCTTGAACACCCGGATACCAATGAAGGACGCGAGCTGCAGCGGTTCTTGCGTGGTTTTCGCAAGGCATTGGAACCTCGGTTGAAGAAAGTCGGCTTGCTGCGCCGCCAAGCGAAACAGCGGCTACATCTTTTTTTCAGTGATTCACACAATGGTTGGGTTGGCACCAGCCCCAGCGCTGTGCCGCTTGTAGAAGGTGGTGTGTTGCGCTTGCGATTACCTGCAGAAGCGCCGAGCCGTTCGGCACTAAAAGTGGAAGAGGCGTTGATACGTTTCTTTGGTAGTGCCGATGCGTTAAACGCCAAAACAGCGGTGGACTTGGGGGCGGCCCCGGGGGGCTGGAGCTGGCAACTGGCCCGACGGGGCATTCGTGTGCAGGCGGTGGACCACGGCAAGATGGCCCCCCGGCTGCTGGACGAATACCCGGTGCAGCATGTCTACGGTGATGCCTTTACTTGGCGCCCGCGCAGTAAGGTGGATCTGGTGGTGTGCGATGTGGTGGACAAGCCTGCCCGTACTTTGCAACACATGGAAAAGTGGCTTACCCAGGGTTGGGCCACCGCGGCATTGTTTAATCTGAAACTGCCGATGAAACGCCGATTCCAAGAAACGTGGCAATTGTTGGAAAAACTGACTGCGGCCATGGAGCGCATGGATCACCTGGGTGAGCCGGTAATTAAGGCCGCGCACCTGTATTACGATCGTGAAGAGATTACCGTCTGGGCCAGCTTTCATCGGAGCTACTGATCGTGAGTACTGAGCGCGGTCGTGGCGCTGCGCTATTCGCTACCCTGGGTATGCTGTACTTCGCCCAAGGCTTGCCAGCTGGCTTGCTGGGCAAGTCCATGCCCGCGCTGGCTAGGGATGCGGGCCTGTCACCAGAATGGATCGGCTTGCTGGCATTGCCCGCCGTGCCGTGGGCCTTGAAGTTTATCTGGGCGCCCTGGGTGGATCGCTGGGGGAGTGGCCGCCCCAATCACCGTAAACGCTGGATCCTGGCCTGCCTGACCGGGGTTGTGACGGTGCTGGCCTGTGCGGCCTTGCTGCCGCAAGGTTGGCTGTTCGGCCCCGGTTTTGCGGTGCTTATCGTGATGTTGTTTTTACTTAACCTGTTCAGCGCAACCCAGGATATTGCCACCGATGGCTTAGCAGCACGCTTACTGACTCCAGAGCTACGGGGCCTGGGTAACAGTGTGCAGGTTAGTGGCTACAAAATAGGCATGATCCTGGGCAGTGGCGCTCTGTTGATGTTGGTTGGGGTATTGGGGTGGCAGGCCACACTGCTGGCGATCATTGTCATGCTGTTGCTAGTGGCATTCACCGCCTGGCGATTTGACGAGCCTCTTGAGCCTGCCCGGCCGCGCAAGCCGGTGACAACCCGATGGTGGCTTCGCCAACTGGCGCTGTTCTGGCGTAGGCCGGGGTTGGGCGTGTGGCTGGTGGTCCTGCTGGCCTATAAGGTGGGCGATGGTTTCGGCACCCGCATGATCAAACCTTTTCTGGTCGACAGTCACTGGACGTTGGCGGAAATCGGTCGCTTAGACCTGGTGACGTCATTGGTCGGCTTGGCAGGGGCAGGCTTGGCGGGGCTGGTGATGATGCGATTAAGTCGTCGTGTGGCGCTGTTCGGTTTTGCCGGTTTGCAGGCGCTGTCATTTATCGGTTGGTGGTGGGTGGCTGCCTGGGGTCCAGACCCTGCAGCTGAGCCGTGGATCTGGGCGGTGGCATTGTTTGAGCAATGGGCGGATGGCTTGTCCACGGTGGCCCTGTTTGTGGTGATGATGGATTACTGCCGTAGCGGCCATGAGGGCAGTGATTATACCGTGCAGGCTTCGGTGCAATTGTTCGCGGTGGGTGCCTTTACTTTGGCCAGTGGATTCAGCGTGGCGTGGCTGGGCTATGCGTCGCATTTCCTGCTGGCTGCGATTCTCAGTGCAGTCGTTATAATGGCTGCCTTTTTCTGGCAGCCACCGGTGGCTGCCCATGGTGCACCACGAGGAGAGCCCTGATGTCATTGGATGCCCAACACGAACTCGATGCCACCGGCCTGTTATGCCCTGAGCCTGTGATGATGCTGCACAACAAGGTGCGGGACATGCAGCCCGGCGAAGTGTTGGCGGTGCGCGCTACCGACCCTTCCACTGAACGGGATATTCCGAAATTCTGCCAGTTTCTCGGTCATAGCCTGGTTGATCAGCAACGCGATGGTGAGTTGTTCTTGTATTGGATCAAGAAGAAAGAGGGCTAATTGAACACGGCTACGCTAGCTGCAACGCGTTCAATTAGCGCTCATCATTTCATCGAATACCGCGCGGCAGTGTTCAGCTTTTCGCCAGAATAGCCACTGCCGCCAGCGCTTCCGGGTCTCTCTCCTTCAATTTATTGGCTATGCCGTGCTGGAAGAAATAGCGAAAGGCCGGTAGCGACTGTGCTGTGGTCAGGCATTCTGCACCGGGCAAAATCGGTGTCTCAACCGGGTCGTTTTCTTGTGCCACCATGGCTGACAGGGTGCCATCAGCAAACAGCTTCCAGCTGACCACCTCCATGAGACTAATGGTGTGGAAATCATCGTCGGAAAACACCGCATGGGTGCCGATGGTGTCAGGGATTTCCTGAATAGCTTGCTCGCCGGGCTGGGGCTTGCCGAAAAACGACAGGGCGGCATCCATCTCTTTAACCTTATGTTCAGGCGCATTGACAAACAAATAATCGCTGCCAGGTAGTCGGTAACCTTCCCAGCGTCCATTCAGTGGATCAGCCAGCGCCATGGCGGTGACCGGCTCCTTGAGCCAGGGAACCATGGCTACGGTGTCACCATTGGCCAGTCGCGCCCAAGCGAGCACTTTTAAAGAGAATAATTTGTCGGGGTGGTGGTCGTTGGCATATAGCAGCTCGATGCCATCGTATTCCGGAGATAAACGCAAAATAGGGGGCTTGGCCGCTTTGCGGCGTGGAGGGAAGGAAACAACATTGTTTCCGCCTGGGTGTTGCCGGTTCGCCTGAGTCATGGGCTTCTCCCGGTACGTTACCTTAGGGCGTGAGCGCGATCTCAGTAAATCGCTCGGCACGGCCCGTTAATTCACGTTAGCCTGTCATGCGGTGCCATGCAAGCGGGTGCAGATAACCGGTTTGCGTAGGGTAAAATGGGCTGGTAGTGGGTAAGCGGGGGCCTGCCTGTAGGTGATATTTGCTGGCAGCCATGTTCCGCATTTTGCCTAACGCTCGGGGCCGGATGTCTGACGTAAAACCCCTTAGGCTTAGAAGATCTTGCTAGTGCGGTGCCTCTTTTTGAGGGAGGGCCATTATTCAGAAAGTAATCGGGTAATGTGTTTTGCGCAAAGAGCATGGCGACCGAGGTTTAAGTTTTTCAGGTTTTGAATGCAGGCTACGTCGTCGTCGGGCATCCGGCGTCAAGCAATCATTAGGAGCGATGTGTGGAGTGTGATTATTACTTTGCCTATGGTTCGAACATGAACCCGGCACGAATGGCGGTGCGGGGCATGCGCTATCGGCAATCGTTACGGGCGCAATTACCCGGTTGGCAACTGGCATTCAATAAGCGCGCCCATGGTAAAGAAGGGATTGCCTACGCGAACATCGTGAATGCGGACCATGACGGGGCGGAAGTGCAGGGCGTCTTGTACCAATTATGGGACCACCGGGAAATCGAGCGTATGGACCCGTTCGAGGGCCACCCGACTCGTTATTGCCGTGAGCGACTGTTGGTGCAGACTGATGAGGGCGAGCGGCACACCTGGGTTTATATCGCTAATACCGAGTGGCAAGCCGATGATCTTCGTCCGGAGCGCTGGTATCTGAATCACCTGCTCAGTGGACGCCCCTGGCTTAGTGCCGATTATTACCGGCACTTGCTGGCCACAAGCTGTGTGGATGATTTTCCACCCACCCTGGCTACGCCCTAAGCCAGCACCGCCGTCGACCAGGTCAGCATGGCCAACACGGGCAAGGCGATAGCCAGTCGTCCTGCTAACTGTGCGCGATACGGCAGTAAAAACACCAGTGGCAGGCCGGCTATTGCCACCAGCCCCACGGACATAAAAAGCGCCAATCCCAGGGGCCAGATCGTCAACGTAACCCACAACGATAACGACAACAGCAACCAGCCGGGCCATCGGTAATAGCGCACGCGTTCCGGTTGCAACTTGCGACCCATGACCTGGTCATGGTGGCGTTTCATGGCCAGAGACAGGCTGGTCAAGCCGGCATAGGCCAGAGCGAGGGCAAGAAACAGTGGCGGGACCATCGTCATGGGGTGTCTCCGGCAGGTTGCTTACTGCTGGCCGTGTTGGCGGCGCGCGGCGTACGGGTACGGCGAGCTTTTGCCGGCAGCGGTTTGTGTTGCAAGCGCCACAGGGTATACCCGCCCAAAGCAGCAAGGATCAGGCAGACCAGATCGAAACTGGCGATGGCTGCATGTTGCCAGGCCAGAGGCGTAAACAGGTGCGACGCCGTGGTGAAGATGTTGACTACGGGTATGGCAAGCCAGAGTAGCGAGGCGCCAGCGACCTGCTCAATCCAGCCCTGGCGGTTAGGACGCAGCAGACCATGCACCAGTGACATCAGCCAAACAATGAAGAAGATCTGAATCTCGCGGTCTTCGCGAGCAGTCAGCGTGACCGGTAACAAACGGTTGGCCAGGAAGTAGGCGGCGATGGCCAGCATCAACCCGGTGATGGAGGTCATGTTCAGTCCGCTCACCATTTTCAGAGCCCGATCGGGCTGCTGATCCCGGCGTAATTGCTGGGTGCGTTTGCTCACCCACAGCAGCATGCCGGTCACGGTCATGGCGGAGCCGGCGACCCCGAACAGAAAGAACAGCCAGCGGGTTAGCGGGTCGGCGAAGCGAGCCATGTGCACACTGGTAAAGAAATTATAGATCCGCCAGCCCGGTGACACCGGATCATTGGCGGGGATACGCGTGTCGATCAGGTCACCGGTATTACCCTGGAATACTTGCGTTGGATCGCCACCGCGCTGGCGATCGGTGACCGCCGGGTCCCTGTCTACCTGCAAGGTAATTTGCGCGTTGTCCCGATTGGGGTTGGTGATCTGGATGCGTTCTACCGGTTTGCCGAAACGGGCTTCGGTTTGTTCGATCAATGGTCCGATTGCCAGCATTTCTTCCGGCGCACCAGGACGCGCCGGGGTTTCTCCCCGGGAAAACACCTCAGAAAAGAAGGCACGCCGATCTCCCTCGTATGCAGCGTCGATGCCCCAGGGCATGATCAGGGTCATAAACAGCAGCAGGCCGGAATAGGTGATCATGAAATGGTAGGGCAGTGCGAGTACCGCGGTAGCGTTGTGGGCGTCCAGCCAGGAGCGCTGCCCCTTGCCCGGCCGGAAGGTAAAGAAATCCTTGAAGATTTTCTTGTGGGTAATCACCCCGCTGATAATGGCAATCAGCATGAACATAGTGGCCAGGCAGACCAGCAATCGGGCCCACAGGCGGTCGATGCCGTACAGCTCAAAATGGAAACGGTAAAGAAAGTTGCCGCCGCGGGTGGCGCGTGGTGCAACGACCTCGCCGCTATCCGCATCCATGAGCATCTGTTCGCCACGCTGACGGCCTCCGTTTTTCGGCTGTTTGGCGGGTTGCCAGCGCAACTCGACGGCGGCCTGACGGGGGCCCGGCAAGTTGATGTCCCAGGATTTGGCATCCGGCGCCTTGGCATTCAGGGCTGCCATCGCCAGCTCGACCGTACCCGGTTGCAGGGTGGAATCATGTACTTCCGGCTGCATCCACAGCGTAATTTCTTCCCGGAAATAGGCGCTGGTGCCAGTAATAAAAATGGCCACCAGTAACCAGCCAAGTAACAAGCCGGCCCAGGTGTGTAGCCAGGCCATGGATTGTCGGAATGACTTATTCATACGGCAGTGCCCCATAAATACAAGGCGCCAAAGAGCAGGCCAGGAAGGAGAATGCCGGCCCATGCCAGCCAGCTGGAACGTGCGCAAAACGCCCAAATAGCTGCTGCAGAGTAAAGTAGGAGCGATAGCATGATGCCAATAATCACGGCCTGATCGCGGGCCATTGGTAATATCACGGCCAGCGCCATGGCTGCCAGGGACGCAAGGCCATAACCACCCAAAGCTGCAGCCAGAATGCGTGAAGTAATTGAGAAAGGTGTCATAAGTATGTAGAAACAAGCCAACAATAATGAGAATTGTTATTATCTACAAACAAACTGCAAAGGAAATGTAAATGTGGCGCCGCAGCGACATTCGAGTGTAAAGACTGTAAGAACAGCGAACTTTTCGATCAGGACGCGAAGGGGGTAGAGGCTGACACTTCCGGCTCTGATAGCGGTTGCTTGAGCCGCCAACGCAAGCGCCAGCCAAGGAAGACGGCGGCACTGGTCAAGCCCGCTACCAGACCGATCCAGAATCCGGCAGGGCCCATGGGCTCGACCCACCAATCAGTTAATGCCAGGCCGTACCCGATGGGCAGGCCGATGCCCCAGTAGGCCAGCAATGTCATTACCATGGGCCAGCCGGTATCTTCGAAACCGCGCAGGCACCCGTTGGCGCAAACCTGCAATGCATCCGAGATCTGGTACAGGGCCGCGAACAACAACAGGTAGCTGGCGAGTGCAATCACCGAGCCGTTGTCGGTATAAATACGGGGAATCCAGTGCCGGGCCAGCACCAGACTGGAGGCGGCGGTGATGCCCACCACCAGGGTGATTGCCATGGCCACCTGCACGGCCACGCGAATACCGTTTTGATCGCTGCGTCCTCGGGCGTGACCCACCCGAACGGTGGCGGCCAGGGCGAAACTCAGCGGCACCATAAAAATCAGGGAGGTGAAGTTGAGCGCGATCTGGTGGCTGGCGACGACCTGGGCCCCCAGGCTGCCGATGAGAAGGGCAATGACCGCAAAGATACTTACCTCAAAGAAAATTGACAGGCCTACGGGTAAGCCCAGCCGCAGCATGTAGGCTAGATTGGCGCGCTCGAAATGCCGCTGTCGCAGATTCAATGGTGCATGCTGATACACCGGGTGGCGATGGGTATAGACCATCATCATTATTGCCATGGACCACATTACCAGTGAGGTGGCCCAACCGCAGCCGACTCCCCCCATGGCTGGGAAGCCCAGTTTTCCGTAGATCAGCACATAGTTACTAGGGATGTTGATCATTAGGCCGATTACGCTGATTAGCAGCACCGGCCGGGTATGGTTCATGGCCTCGGTATAACTGCGCAACGCCAGCATAATGGCGGCGCCAGGCATGCCCCAGCTAAGCGCATCCAGGTAGCCGCTGACCATGGGTCGGATCGCCGGATCCACGTCCATCCATACCAATAACGGAGCAATGCTGCGTAGAATAAGTGCGCAAAGAACCCCTAGCACAAGAGCCAACCAGAGGCCCTGCTGGGCGAGGGGGTTAATGCGGTGATAAGCTTTGCCGCCGAGATGGCGCGACAGTATTGGGGTGGCGCTCATCAGTACGCCGGTCATGAACAGGAACAGGGGCACCCAAATGCTGGCGCCCACGGCCACCGCCGCCAAATCATTGGCGCCAACACGGCCGGCCATCATGGTGTCCACAAAGCCGTTGGCCGTTTGTGCCAGTTGCCCACCCAGAATTGGCAATGCGAGGGTGAGTTGGGCGGCAAGCTCTTGACGGCGGGATAACATAGGCAGGTGCCACTGTTGTAAGCGGAACGGGTGTGGTGAACGAAATAGAACAGAATCAGGTTCGCAAGACGGCGGCTACCATACCGCAAACTGCCTTGCAGGTGTACGCCAGTGGTGATCTGGAAACCCTGTTCCGGGCGACTTTTTTTCATTCCCACGACACGCTGTTAGTAGGGGGCGCGGCTGAGCCTGTGTACCTGCCCGGTTCCCCTCATCGCATTTGCTATACCCACGATTACTTCCGCAGTGCCTTACACGAAATCGCCCACTGGTGCGTGGCGGGCCCGGTACGCCGTCAGCAACAAGACTACGGTTATTGGTATGCACCGGATGGCCGCAGCGCGGATCAACAGGCGCAGTTTGTGCAGGTAGAGGTTTACCCCCAGGCGCTTGAAGCCTTGTTCTGTGCTGCCTGTGGGCACACCTTCCGAGTATCTCTGGATAACCTGAATGGTGAGGGCGGCGATGAAACGGCGTTTGCGGTGAAGGTAAAAGCAAAAGCAGAGCGCTTGTTGGCTGAAGGTCTTCCTGAGCGGCCGGCCCGCTGGTGTGATGTGCTGGCGCAGGCGTATGGGCGCGAGGGCATATCTTTGCAGCAAGCGCTGCAGTGCTTGTTTTCGTAGGCGGTAATCCGACTAAAGCCGGCCACTGCGTTTCAGTGCCAGATATAAATGATTCAACTGCTGGGGCATGTTCTGGGGCGTGGCGCTGGTGACCAAGGCGCCCGCGTGGCGCAGGCGGGTGTGCAGCTGCTGGCGTTGCTTTTGTTCCTGGGCATCGGCACACAGGGTTAACGCCTGATCAAAATCTTCCACCGGCTGGCGCGCGAGGGCTTCCTGCTCTGGCAGCAGCATATCGGCGATCAACACCAGATGATGGCGGCGCATTAAACCAACCGCGCTGAGCAGATCATCCCGGTCTTCGTGCTGCAGCCGTGTTACCAGCACCACTAGCGCCCTTCGCCGGCTATGACGCACCAGCTGACGCGCTGCCAGGCTGAAGTCGCTGGCATGCCGGCTGGGATGCAAATCGTACAGCCCGTTGAGCAAATGGTTGATGCCATTTTGCCCCTGTACCGGTGGTAGCCAGCGAGGTTGATCGCCGGAGAACAACATGGCGCCAGCTTTGTCTTTTTGTTTGAGCGCACTCCAGGCTAGCAGCAGTGACGCATTCAGCGCATGGTCGAAGCCGGTGAGTTTGCCCACCGGCATGCCCAGCCGACGGCCACCATCGAGCATGATTAGTACTTGCTGATTTTGCTCATCCTGATACTCCCGGCTGATCAAGCTGCGGCGGCGCGCAGTGGCTTTCCAATCGATCTGCCGCAGGCTGTCGCCAGGGTGGTACTCGCGTAATTGGTGAAACTCCATGCCTTCGCCACGGCGAGGTTTGAGCCGCGTGCCGGTGAGCAGAAAGGAATGGTTGGCATCCAGCTGGGTTTGGCTGAGGCGGGAAAAATCCGGGTAGACCGGCACCGTGCAACGGGCCGGGCAAATTTTGCGTAGTGACCAGAAGCCCAGCTGGCTGGGAAACCAGAATTCCAGATCACCGAAATTTACCGGGCCACGTCGGCTGGGGCGGTAATGGTAGGTGAATTCGGTGAGCTCATTCTCGGCCCGGGCAAGCTGACAGGGCAGACCGGTTAGCATGTCGTCGCCGGGGTGATGGTCTGCCAGGGTGACGGTTGCGGGCAGATCGGCGGAGGTGATGCGTACCTTGATGGGATGCGGCTGCTGAACGGACAGGGCATTGGGGACGATGCGCTGTGCTGCTGGAGGCGGGCGGCGCCAGCCATGCAGCAAGTCGAGCAGGGCGAACGCCGCCAGTACAGCACCCGCTGCCCACCACAGCAGGCTGGCGATGTTGCCACTGAAAAACAGCAGCGAGATCGCGCTCAAGGCCCAGAGGGCCACGGCGAGGAGCAGGCGTGGGGCTGGCTTCATTGCCGCGGTGCTTCCACTTGGTCCAGCAGGCGGGCCAGTGCCGTCTCCGGGGTCTGCCCTTCGATTTCTGCGTCGGCGCTGAGTTGGATGCGATGGCGCAGTACGGGGCGAGCGACCTGCTGGATGTCGTCTGGGGTGACGAAGTCACGGCCTTCGAACATGGCATGCACGCGGGCCGCCCGGGCAAGCGCAATACTGGCCCGGGGGCTAGCGCCATGGGTCAGTCCGTTGAAGTCGCGAGTAGCGCGGACGATGCGCAGGGCATAGTCCAGCACTTGCGCGTCGATCAGTACGTCGTTGCTGAGCGATTTCATGGCCTGCAAGCCGGCCGCATCGGTGGCCGGGATCAGGCTTTCCACATCCAAGCTGGCGCGGATGGTGCCGTCGAGCACCATGTTCACCAGCCGGGTTTCATCATCGTGAGCCGGATAATCAATCAACACTTTGAACAGAAAACGGTCCAGCTCCGCTTCTGGCAGCGGGTAGGTGCCTTCCTGGTCTAGCGGGTTCTGGGTGGCGAGCACCATGTAGGGTTCGCTGAGGGTGAAGGCCTTGCCTTCGATGGTGATTTGCCTCTCCTGCATCACTTCCAACAGGGCTGCTTGGGTTTTTGCCGGTGCCCGGTTGATCTCATCCGCCAACAGCAGCTGGGTAAAGGCCGGGCCGCGACGGATGCGAAATTGCTCGGTCTTTTGGTCGTACATGGCGTGGCCGGTCACGTCGGTGGGCATCAGGTCCGGGGTGAACTGGATGCGGTTAAAGTCTAGCTCCAGTACCCGCCCCAGGCTGCGTACCAATAGGGTTTTGCCTAAGCCGGGCACGCCCTCGATAAGCACGTGGCCGCCGGAAATAAGAGCGATGAGCACTTCACGGACAACCTGTTGTTGGCCAATCAGCACCTGATTGAGCCGGCTTTCAATGTCGTGGGCCAAGGCGGCCGCATCGGCGAGGGTGGCGGGTTGGCTCATATTGTTGTCCTTTTACGTTTTAACTGACGTTGGCGTGGTTGTCCGCGCCACTGTACCGCTGGAACCGGCATCAGTGACGGCAATTTTTCAGCGATTGTAATAATGAGACCTGCTGCGTGAACCGGTCTCGGGTGTCTGCTTGGCTCTGTAGTGCCGCGTCCAGTTCTTTTACTGGCACCGACAGCGCTTTTGCCGCCAGCGCCAGAGCCTTATTGCGTTGGTGATGGAAACGGAGCAGCTGTTGTTCTGCTTGTTTGCGCAGCTCTGCCAGCAGGGCCATTTGTTGGTTGGTGCGCCACTGAAAGTAACCGCTGGCGTGCAGGTGTTTCAGGTAATCACGGCGGCTTTCTTCGCGGGCTTGCTGCCGTGGCCCCTGGCGAGGAATGCGATGCCATAGCCACAGAACCAGCAAGATTAGCAGGGCAAACGCCAGCGCCGGGGCTTTTAGCCACAGCCACTGGGCCAGGGGCGGCATGGCCACCGAGCGGACAAACCACACGGGTTCTGCGCCGGTAAGCCAGGCCAGCAGCCAAGCATGATCGAAGTAGAGCAGCCGCTCGCTGGACCACAGGCTCAAATCGGTTAGCACGGAAATTTGCCCACTGCCAAGGCTCAGTTGTACCAGCTGGCTGCCGTAATCATTATCTGCGTAGCCGGTGATTTCCACCGGCCATTCCAGGTGCGGGGCGTTGCCTTCTTCCTCGTCCCAGCTGTCGTGCCAAATCACATAGTCACTGAATAATTGCACCCGGCGATCTGGCTCGTTGTCACTCACATGCAAGGTCAGCGGTGTGGGTTCTGGTGGGGCATCACAGGCTAGCCGTGCGCAATCTTCGCGGAGTGCTTCGTTGTCGCTATGCAGACAATATTGCAGTGGGCTGTCGACAAAAGTCGGCAGGGCCATGAGCAGATCGCGTATTGCATCTTCTTGCCCAGCGTCACTGGGCACCGGAGAGTCCCACACGGTGATGCCTAGCGCGAATAACAACGGATCGTTATCTTGCCAGTCGCTGGCGCTAGCGTCAGATGTGTCGAGTATGCCAGGAAGAGGGCGCCCCTCCACTACCAGCTTGCCGCCGTCCTGCACCCACTCAAGCAGAGCGTTAACTTGGTTAGAGGTGAGCATGCCGCGGTGTTTATCGATCACGAGGGTGGTGCGGGTGTCTGGCAATGGGAATAGGGCGGCGGCACTGAGAATGCGTTTAGAGGGCTGGCCCCGTTGTGCCAGCCATTGCTGGGCGGCGCTATAGGGGTTGCGGGTAATGCTGCTGTCCGGCGCCACCCGTTTCATGTAGGTGACTGGCTCAGTGAGGGCGTAGTAGCCAGAGACCATGGCAAGCAACAGGGCAGCCAGTAGCCAGGGAAAGGCGCGGCGCAGCCGGGCGGTTTTACCCATGGTCTGCCTCCAGCGGATCCATTTGCTGCCAGTGCTGTGCCAGCGTGCGGACCTGTTCGTCACTGACCGGACGGTGGGCCCAGGCGGTGCTGATCCAAGCCTGGGTAAGGCGTTGCAGGTAGTCAATGGGTAGTGGGTTGCCGTGCTGCTGTTGCAGGGTGCGCAGGCATTGCTGCTCGGTGCTGCCTGCTGCCAGTGGCACCGGGTAGCGTGCCAGAACACCGGCCAGGGTGGCACGCATCAGTACGGCGAGAGCGGCGCGGGTATCTCCAGCCTTGAGTGCCTCTTCTACGGCCCGGTTCAGGTTTTTAGGCAGGCTGCGGTTACGAATATCCAGCCCGGCCACGTGGGTGGGAATGACCGGGCGTTTGTCTGAGTGATGCTTGCGCAGGCCGAACTGGTTGGCAACCTTGACGATCAACCACAGCGCCAGTGCCACAAACAGTGTCCAGAAAATCGCCCATAACAGGGCATCAGGAATATTCACGGGGGCGCTGGACGTATCGACTTTATCACCGTCCAGGATATCGAACAGAAACTCCCAGAGTTTTTCCATCCAGCTTTCGGAGTCACTGTTATCCCGGTTTATCCACTGCCGTTCGGTGTGCTCTTCCAGGGGCATGAAGTCTGGACTGGCCAGCAGTTCGATCACTTGTTGTTGTTCGCTGGTTGTGGTGCTTGAGGCGGCTGTTTGCGCCTGAGCGGGTTCCATAAACGGTGCCGCCAACATCAATACCAGCAGGGTGGCGATGATATTTTTGGCCGCGCGGCGGCGTTCTCCCAGCCGGGAGAGTCCGAGTTGCAGGTCCCAGCCCTCCAGCCAGGTGCGCTTGTTCAAGTAGAGGGCAAAGCCACAGGCTACATAGAGGGGCTCGGTGACACACAGCACCAGATAGAAACACAGCCCGGAGATAGCCAGTTGTAATGCGCTTTGTTCATAGAACCAATCACTAAACTCCAGGTTGAATTGCCAGGGCACCAGCATGTACAGCAACGCCATTAGCCCGAAGGTCATGAACTGTTCCAGGTGCAGTATCAGCAGGGTCAGCATGCCGCCCCGATTGGACGGGTAGCTGTTGAGTACTTTGAGTCGCTGGCTGGCGGTGTCTCCTTTCACTTGTTCAAGTTGCCACACGCAGGCATTGAAACTGCGCAGGGGGCTCAGGCGTCGCCAAGTGAGCTGGCCGGCCAGTCCGGGCAGGGCGTAACTGGGCCAGCGTTTAAGCAAGGCTTTCAGGGTGAGGGTTTCGCCAAACAGGGCATGGCTGTAAAAGGCCAACAGAGGCCGCTCCCACAGGGGCTTGAGCCACCAGAATACGAAGAGCGGCCAGAGGCTGTTGCCCACCGCGGCCAGTGTTAGCAGTAGGGCATACGGCACCGCGGTAAATAGCAGCCACACAGCGGTAATGGGCCCGGCCCAATGGCGGTAGAACTGCGTGCCCAGATCTGTTGCCTGCCAGGGGGTGCGCGGCGCTAGACGAGCGCTAGCCTTCTCGAGTTCCATCCCGCCCCCCGAAGAAAAGATACAGATACAAAAGGACCCAGCAGGCTGCGCCCACGCTGTATTTGATAGCCGCCGCCAGGTCCCGTGGTGACCAGAACGCTTCAATAAAGGCCGCCAGCAGTAACAGAGCAAACACTCCGTACATGGTGGGCAGCGCATCCCGGGCCGCCAGGCGCAGGGCGTCCAACCGCGACCAGGGGCCGGGAGCAATAATGGCCCAGCCAAGCCGTAGTCCCGCGCCACCGGCTAGCACAATGGCGGTAAGCTCTGGGGCGCCGTGGGCAATCACAAAGGTGAAGAAGGGTTCTTGGGCACCCACGTTGATTAAGTGCCCGGCGGCGGCGCCAAAGAAGCTGCCGTTGAACAGCATCACCACCAGCGCGCCTACGCCTAACAGCAAGCCGCTGGCGAAGGTACGGAAGGCGATGCCGATATTGTTCTGGATATAATGGCCGAACATCATTACATCGTCATCGCCGCTGCGCTCGCTCTTCATGCCCGCCTGGTTATCCGGCTGGTACATGCTTTCCAGGCTGGTAATGCTGGCTTCGTCCACCACAGAATAGATCATTTCTGGTTGTTGATGCACCAGTGCCCATACCAACGCCATAGACAGCACGAAGGTCAGGGCGCTGACCAGATGCCAGCGCCACTGGCGGCGGACTGCTTGGGGGAAGCCGCTGGCGATGAAGGTACCGATACGATCCGCTAGTGAGGGGTTGTAGCGATACAGTTGACGATGGGCGCGGAGCATCAGGTTGTTGAGGAACTGTTGCAGCTGAACGCTGTAGCCCCTTTCGCGGGCTAGGGCCAGTTGATGGCAAAGCTTGCGGTAGTCGGTAACGAAGGTATTCAGGGGCAGCGTGTTCTTCTTGCTTACGTGCAGTGATTCAAGCTGCTCCAGCTGGTTCTCCAGTGCCTGCCATTGCGAACGATATTGTTGTTCAAAGCGGGCCTGTTTCATGCTGGGCCCTCCACCAGATAGCGGCTGACGGCCTTTAGGCGTTGTAATGCTTGGGCCGGTGTCAATTCAGGGTAAACCAGCAATGCCAGCTCTTGCTGGCGAGCGTCAGAAAATTGTTCATGGCGCTCATAGAATGCCAGCAAGGCTAGCTGATCATCACGATTCAACGGCCAGTCCGGGGCCTGGCTTTCGCCACGGCGATGCTCGCTGATTGCGGGTGTCTCTTCCACGTGGATAACCAATGTATTGGCGGCCATGTCACCAAGCCGCTGATAACGAGGGCTCATCAGGGTGCAGACAAACCCGAGTAGGTAGAACAGGGGAAAGGCGTCGGCGGTGCGCAACAGGTTGCGAATCAGGCTGCCGTTGAAGCTCAAGGGGCTGCCATTAGCGTGGACCACCACAATGCCCATGGCTTTTTTACCGGGAGTTTGTCCGTGACGAAAGGCCTCAAACAGGGTGGGGTAAAACCATTCCAGCACGAAGGCCAGAATCAGCAGCAGCCCCATGCCGGCCTTGCCCAGGGCCGCGAATATAGCGGCAAGCGCTCCGTAGATCACCAGCCGAATGGCCAAGTCGATGGCGTAGGCCAGTGCCCGAGGCACCGGCCCGGCCAGCGACAGGCTGAGCATGGCACCTTCTGGTGTTTCTACTTCCAGACGTTCATCAATCAGCATTCTGGCCCTGACGAATTTGCAGCGCGGCAAACACAAAGACCATGACGGTGAGTGTAGTTTTGACTATGGCTAGGGTACGGACCGGGGGTGGATCCAGAAGCTGGATCGCATAACCACAGAAATAAAACAGTATTAGGAAGCACAGCCAAGTGGCTTGGCGACGGTTCCCGCTAATCACTGCAGGAATCATGAGGAACAGCGGCAGGTACAACACTAGTGCAATGATCACACTGGAAGCGATATGGGCATCTGGCGGCGCCAGAGTGAACAGGCCACTGATGCCGACAAGCAAAAGCAGGGCGTAGCTAATACGAAGTAAAACGAGGTTCATCATCAAGCCTTCAGTTGGCGGGCCAATAACGCCAGGCGTTTGCCCAGTGCACGTGCCAGGGTGATTTCGTGTTCGGTCAGTGCCGGGTCGCCCTGGCTGCCGGAAACATGGGTGGGACCGTAGGGTGTGCCACCGCTTTGGGTATCCAGCAAGGCGGCTTCGGAGTAAGGAACACCGGCCAGCACCATACCGTGGTGCAATAAAGGCGTCATCATGGAAAGCAGCGTGCTTTCCTGACCGCCGTGCAAGCTGCCGGTGGCACTAAAGACGCCCGCAGGCTTGCCGATCAGGGAGCCGTTCATCCACAGCTCGCTGGTCTGATCAATGAAATATTTCAGCGGCGCGGCCATATTGCCAAAACGGGTGGGGGAGCCCAGAGCCAGACCCTGACACCCGGCCAGATCATCCAGTGTGGCGTAGGGCGCACCCTGATCCGGGATTGCCGGTTCACTGGCTTTGCAGTTAGCAGATACCGCGGGAACGGTGCGCAGGCGGGCTTCCATTGCGGTGCTTTCAATACCGCGAGCCACCTGTTGTGCCAGGTTGGCAACGCTGCCGTTGCGGCTGTAATAAAGCACCAGTACATAATCGGTCATGGGCGATTTAGTCCAATAACGTCAGGGCGTTTTCCGGTGGGCGGCCGAGAACGGCCTGATCCCCTTTAACGACGATGGGGCGCTCAATCAGTTTTGGGTACTGAGTCATGGCGGTAATCACATTGTCATCGTTGCTCTGCGCGGTGAGTCCTGCGGTTTTGTAATCCGCCTCCTTGTTGCGTACCAGGTCATGGGCACGGGTGAATCCCAGCTTGGTGATGAGACTCTTCAGGGTGGCGGCATCGGGAATATCGTCCAGATACTTTACGATGATGGGGGTAATACCCCTTTCTTCCAGTAACGCCAGAGTCTGCCGCGATTTGGAGCAGCGTGGATTGTGGAAGATAGTGTAGTCGCTCATGAGATTGCATATCCTGTGTCGTAACGCTGTCATTGTAAGCTGCACAGGGGTGGTGGCAAGGGTAGGGTCAATGAGAAAGGATGCGAAGTGTATGGAGAATGAACAGCCGGTAATTCCAGTGCAGGCCCGATTCAATTCCATTAAGGCATTTTTTGTGCTGCTGGTGCGCCAGTTTAATGAAGATGGCTGCCGGCAGAGTGCTGCGGCGCTAACCTACACCACATTGTTTGCCATCGTTCCCGTGATGACGGTGAGTTTTGTGGTGCTTTCCTCCGTGCCCGCGCTGCAAGGCAAGAGCGCCCAACTCCAAGAGTGGGCGTTTGAGTATTTTGTTCCCTCGGCGGGCAACATGCTGCTCGATCACCTGCAGTCCTTCGCCAAACAGGCCACCAACCTCACCGTGCTGGGCATTGTGTTCTTGGTAGTGACGTCAGTTTTAATGCTAAGTACCGTCGAGCAAACCCTGAACCGTATATGGAAAGTGCAGACGCCGCGTAAAGGGTTGGTCAGCTTGTTGATGTATTGGGCTCTGTTGTCACTGGGCCCGATTTGCCTGGGTCTGGGTCTGGCGATCACTTCCTATCTCACCTCGCAGGCTATTTTCAGTGACACGGTCAGTTATCTGGGCGGGGTGCGATTGTGGCTGGCTGTGCTGCCGTTCCTGTTCACCACCGCCATGCTGACACTTATGTACACGGTGGTGCCCAACACCACGGTTCCGTTTCGCCAAGGCGTGTTAGGGGCGGCGATGGCGGCGCTATTGTTCGAATTGGCGAAAGGGGCCTTTACCTTTTTTATCAAACAGGCTCCCAGTTACCAGGTGGTGTATGGCGCCTTCGCTGCCGTGCCGGTATTTCTGCTGTGGATTTATATTTCCTGGACCATTGTGCTCGGTGGTGCGGAACTGGTGCGGGCATTAGTGGTGTTTCAGGAGCACCAGCGCCAGGTGCCACGCATGCATGCCCTAGTGCGTTTGCTTAATGTTTTCTGGCAGCGTCAACAGAGCGGCAAGGTGCTGCGCAGCAAAGAAATTCGTCAAGTGATGCAGGAATCGGGTATCAGCCAATGGGATGAATTTCGCAATCTATTAGTGAACGCAAATTTAATCCGACGCACTGACGAGGGCGGCTACATCCTCAGCCGCGATCTGCGTAATATATCGCTGGGCCAATTGGTAGCCATGCTGCCTTGGCCAGCGCATACCCAGCTAAGGGTTAGGCAACAGCCCGAGTCATTACCATGGGAGCAAGCATTAAAGTCACGCATGGATGAGGCCCGCGAAGGCATGATGGCGCCCTTGGATATTAGTCTGGATGCATTGTTCAGTGCTCCATCCGCAGAGAAAGAGCGGCACCCTGAGCAACAGGGCCGCAACGATTGACCACGGGGAGAACCATGACGACGAAGCATGTACTGGTGAGTGGCATTGTGCAGGGTGTAGGCTACCGGGCCTGGGCCCGGCAGGAAGCCACCCGTCGCAACCTCACGGGTTGGGTTCGTAACTGTGCTGATGGCCGGGTGGAGGCTCTGCTAGAGGGCGAAGCCGATGCAGTGGACGACATGCTCAATGCCATGCATCAAGGCCCGGCCTTGGCACAGGTGGACAGAATTCTGGTGGAAGAGGGCAATAATGATGACGATGGCCCCCGTTCCACGCACTTTGAGGTAACGTGATGAAACAGGTTGAGCTGGTCAATGGTGATCTGCGTTTTCCTGCCTTGATGGCCGGTAATGGCGAGCCGGTTATTTTGCTACACGGTTTTCCCGATACCTACGAAAACTGGGCGGTGCAGATTAATGCCTTGGCGGATGCGGGGTATACGGCTATCGCACCGGCTCTGCGCGGTTACTCCCCCGGCTGCCAGCCGGGCAATGGCGACTGTTCCCTGTATGCCGCTGTGGATGACCTGATGGTGTTTGCCGCCCAGTTAGGGGGGCGTGTGCATTTAATAGGCCATGACTGGGGCGCCGTGGTGGGTTATCTGGCCTGTGCTCAATCTCCGGAGACTTTCTGTTCGTTCAGTGCCTTGGCTATTCCGCCGGTCCGTCGCATTCCCCAAGCCCTGCTAAAGGTACCGGAACAGGTGTTATTGAGCGGCTACATGCAGTTTTTCCAGCTGCCGCTGGCACCGGAGGCCTGGCTCCAGCGAGGTGATCTGGATGGCGTGACAACGTTATGGCAACGCTGGTCGCCGGATTGGGAGCCGGGGCTTTATCTGGACAATGCCAAGCACACCTTGGCTGAACCGGGGGTAATTCCCGCTGCGTTGTCTTGGTATCGGTCATTATTCAAAGTGTGGAAAAAAGAACACCGTCAGGTTAGGGGTTGGTTAGGCTTGAATATCGCTACGCCTACCCAAATTTTAATCGGCGAAAACGATGGTTGCATGAGCCCCAAGCTGCTGGAACATACCCTTGTTGAAAGTGACTTCAGTGGCGGCGTGGAGCTTCAGGTACTGCCCAATGCCGGGCATTTTCTGCACCTGGAGCAGCCAGAAGCGGTCAATCACCATCTGATTCGGTTGCTTAATAATACCCAGTGCGAATGAAGACACTGCGTTAATGAGGCGAGTGGCAGGGGGGCGGCTAATCCTGGCGTTCCCACCGTTGATTTTCGCCCCCTTCATACTCTGCGCTATACTACGCGCCCCTATTTTCCCAGCAGGAGTAATCCCATGACGGTGATTCGCCAGGATGACCTGATTCAGAGCGTGGCAGATGCCTTGCAGTACATCTCTTACTACCACCCGGTGGATTTCATCCGCGCGGTGAAAGAAGCCTATGAAAAGGAAGAGAGCAAGGCAGCCAAGGACGCCATGGCGCAGATCCTGGTTAACTCCCGCATGGCGGCCATGGGCCGCCGGCCCATCTGCCAAGACACCGGTATCGTAACCGTGTTCGCCAAAGTGGGCATGAATGTCACTATCGAAGGCGACATGAGCCTGGATGACATGATTAACGAAGGGGTGCGCCGCGCCTACAACCATCCGGATAATGTCCTGCGTGCCTCGGTGCTGGCGGACCCGGACGGCAAACGCGCCAACACCAAGGACAACACCCCTGCGGTGATTAACTATTCCATCGTTCCCGGCGACACTCTGGAAATCGACGTGGCGGCCAAAGGTGGTGGTTCCGAAGCCAAATCCAAATTCGCCATGCTCAACCCGTCTGATTCCGTGGTGGACTGGGTGCTGGAACAGATTCCCAAGATGGGCGCCGGTTGGTGCCCGCCGGGCATGCTCGGTATTGGTATCGGCGGCACTGCCGAGAAAGCCATGCTGATCGCCAAAGAATCCCTCATGGACCCCATCGACATCCACGAGCTACAGGCCCGTGGTGCCCAAACCCGCTCTGAAGAGCTGCGCCTGGAACTGTTCGAAAAAGTGAATGCCCTCGGTGTGGGCGCCCAGGGCCTGGGTGGCTTGACCACCGTACTGGACGTGAAAGTGGTGGATTACCCCACCCATGCGGCCAACAAGCCTGTAGCCCTGATCCCTAACTGTGCGGCTACCCGCCACGCCCACTTCATTCTCGATGGCTCCGGCCCGGCAGACCTGAAAGCGCCGGATCTGGAAGAATGGCCGGACATCGCCTGGGGTAATGACGAAGGCGCCAAGCGCGTGAACCTGGACACGGTGACCCCGGAAGAAGTGCAGACCTGGGAACCGGGCGACACCTTGCTGCTGTCTGGCAAGCTGCTCACCGGCCGAGATGCCGCCCACAAGCGTATGGTGGACATGATTTCCAAAGGCGAAAAGCTGCCCGTGGACTTCACTAACCGCTTTATTTACTACGTAGGTCCGGTGGATCCGGTGGGTGATGAAGTGGTCGGGCCAGCAGGCCCTACCACCGCCACTCGCATGGACAAGTTCACCCGCACCATGCTGGAAGAAACCGGCCTGATCGGCATGGTGGGTAAAGCCGAACGTGGCGACACCGCTATCGAAGCCATCAAGGACAACAAGGCCGTATACCTCATGGCGGTGGGCGGCGCTGCCTACTTGGTCTCCAAAGCCATCCGCAAATCCCGCGTAGCGGCGTTTGAAGATCTGGGTATGGAAGCCATCTACGAATTCGAAGTGGAAGACATGCCCGTCACCGTGGCGGTAGATTCCACCGGCGAATCGGTACACAAAACCGGTCCGGTCATCTGGAAACAGAAGATCGCTGAAAAGAGCGCGTAGTACGTACTACACTCTCGACACAAAAAAGCCGCGCAACTGCGCGGTTTTTTTGTGGGCGAGCTTTCTGTACCGTTGTATTGGTTCAGGCAAAAGAAGAAGGCAAAATATTGAGTAATGCGCTAGCGGGGAAGCTTGTAACTAGCTGATTTATTGGTTTTTATCTTTCAATATTCGAATTTGAATAATGACACATTAAGCTGGCGTTTTCATTAAGGTAAGAAAGTAAAGATTTCATGGAAAGACAGGAAGTTTAATGACCAAATTGAAGAGGTCGAGGAAATCTATTTCACGAACAGCTCTAGTAAAGTCATAACAATTGAAAATGTAAATCTCACCTCTTACGGCACATCTAGGGATTTTCTAGATCAACCAGTATCTATTTCCCCCCCCCCTAGCCCTTCTACAAAACGAAGGCCTTTATCTCTTCTGCGTAACTGTATAGGGGGGAGAACGTCAGACTACTGACACTAAAGGTAAATGGCGTACAGTAGCAGGTCGTTCTTCGGGAAAAGAGAACCCCGTTTCAGCTCTTGGGCACTCCTCTTTGCAACAACAGGGTGCGCATAAATTAGACGATGCAAGAGATCAATGGGTCAGGCCTTACCCCGTGCTTTAGGGGGGCGATGGTAAGAGTTGGCCCCGATGATTCAATAGAGGGAGTCGTATCAATGAAATTCCTGATTTTTTTGGGCACGGTTCGTGATAGTAGTCCGCCTAAGCCTGCTCGCTTGGGAGAGAGGGTGGCGAAGGCCTGCCTTGAGTGCCTGAATGAGCGATGTGCGGGGCATGAGGTGGAGTTGATTGATGCGCTGGATTACCCCATGGAGGCGGTGTTTAAGCCGCATTTTTCTTACCTGAAGAGCAAGGCGCCGCCGGCACTCAATACGCTGGCCGAAAAAATAGCCTCTGCCGATGGTTATATCATGGTCAGCCCGGAATATAACCACTCCATGAGTCCAGCGTTGGCGAATTTGCTCAACCACTTTGGCAGTTCGCTCTTTTCCTATAAGCCCAGTGCAATCGTTACCTATTCAGCCGGCCAGTGGGGCGGAATGCGTGCGGCTGTCGGTATGCGTACATTTCTCTCGGAACTGGGCTGCCTTCCTGTTTCTGCGATGATTCATGTGCCGAAAGCACAAGACGTCTTCGCCGAAAATGGCGCGCTACAGGCGGGGGAGGATAAGGAATCCTGGTTCGATTATTTGGGTAGAACGTTCAATCAACTAATCTGGTGGGCTCAAGCCGCGAAAGCGTATGCTGATGAGGTCGATCCGCACAAGATGGTTCGGGATTTCAAAACAACGCCTTCCGAGCGAAATGCGCCCTAGTGTTTAGTCGGTAAAGTGGACTCAGGGCGTTGGAAAGCCACGAGTGATGAGTGAGGAGCTAACGGCTGCTCTTGCCCGTGCATCGAAAGCCTCTTCGGCAATGAGTAAAGCATGACAGAAATCACCTTCAGCCAAGACCAAAAAGCCCGCATGGTCAGCAAGATAAAAGCGTACTTTGAAGACGAACTCCAGCAGGAAATCGGCGGGTTCGAGGCGGAGTTCTTGATTGATTTTTTTGCCACGGAGCTGGGGCCGCATTTCTATAACCGTGGCCTTTTTGATGCCCAGCAGGTGCTGACCGAGAAGATGGATGAGGTGGGTTATGTGATGCAGGAGCTGGAGAAGCCAGAAGTGTAGGGCGATTGCGGCAGTGCCTTCGTTACGACGGTCAGCTTTGCTGTGGGTTAGGGAGGTATCAGCCAATCTCGGGAACTTTCCTTGCGAAGGCCCCTCCCACAACACAGGCTGGCCTTAAATTTGCTGGCTTGGCAGCACATGCATTGACTCCCCCCTGAGGTACCTTTTATGCCCCGATGCCGGTTAAAGACATTCCCCCTTTTTGTGGTCCTTTTCTTTCTTGGAGGCAACGCCATGGCTGACACGACCCCGCAAGGCGCTACGGTAGGCGGTGAACCGCCTAAGCCCAAGGTCATCATTTTTGATGTGAACGAAACCCTACTGGATTTGGAGTCCATGCGGTCTTCGGTGGGTGACGCGCTGGGTGGCAATGAAGAGCTGTTGCCGTTGTGGTTTTCGACCATGTTGCACAACTCCCTGGTTACCACGGTAACCGGGCAATACCACGACTTTGGCCAGATCGGCGTTGCCTCGCTGCTGATGGTGGCAGAGAACAACGATATTGCCTTGAGTGAAGAAAAGGCGGAGGACGCCATTGTGTCCACCATTCTCAGCCTGCCGCCGCATCCTGATGTGAAGCCGGGGCTGACGGCATTGAACGAGCAAGGCTTCAAGATCGTTAGCCTCACCAACTCGTCTAACAACGGGGTGAAGACTCAGTTTGAGAATGCGGGGCTGACGGACTTCTTTGATGCCCGCTATAGCATCGAGGACATCAAGGTGTACAAGCCGGACTTGCGCGCTTATGAGTGGGTACTTGAACAGTTGGGTGTGAAGCCAGAAGAAGCCTTGATGGTGGCGGCCCATGGCTGGGACGTGGCTGGCGCAAAAGAGGCAGGCTTGCAAACGGCTTTTGTGGATCGGCCGGGTAAAGCGCTGTATCCATTAGCCAAGAAGCCGGATTACGTGATCAAGGATCTTAGTGAGTTGGCCGATATTATGAATGCCAAATAAGCCAGGCCGGCGGCAGTATGCCGCTGGCGGCTAGTCCATCAGAAACCCCGGTTCGGGCCTTTGTTGTAGAGGGGCTCGGCTGGGGTTTTCTTTGCTTGGAGAAGGGGTAGCTCGTATTCGCGGTGGAGCCACCGCTCCTGCAAAACACACACATGCGCGTGCCTGCTTTTAAGAAAGGGGTCCGGGGAGCCCCGCCCCGTCCTTGGGGCGCGGAGATCAATCGGCAGGCTTTCCTGGGGTCACAGTAATGAAGGCCTGTGGGCTACCCGGACGCTCAATATACTGTTCATCCGTGCAGTGGTCAACGAAAGAGATGTAGGCGGTTGCTGGGCCTGCTCTTACGAGGTTTTGCTTACTGAACCAGTTCGCAGGCCATGTGGGAGTATTTCTTTTTCACCTGGCTACGACACACGTTGGCGCCGAAAGAGGGTATCTGATCGCAGGCTTTAAACGCGGCGTAACGCTTGGCGCATTGGGCGACAATATCATTCATGCCGTTCTGGCCCGCGGGGCCTGCTGGTGTATTGGCTGCGGCCGCGTTGGTACTGGCAACCGCGGGCCGGGCCGAGCCGGCTTGGGCTCTGGCGCTGGCATCAATCATGGCAGCGATAAGGCTAGAGGGCAGGCCGCCTTCCTTGAGCAAGGCGATTTCGTCACTGTTGAATACTTTGTAGGGCTGGTTGGCAGCGCGGATGCGTGAGGCCAGCAAGGGGTTGTCTTCGTCATGGGATAGTCGCAACACGTCGTAGACCTTCATGTCTTGCGGGCCGAGGAACCAGATGTCGTATTCATCGGGCAGATAAACGATGTAAGCGTTGTCTAAAGCAATATTGTCGCGATGGTAGGAGAGAGCATGGCTGCTGGGCGCCAATTCTGCCAGACGACGCAGGGTTTCCATACGGAAGAAGGAGTCCGGGTTATTTTTTAAATATTGGCGGTAGGCGTCTACGCTGCCCGCAGAGACTACGTTTTCATAGTCTGCCTGCTGTATTTGGATATATTGCTGCAGGGCTTGCTTGTGGCGATTGAGCTGGTCATCGGCCATGACTTTGTATTGTGTTTTACCCGGGCTGCCGAATATATAGGCGGTGGGTAGCATGGCGAGGGATGACCGATACGCAACAGGCTCTCGATTTTCAAATAGCACCTGGTTTCCGGCTTTCACTTCCATAACGGTTTCACCTTTGGTGTTAACCCAGGAAGGTAGGATGCCAAGCGTTAGAAGGTAGGCGAGGAGAGTTACTGAGCCGCTATCTTTGTTGTTGTCGTTACGGATGCTAACGGTGAGGTCTTGCCCTGATTTAGCAAACCAACGATTCACTTCCGCGGTGGCAACCTCGCTAGGGTATTGGCGAACGCTGGGTGAGGCATAGCCTCCGGGCAAGTTTAGATGGATATCTGCTTGGCCGGAGAAGCTGTTCAGTGCCTCAGGTGCCGGTGCTGGGCTGGCGAGTTGTCCTTGGTCCGGTATGTAGTGGGTGCCGGTGCAGCCGACGAGTTGTACGCAAAGCAATGCGGTCGACCAGAGTGCTACTCTGGCGCCTGAAATATAAAACATTCTGATATCCCCTTTCCCTCAGTTGTGTGCCGGGCCCCCGCCCGGTGCCTACCAATGGCATTCTGCCATTTGTAGGCGAAAAATATAGGATAATAATGTTGCCGCCTTGGAGGTGATGGCCATGTGCCATTTGCTCCTCACCGTGGGGTGTGCAGGGATATAAAAGGATATGAAGGGTAGAGAGGCTTGCCTGTCAGCGATCACCGATGGTGGTAATCGCTTGCAGGCAAGCTCCCGTGATGGGCGCCGGGGTTTTAGCCAGCTTTCAGTTTCGGTTTTACTGTAATCAGCAAAGCGGGTAGCAGGGTCAGGTTGCTAAGCAGGGCGACCAGCATCGCCAGGCCGGTGAGCAGGCCGAAGTAAACGGTGGGGTTGAAGCTGGATAGGGCCAGGATGGAGAAGCCGGCAATGATGGTAAGCGAAGTGTAGTACATGGCTTTGCCAATGGAGCCATGACAGCGCTTCATGGTGGCCACGTAGTCGTGGTCTTTTGGCAGCTCTTCATGGAAGCGATGAATGTAGTGAATGGTGTCATCCACGGCGATGCCAATGGAGATGGCGGTAATGGTAATGGTCATTAAATCCAGCGGCAGGCCGATCCAGCCCATCAAACCTAGCACCAGGGAGGCGGAGATCAGGCTGGGAACCATGCTGATCAGAGCCACGGGGAGGCTGCGGAACAGGAGTAATAGCATGAACAGGATAGCCGCAAAAACGTAACCCAACGTTTTAATCTGTGAGTCGAACAGGCTTTGCAGCATATTGTTGTAGAGCACCATGGCGCCTGTGAGGTGTACCTGTTCCGGCTGCAAGCCGAAGTTGTTTTCCAGATCGGAGCGGATTTTCGCCAACAATTCGTTGCGGTTCAGATTCTTGTCGGAATCGATCACCCGTATGCTAATGCGTACCTGGTTACCGTCGTCGGACAGGTAGGGTTTAACTAGCTGGCTGCGTAAGTCCTCCGGAATAAAACTGGCTAGCAGCATTAGCTGCACATAGCTGAGTGGGCGTCCATTGAGTTTTTCTGCTACCTCGTAGGTAGTAGCAATGGAGAGCACTTTGCCGGTTTCTGGTAGAGACTCTAGATAATTCTGAATATCTACTAGCTGACCCAGCCGGGCAGGGGTAAACCAGTAGGCTCCTTTGAGCGGGTTAGGTTTGGTTTTCTCTGGTGTAGAGGCGAAGGGGTCTGTGCCGGATTCGGTGGCAAAAGGATCGCTGTCGGCAAACGGATCGGCACTGTCTGTGGCGAACGGGTCTCTGTCTGCGAAGGGGTCTGTGTTATCCACCTCGTTAGCGCTATCAGATGCAAACGGGTCGCTGATCTCGTCGTCTACGCTGGCGCCATCCCAACCGGTGGCGGGTTGCCCCAGTGCGGCGTTCTGCGCCGCTGTGGTTTTGGGCGCATCGATAACGATATCCAGCGGAGTGGTGCCGCCTAGCTTGCGATCAATCTGCAGCATGCCCTGGTAAATTTCCGTGTCTTTCTGGAAGTAATCAATAAACCGGTTTTCCACGGTGAGGCGGCTTATTCCCCACAGGGAAGTGGCGATTACACCCAAGGCAAGCAATAGCAACAGCGGGCGGTGGCGTTCGGTAAAGCCGGCAAAGGCTAGGGTTAGCTCGCGGCTGATGTCACGGCCTTGTCGAGGGGTGCCGGCTGCCAGCGGTGCCAGCAGAGCTGGGAATACAAGAAAGCAGACGATTAGCGATATGCCCAGCCCCAGGGTCATCATCCAGCCGAAGTCAATCACCGGGCGAATGCCGCTGATCACCAGTGAGGAGAAGCCCACCATGGTGGTTAAGATCATATAAATGCTGGGGCGCATCATGTGAGCGGCGGTTTCGCGAATCAGCCATTTTTGGCTAGCCTGCGGATTTTCTTCGTGCAGCTCACGAAAGCGCACGGTGAGGTGAATGGTGATGGACATGGTGATGATCAGCAGCAAGGAAATATAGTTGCTACTGATGACGGACACTTTCCAGTCCACCCAGCCCAGCCAGCCAGTAACGGTCAGTACGGTGACGCCACAGCAGGCCAGCGGCACGATCACCCAACGGGGGCGGCGGAAGATCAGGAAGAGGGTAAGGATGAGGAAGACCAGTACACCAACGCCGAACACTTTTAAATCTGAACGAATAAAGCGCACTAAGTCGGTGGTAATCATGGGGACGCCACCGAGGAACAGGTTGGCCTCGTTCCGGTAGCCATCCATGATGTTGCGTACCTGGTCGATTTCACCGGCAGTGCGTTGCTGAATCTGGCTGCTGTAGTCGCTGAAGGCACGGCTGGCAGCTGCTAGCTCTTGCTGGCCTTGTTCATCCAGTGCGCCGTTGTCTTCCAGGTCACGCAGATCGTTGCGCTTGTAAAGCAGGTCGAAATATTTCTGATCCCGTTCGAAGCTCACCAGCAGGGCGGTGGTGTTGCCGTCATCGCTGACCAGCAGGTCTTCGTAGAGCGGGTTTTTATCGGTGAACTCTTTCTCAGCCAACGATAGGTCTACGCCTTCGCTAGTGAGGGTGCGATATTCATTGGCTAGGTCACTGAATTCCACCTGAGGGCTGAACAGCAAGGGCACATCCAACATGCTGTAGACCGAACTGACGCGGTTTACCTTTTTGAGAGCCTGCTGTAAGGATTGCAGGTGTTCCAAGCTGCTCTGCTCGAATAACGGTTTGTCTTTAGGGCTATAGGTAATGACGAGGAAATCACTGCCGCCATATTGTTTGGCGATTTTGCGGTAATACTGCAGTGCCGAGTCATTTTCCAACACCATGGAATCCGCTGACGCGTCGATCTTGAAATTGCGGGCTTGGGTTCCGGCAATGCCGCATATGAGCACCAGTAGCACTAGCCAGAAAACAGGGTGTGCCAGTACAGCCCGGCAATAGGCATTAAACAATCGATGGGTCATGGTGTGTCCGGTCAACGTTCAAGAGGTTGGCAAAAGCGCAGGCCTGATGCTCAAGTATCGGTATTCAAATATCGTACGGCGGGGAAAATCAGAACATAGCCGCGTATTCTGCTGCGAAGCGCGTATCGAAACGATGAATCAGTTTGCCGGCGGGCCAGGTCAGCAAGGTCATTAGGCCTTCGCTCCATTCTTCCTGGTGTACCCGACACCCGCCTTGTTCGTCGTCGATAAAAGTGAAGCGGTGGATGACGCGGGCAAAAGGTAGCTGCAGGCCCCAAGTGATGCGTTCGTTCTCTTTGTACTCCAGCACCTTCACTACCACAGGCGCGGGGGGCAGGCGAGGCAAGTCGGCCACAAACAGCAACAGGGCGCCGGGGCGCCAGCCGCCGTTGAGTAACCGAGCGTGGCGGACAACCGAGCACCAGCTTGACCAGTTTTCAGCATCAGCAAATAGTTTGAAAGCCTGTTTGCGCGAAGCGCGGGTGTCGGTGACTTCGTCGACCAGATAACGTTTTAGCATGTTCTATCCGTGTTTTTATTGGGTTAAGGCGCGTCTTGGTGAAGCGGGAGACACACGCTGCTGCGTACGCGTGCGAAATCCGATTGTTTCAAAGGCACTAGATTACGCACAGTAGGCATCAACCTCCAGTCGGTAAAATGGGTCAATTCAGTGAGGGAGTGTTGACCTGCCGGGGGCGGTTACCTAGTTTCGGATGATCGCTAGGAGTCAGCATGATAACAACATTGTTACCGGCGTCGATTCTGCCGGGGCTTCTTGAAGTCTCGTTACGTAACCAGCTGGATGTGCAGGCCCTGTTTGAACAGGTGGGCATTGATGCCGATATTGTCGGCCGCAGCGACCGATTCATCAGCTTGAGTCAGCTTGATGCGCTGCTCTATGCCGCTTTCACGGAAAGTGATGATCCTCTGTTCGGTTTGCATGTGGGGGCGGATAACCACTATGGCAACTTAGACCTGTTAGGCAACCTAATGGCGACTGCCAATACCCTGGAGCAGGGCATTGGCATGCTATTTCGCTACAAAGATTTGGTGGTTCCCTATCTGGATTTTGCACTCGATTTAGAGGGCAAGAGTGTCCGGGTGTCGGCGATCAGCAAAGATCCCACCCTGCGTTTTACCGCCACGCGGGCACATAACGAAGTGGTTGTGGCAACCATGTTGTCTATAGGGCGCTCACTGCTGGGCGCCGATATGCCGCTAACGAGTGCCAGTTTCTTGCATGGCCAGCCCTTGCCCGAAGAGCTGGAACGTTATGGTGCTTTTTTCCAGTGTCCGCTGCTGTTTTCTGCCGGGCAGAATGCCATCCAGTTTAGCGCCGAACTGCTTGGCTCGCCGTTGCCTCGTGCCTACCCGAAATACAATGAACGCTTACGCCGCTCTGCGGATCAGGTGTTAGCCGGCTTGTCTCGTGCGGCGGGCATGACTGGGCGGGTGGTGAAACAATTGGAACGGCTACTTTCCGAGCATGCGGTGAGTATGGAAGCGGTAGCTGATGCGTTGGCCGTGACACCAAGGACGCTTCAGCGCCGTCTTCAGGAAGAGGGTACACGGTTTGCGCAATTGCGTGATCAGGTCCGTCACCAACACGCCTGTAAAGCCCTGCGCCAACCACGCTGTAATATGCAGAGCCTGGCCATTGAGCTGGGGTTTTCCGATACCGCCAATTTTTACCATGCTTTTAAGCGCTGGCAGGGCTGTGCGCCAGGCCAATACCGTAAGAGATACAGTAACGACAGCGGTAAAGAAGCCCAAAAAGCGCAAACAGATGATTCCCTTTAAGGTTAAGCCTTTCCTTGAAATGGGTGTGGCATTTTGCCGCATTGGCATTTATGGCTTAGCTCGTATCCTTGCGCGGTTGATTCAATACTGGGGAAAGACCATGTCTCGTTTTGCCTATTCCGCTGTTGCGCTTTCGTTTCTTGCTGCCAGCCCCGTAGCGTTTGCTCATTATGAGGGTGCCCGGCCTGACAGCCATGCGCCGATTTCAGTCATGGGTGACCATACGCATAGTAAGGGCGAGTGGATGCTTTCGTACCGATATATGGGCATGGGAATGAGTGGCGCCAAATCCGGTAGCGACTCTCTCAGCACCGATGAGGCATTCGGGGAAATCCCGGGCATGGGCGCGATGAACATGAAGGCGTTGCCTTATGACATGACGATGCATATGCACATGCTTGGTGCCATGTACGCGCCTACTGATAACCTGACACTCATGGCGATGCTGCCTTATAGCACCAACGAGATGACCACCAAGACCCGCATGACCATGATGGGCACCACCACCCAGGACGAATTTGATACTGAAACTTCCGGAATTGGTGATGCCAGCATTGGTGGCCTTTATAAATTCTATGACGAAAACGGTTATCGCCTGCACCTGAACTTGATGCTGGGCCTGCCCACGGGTTCTATTGAGGAAGAAGATTACATCCCAATGGCGGGTCAGGATTTGCAGCTGCCTTACCCCATGCAACTGGGGTCTGGTAGCTATGAGATTCGCCCAGGCCTTACCCTAAACAAGCAATACGATAGTTGGAGCTGGGGTGCGCAGGTAAGCGCTAAAATTGCCTTGGACGAGAATGATCAGGACTATAAGCTGGGATCGCGTAAGTACTTGACTGCCTGGGCTGCCAAGCCTCTTTCTCCATGGGCGTCGGTGTCACTGGCTGCGTATAAAAGTTGGTGGACCGGCATTCATGGTGCCGCTAAGGACTTGACCATTTCGCCGATGATGAACCCAGCCGCAGACCCGGATGTCAAAGGTGGCCAGCGCCTGGAAATCGGTGTGGGCTTGAATCTGTTGGGTAAAAACGGCGCCTTGAAAGGCCACCGCTTAGCCATGGAGTACAAAGCTCCAGTGCATGAATCTCTGCATGGCCCCCAGATGGAAACGGATTACACTTTCACCGTGGGCTGGCAAAAAGCCTTCGGGGGGAAGTAGCCCTTGTACGGCTAAGAGAAGAGAGTAAAAATGGGCGAAGGCCCTCGTTTGCCACACTAAAAAAGCCGCTCCTGATTGGGAGCGGCTTTTTTAGTATCTGAAATGGTGCCGGAACGCGGAATCGAACCGCGGACCTACTGATTACGAATCAGTTGCTCTACCAACTGAGCTATCCCGGCGTGCCCATTTTGCAGGCGGGCGCTAGTTTATCAGGCCGCCCGCTGCAGGCAAGCAGGAATCACGTTTTACTGTTTGATGTCGGCCAGTTTGCGGGTGTGCCACTTTTGCATTCGCACCTCCATGCCACGGCAAATCTGGATGCGCTTTGAGCCTGAGGCCCGCTGCTCCGAGCGATGCCGCCGTTTCTATGAGGTACGAGGTGCGAGCTGCCCAGTTTTCAGTACTCTTGTATCCTGAAAAGCCTCTTTTGGCGAGGCTTAGGTGTACACCTTCAAAGGCGCCTTTGCGGCGCGGTGAGTTGGCCGACCGCGCCGCAAAGAGTAGCGCTCCTTTAACGAGACGTTACGCCTTGAATGTTAGGGAAGCAGAATTCAGACAGTAGCGCTGGCCAGTAGGTGGTGGGCCGTCAGGAAAGACGTGACCCTGGTGGCTGTCGCAGCGGGCGCAGCGGATTTCCACGCGGAGCATGCCGTGGCTGCGATCACTCAGTTCACGGATGTGTTCTGGATCATAGGGTTGGTAAAAGCTGGGCCAGCCGGTACCAGATTCGAACTTAGCATCGGAAGCGAATAGCGGCAGGTCACACAACTTGCAGTGATAAGTGCCGGCGTCTTTATTGTCCAGTAGCCCGCCACAAAATGGCGGTTCCGTGCCCTGATTGAGCAAGATATGGCGTTCTTCTTCGGTCAGCGTTTGTGCGCGGGCCTGCTTCTCTTCTTCGCTCAGGGGCGTCAGATCAAAGCCGCTGGCGGACAGTGCTTGGGTCATCAGGCACTCCCTTAGATTGGTCTCGTTAAGGTGTTCGTGTTTTCAGTTTGTCGGGGAAAGCATGAATCAGCTTTTCTACTTTGGGTTTGGCTACATGCGTAACGTAGCCTTGGGTTGGGTTTCGGCGGGCGAAATTCTGATGGTAGTCCTCGGCGGGAAAGAATGTTTCCAGAGGCTCCACGGTGGTGGCGATGGGCGCAATAAAAGCGCCGGCATTGTTTAGCTGTTCGATATAGGCCGTGGCTACGGTTTTCTCGGCGTTATCATGATAAAAAACCGCGGAGCGATACTGGGTGCCTCGATCGTTGCCCTGGCGGTCTTTGTGGGTAGGATCGTGGGCCACAGAAAAAAACACTTTCAGTAACTCGCCAAAGCTTATGACGGCGCTGTTGTATTCCACTTCAATGACTTCCGCATGGCCGGTGGTACCGGTGCAAACGGCTTCGTAATTGGCCTGAGCCGCATGGCCTCCTGCATAACCAGATACCACCGCATTGACTCCTTCCAGATTTAGATAGACCGCTTCAACACACCAGAAGCAGCCGCCAGCGAATACCGCTTTGGCGGTGCCATTGACGGGCAGATCTTCGATAGGGTCAGGGAAGTTTTCAGGGCGAATGGCCAGGGATGTGCCGGGAATTACTGCGTTCATGGTCCCTCCAGTAGGGAGTGTCACGCCAGCCGGGCTTGTGGACCGGCTGGCATGCTATCAGTGCGACTATCAGTGCAACTAGAGGAGCGGCGACAGGGATCAGTCCTGCTTAACCGCACCACTAGCAATCAAGCGGTCAATGTCACTGTCACTGAAACCGGCTTGGCTCAATACCGCGCGGCTGTCGGCCCCAGCGGTGGAGGCTGGTTTGACCTTGCCAGCAGCGGTGCGTGAGAAGCGCGGGGTCGGTGCCGGTTGTGCGGCGCCGTTGACGGTAACAAACGATTCTCTAGCCACGTTATGCGGATGCGAGGGCGCTTCTTCAAGGCTGAGTACCGGCGCAAAACACACATCGGTGCCTTCCATGAGGGCGGACCATTCGTCTCGGGTCTTTTGCTTGATGATAGCGGCGAGCTTTTGTTTCATTTCTGGCCACTTGGGAGGATTGATCTGGTGGCCAAAATCTTCGGGGGGCAGCTCAGCAAGCTGGCATAGTTGCGCATAGAACTGCGGCTCGATACTGCCGATGGAAACATACTTACCGTCGGCGGTTTCATACACTTCATAGAAATGGGCGCCAGAATCGAGCATGTGGGTGCCGCGATTGTCGGTAAACATGCCCTGGGATTTGAGTCCATAGAACATGGCCATGAGGGCGGCAGAGCCTTCCACCATGGATGAATCCACTACCTGACCTTTACCGCTACGCTGTGCTTCCAGTACAGCGCAGACCATGCCGAAGGCTAGCATCATACCGCCGCCGCCAAAATCGCCTACCAAGTTGAGCGGGATGGCGGGCTTTTCGCCTTCACGGCCCATGGCATGCAGGGCGCCGGACAGGGAGATGTAGTTCATGTCGTGGCCGGCGGCCTGGGCCAGGGGGCCGGTTTGGCCCCAGCCAGTCATGCGGCCGTAGACCAGCTTCGGGTTGCGCGCTAGGCATTGTTCCGGTCCTACTCCCAGGCGCTCAGTGACACCGGGGCGGAAGCCTTCGAACAGGCCATCGGCGGTCTCACATAGTTTGAGTACGGTTTCGATGCCTTCGGGGCTTTTCAAGTCTACGGCTAGATTTTGGCGATTACGAAAAAGGACGGTGTGGCCAATAGCGGAGTGAGGATTGCCGCCGGGACGGTCGATGCGGATGACGGTGGCGCCCATGTCGGCCAGCATCATGCCGCAGAAGGGGCCGGGGCCAATGCCGGCCAGTTCGATGAAAGTCAGTCCGTGGAGAGGGCCTGTCATAATGTTCATTTCCGTTGTCAGAGTCCGTTTTACCGTTCCCTGACAGACGTGGGTCAATCAGGGAACAAGAGCTTGTTCGCGCAAGGTGCGACGCAGGGCCGAGCATTGGCTTTTGGCAATGGCAACGGCGTTGCTGGCTTCGTGGGTGGTGGCGATACCTGTCCACAGAGGCTTGCCGTCGGCGTTAATCAGCTCAGCGCCATGTTGCCGCAGGGCTGTGGGCTCCTCGTCTTCGGCCAGTTCACCGCCAATGCCGACTTGCCAAGTTGGCTTCACGTCACCGGCAAATTGTCCCATGGGATTGAGCTGGTTGCCGACTGTCGGCGGTGCTGCGGCATCAATCAGCATGTGGGTAAGCTCAACCACAAGAATTCGGTCGACATCGTTTTCTTGCGCCCAGTCGAGGATGCTTTCTTTTCCGCCTTCATACCATAACGGTAATTCTTGGTGGCTGAGCAAAACGGTCAATGAATCACTTGAAAATATATCCTTGCAGGTCAATTCCCAAGTTTCACGGATGTTGCCTTCTGGCGTGTGGGCAACCAATAGCAAAGAGTCTTGCGGTGGGTGGCTGCCGCCGTCGGTGTAGCGGGTTTCTACCTCAGTGGTGCTGGCACAACCGGCAACGAGTAGGGCAGGTAAAGCGGGTAGGAGGTATCGGAAAAGCGGTCGCATGAAAATCTCCGGCGGCGAATACGGTGCCTTCAATGGCTTGGCTCCAGTGTAGCAGCGCCAAGGGGCCGGCACATCAATTGGTGCACAATCTCTTGCCATGTTGGAGTGGTGTGTTTGCTGCTATAAGGCGCCATCTTCCATTGCTTCGGGGCCGCAGGGGGGGGGGGCGTTTGGAACGACGCCAAACAGGGGCTCTGGTGATTTTTTCTGAGTGTCTTAGTGCGAGCGTGGTGTGTATTCATCTTGTTCTGCTCTGACTTTCTCTATTTTGTCATTTGCGGTGGCCATGATGAGCCCACTGAACAATGACAGAAAAGCTGTATGCGTTGGGCTTTCCTGGTTCCTTTATGAAAATGCTGATGCAAAAATAGTGAGAGCACGCTGGGCTATAGGGCGTGTCGTCAAAGGTTTCCGGCGGTTGGATGTGCTAGTTCAGATATCTGCTGGTCAGTCAGGCATGCCACTATGACGCGTGACATATAATGGCTGCTGGCTAGTCCAGCTGCGGGCATGCGTGCCGAGCGTAGCTAATAGTGGCTAGGCTTTAGAGTGTTGGTTAAAGTGGATAAGGGGTGACGCTGGGTGCGCGTGAGGCGCTGGATGTATCAAGGAATAAGAGTATCTGCCGGCTTTTATGATACGCCGAAAAAATGATTTGCATGCAGGCAAAATGGTACTATAGCTTTCTTCCTATTTGCATAATAGCCAGTATAATAATGTGACCTAGTTTACATACCCAAGGGGGGTGTCGTGAAAGGAAGCCTACATACTTCACTATTAGTGGCAGGTGTCGCATTAGCGACGCAAGGTTATGCAGCAGACGAAACGGCGACAAAGCAATATCTTGCGCCGATGGTGCATTACCTTGAGCTTGATGAAGACAGGGATTTGTCCAGCAAGGGGTTGGGAGCGGGCTTGATTTATGGCCGTCAGCTGTCCGACCACTGGTGGTGGGAAACTGAGGGCGCGGGCTACGGCTTGGATTCAGGGGTGGCAGGCGCTGCTGATTACTATCAGTACACAGTAAGCACCGGCTTAGCCTACGCTTTTGGCGATCGCGAAGAAGAGTTTACCCCGTTCGTACTGGCTCAGGTCGGTGGCATCTATAATGATGTGGTGCCAGATGACGATGACGGCGTTGATTTTCATGCCAATGTGGGGCTGGGTGCTGTCACCGGTCCGATGTTTGATAACGGCTTGAAAATGCGTGCTGAAGCTCGGTACATGTATGACGATTTCGACGGTATTACGGGCACTATCTCAGAAGATGAGGGCGGTTTTAACGACTGGCGCTTCTCTCTTGGCTTGGAAATGCCCCTCGGTCGCACTAAGACCGTAGAAGTAGAAAAAATCGTCTATGAAACCCGTGAAGTAGAAAAAATCGTTGAAGTTAGTGCGCCAGATAGCGATGGGGACGGAATCCCTGACGATCGCGATCAGTGCCCGAATACGATTCAGGGTGGCAAGGTTGATGGCGAAGGCTGTTTGCTAACCAACCAGACCATTACCTTCAATAACATCGGTTTTGAACTGGATTCTGCCAATATTACAGCGAGCTCCCGTCCGATTTTGGATCGTCTTGTAAAAGCGCTTAAGTCACAGACCAACTTTGATGTTGAAATCGCAGGCCATACCGACTCTAGCGGTAGTGCCGAGTACAATGAAGGTTTATCTGATCGTCGTGCTAAGGCTGTACGCCAGTACTTGATCGATCAGGGTATTAGTTCAGAACGCCTTACCGCTCGTGGGTATGGTGAAGTGGTTCCGGTTGCCAGTAATGAAACTGCATCTGGGCGTGCGATGAACCGTCGTGTTGAATTTCGTGTTAGTGAACAATAGGGGATAGGGATACTATGAACTCTTTAATGAAAGTTTTATTAAGCATTATGATAGCGGCCACTCTTGGGATGGGGTTGGCTGGTTGTGAAGCCGATGGCGATAGCGATAGCAGTGGCGGAGGTGGTAACGCAGTAGGTAATATTGCGGACCAAGATGCTGATGGCGTGCCTGATAGCGTGGATAATTGCCCCGCAAACTCAAATGCCATGCAGGAAGATCTCGATGGCGATGGCATCGGCGATGTTTGCGACGATGATCGTGACGGTGATGGCGTAGATAATGATGCCGACAACTGCCCGCTGCTAGCGAATGATTCTCAGGAAGACGCTGATGGTGATGGTGTTGGTGACGCCTGTGATATGGATAACGATCAGGACAAAGACGGCACCGATGACGGCGTAGATAATTGCCCAGCGACCTTCAACCCAGAACAGGGTGATGTGGATGGCGACGGCAAAGGCGACGTTTGTGACGACGACTCAGATGGCGATGGCGTTGATGATGCCAACGACAACTGTGCATTCACCGCTAACAACGACCAAGCTGATACAGATACAGATGGTGTTGGCGATGTGTGCGAAGACGATCGTGATGGCGACACCGTGTTAGATGATGTCGATAACTGCTTGAGCCTGCCTAACACTGACCAGTCTGATATTGACCTGGATACTGTTGGCGATGTATGCGATGAAGATCGTGATGGTGATGGCGTCGATAACGATGGCACCGATAGCAGCGATAACTGTCCTGATACTGCCAATAACGACCAGCTTGACCTAGATGGCGACGGTATTGGTAATGTTTGTGACGATGACTTTGATGGTGAAGTCGATCTGACCGACACCGATGGTGATGGCGTCATTGACAGCGAAGACAACTGCCCAGAAATTGCTAACGAAGATCAAGCAGACGACGATGGCGATGGCATCGGTAATGTTTGTGACGACAACGGCTTCACCTGTTCAGCTGACAGCACTTTTAAGCAGTTGACCAGCGCTGATTACACGGCAGAAGGCGACTCCTTGGGCGGTTTGTTTGAGTTTGGTGTTTGCTTGGGCTGTTCTGTGGAAAATGCCGACTCTGTGATTGATGGAAGTAATGCCTCTTATGCACAGGTTAACTTGGGCCTGGCATTAGGTGGATTGCTTAGCAACACCAGACACAGTGGCGCGTATGTAGCGGTTGATGCCAAGGATCCAGCTAACGACATTTCAGAAACCATTGTTGGGTTTGTAGTTAGCGATCCGGCTGCTTCATTGGTGAGCTTGGAACTGCTAGGCGACTTCGTTTCCATTCTGTTTATTAATGACGGCGAAATCGTGCATGAAGTTAAAAGAATTGAAGCGCATTTGCTGGGTCTAAGCTTGCTAGGCTTGGGTGCTAACACAGATCAGCGCTTTATTGCTGCACTAGCGCCTAGCGACGTGTCTTTTGACTCCATCCAGTTGAACTATGGTGGTGTTTTGAATCTCAATAAAACCTTGCGTGTTCATGACGTGTGTGTTGGTTCGCCTTCATTCTAGTCTGGACGTAAGTGAGATATAGTTCGATTTAAGTAAAAGCTCGTCTCTGCGCCTTAGAAATGAGGCGCAGAGAAAAAGCCTGAATCAAGCGGGTTGCAATGCTTCTGAAATGAATGCGTTGCAACCCAAGTGATTCGGGCTTTTTTTTTGCTCCACATTTCTATTGAAATAGCGTCTTTTCCCTTCCTGTTAATTACCCGCCCCTTCTGTGGCTGGGCTTTCGCCCTAGTGCTAGATGTTTGCCTTTGCTGCCAGAAAATGCCACTTGATAGGTTTTTCGAGATCTTGAGTCGGCAGTTCTTCCTAAAGAGTATTGCCCTATATTCATAGGCTGGTACTCTGAACTAAGTAATAAACCCTAGAAAAGGAAGGGGGTGCTCATGCGTTTAGGCATATTTATGCTTATATGCCTCGGTTTCATGCTGCTAGCCGGTTGTGACAAGGAGCCAGAGGTGGGTGAGGTTGTTAGCACCTTTGACAACTACCTGGAAACCGGTGATTTGCCCGCCATGAAAGAGCGTGGTTTTATCCGGCTTCTGGCCCCTCGCTTTGATGAACCGTCCGGTCTCCCTCGCGACGGTATTCCTGCTAGTGAATATCAGCATCAGGCCGAAGCGTTTGTGGAATACCTTGGACTTGAGCCGCGCTGGGTGTATGCCGATAACTTCTCTGAGTTGGGCACCCTTATCAATCAAGGAGTGGCGGATATCATCATCACCAATTATTCGGTGACCAAGGCCCGCAAGAAGACGCTTGCTTTTTCTACCCCTGTTAATGCGGTGCAAGAACGTTTGGTGGTGCCACGGGCATTGGCGGACTTAGCGTTGACTGAGATGGGTAGCCTTATTGTGTCAGTGCCGGACGGGTCCGCTTATCAGGAAACGGCCACTAAGCTGGCCAAACGGCATCAAAGCATAAGCGTAGAGGTCCTGGATAGCTCCATATCGGATGAAGCGTTGGTCAATGGTGTGGCTAATGGTGAATTTGCGGCCTCTATCGTAGACAGTAATATGCTGGACGTCTTGTTGGATGAGGACGGTGAAGCGGTTGCAGGGCCGGTGTTGAATCGTAAGCGACGCATTGCTTGGGCGGTTCGCCCCAGTAGTACGGAGTTACTTAATCAGATCAATCAGTATATTACTAGTGAGCGGATCATTACTTCTGATGGGAGTGCAGAAGCTCGTGATTGGGAGGCCATTGGCGAGAGGGGCGTATTGCGAGTAATTACTTCCAATAACCCGGCCAGCTATTTTATGTGGCGTGGCGAATTGATGGGCTTTGATTATGATCTGATTAAAGATTTCGCCAAGCAGCATCGTTTGAGAGTTCGGGTAGTGGTCCGGGATAGTCCGTCTGCCATGTTTAGCGCGCTGGAGGCGGGGGAGGGCGATGTTATCGCTGCGTCGATGACGATTACCTCTGATCGGCAGCTAGCTGGTTGGGCGTTTAGCAAGCGTTACTTAGAAGTGAATGAGCAATTGATCGGTGAGGCTGGCGATGTGCCATTGGGATCGGTGCAGGCGCTGGCTGGTCGTACCGTAGCAGTTAATCCGGAAACGGCTTATTACGACACACTAAAAGATCTACAGGCGACTGGACTGCAGTTTGATATCCAGGAAGTTTTTCAGGCAAGCACGGAAATGCTGATTGAGGGTGTGGCTAATGGTGAGTACGACCTGACCATGGCCGATAGCCATCTGGCGGCCATGGAATCCACCTACCGAGATGATATCGCCGTTTTGTTCCAGTTCGAACCAGCCAAAGAGATTGCCTGGGTTACCCGTGAGCCTCAGAAAATTTTGCGCAAGCAGCTGAATAATTACATAAAGCGGAATTACCGGGGCTTGTTTTATAACGTGACGTATAATCGTTACTTCGTAGAAAAGAAAACCATCGCCGCCCATGAGGCCTACCGGGTGGAGCCAGGCCGTAATATCTCCCCGTATGATGATTTAGTGCGGGAGAAATCGCTTGAATATGGCTTGGACTGGCGTTTAATCACCTCGCAGATGTACCAAGAAAGTCGGTTTAACCCAAACGCTCGTTCTTTCGCCGGCGCCCAAGGATTGTTGCAGGTAATGCCACGCACAGGTAGGCAATTTGGGTACAGCAATTTGACCGATCCGGAGAATGGAGTGTCTGCAGGCCTAGCGTATATAGATTGGCTTGAGCAGCGTTTTCCTGCGCGGTTAGACCTGGCGGAAAAACTCTACTTTACCTTGGCTGCGTACAATGCAGGCCATGGCCATGTGGAAGATGCACGTCGCCTGGCGCAACGGCTGGGTAAGAATCCTGACAAGTGGTTCGGTCATGTAGAAGAGGCCATGCTGCTGTTATCCAAGCCTCAATATGCCCAGCAGGCTCGTTATGGCTATGTGCGAGGCAGGGAGCCAGTGAAATACGTGCGAGAAATTAAGACTCGATACTTGGGTTATGTGTCAGCGTTGGGGGAACAGAAGCAGCCCGAGCTTTAACGTTGATTTTACAACGGGGCCATGGAAAAGCTGGAGGAGAGCCCCATTGTATGTGGTACCACTCATTGAAGGAGATTGTGATGGACCGCAACACTTTCATCGAAAAGGTAAAAGGCAAGCTGGACGAGTTGGACAATGAATTTGATCAACTGCAAGTCAAAGCGGACAAAGCAGGTGAAGATGTCCGCCACAAGTGGGAAACTCGCAAGCTGGAATTAAAGGAAAAACGTGAGGAGCTGGCTGCGCGGCTGGAAGAGGTGCGCAACGACAGCAATACCCGTTGGGAAGACGTGAAAGATAGTGTGGAAAAAACTTGGGATAGCACCTTGGATGGTCTGAAAGACATTAAGAACAGCTTATTCAAGTAACGTCAGTGTTTGATAAAAAACCGGGCTTAATGCCCGGTTTTTTTATGTCTGTCTGTAGCTTAGTAGGGTGGATACTACTTGTATCAGATTACTCAGTGCATTCTGCTAGCCAGTCGATAATTGCTTGCTCCACTTCAGCACGACAATGATCGTTAAGAATCTCATGCCGGCCTTCAGGCCAGAAATGGGTCTGGAGCGGCTGTTTCATAGCATGCAGTACTTTCTCTAGCGCCATCATGCCCTTGCCATTATCGCTCATCGGATCTTGCTCGCCGCCGAGTAATAAGACCGGCAGCGTTTCTGGTAGCTCGGACAAGCCGGCAATACTTTGAATGCGGCGCATGGCGGTAACCAGTTGCATCCATGTCTCCGTACTGCAATCGAATCCACAGAGTGGGTCGTCGATATAGCGTTTCACTTCTTCGGGGTTCCCGCTCAGCCAGTCGAACTCGGTAGTGGCTTCTGGTATCCGGGTGGCCCAGGTGCCGAAGGTGAGCTTGCGTATCACCGGGCTGGGATTACGTTTACCCTGACGCATACGTTCGAATCGTACGGGTAGGCCCATCAGGCGATAGTAAGCGCCAGGATGATAATCACTAGCACACAAGACTAGGCCGGCTAAGGTATCCCCAAGCTGCTCTGCCGCGCCCAACGCAACAAATGAGCCCATACTGTGTCCGCCCAGTACTACGGGCAACTGTGGGTGCTTTTCTTTAGCAAGATGAATCACGCTGGCAACATCGTTCATCAGGTGCTGCCAACCGTGCTGGTCACCAATGTGTCCGGCGGGGCAGGTATCACTGATGCTGGCGCCATGGCCACGATGATCAGGGCAATAGAGATGCCAGCCGGCCGCATTCAATATGCTGGCAAGGTTTTGGTAGCGAGCGCCATGTTCCGACATGCCGTGTAGCCAAATTACTGTTCCCTTGCTCGCTTGAGCTTTGCAGGGCCAATAATGGATGGCGATGACATGGTTGTCATCCGTAGTGTGATAGATCATTTGTTCGCTCATAATGTTCTCCGGCTGAGCAAAACCTGCGCTATTGCCGAGGCAAGGTCAAGACATCTCAGCGATGAAGAATCATGATAGCAAGAATAAAAAATCTCCTGATGGTTTTCGTGGTTGGCGTAACGGGGTTAATTGCCTGTTCAACGCATAACGTTATGATTAATCATTGCGCTCGTGCCAAAGATCATTGGGCAGGCGATGTCTGTTGACCAGGCACCGGTCGCGCACAGGTCAATGATAATCAGCTCCGTGATTCGCTGGGGTCATGGGCGCACGCTTACTTCGGCGGCTTAGAATCTCATCTATGAGCCTGATTTTTAACCGTCTTCTCGTTTTCAATCTGTACCGCCTCTCGCTGGAAGGGCTATTATGGTGAGCGAAATCCATCACGATTAATCTTGGTGATCTGTAAGCCATTACAATGGGTGTTGCCAATGACGTTGTGGTACGTATGGTTAAGCATGAGATGAATTGAGTGTGTTTCTCTTTCATCATCGACCGGGGGCCAGAGGCCCCCGGTGCTGTTTCAGGAATTATTGTCAGGAGTTTTCATGATTGAATATCGGATTCGCCCCTTGCGCCCAGAGGCGCATTTGTTCGAAGTTACCCTGACGGTGGCGGAGCCGATGCCAGAAGGGCAGGCCTTTAGCCTGCCCGCTTGGATTCCTGGCAGCTATATGATTCGCGATTTCGCCCGCCACATTGTTCATGTGCAAGCCCGCTGTCATGGCGAAAGCCTGCCAGTGGCCAAGCGAGACAAACAGACCTGGCAGCTGCCTCCCTGCGACGGGCCGGTGCAACTGCAATACCAAGTGTATGCGTGGGATCTGTCGGTACGCGGCGCGCACCTGGATACCACCCACGGCTATTTCAATGGTAGCTGTGTTTTTCTCGCGGCCATGGGCCATGAAGATCAACCTTGCCAGGTGGCTATCGAAGCGCCGCAAGGGCACGCCTATACTGGTTGGCAGGTGGCCACCGGGCTGCCGCGCCAGACCGGTTCCGAGCTGGCTTTCGGCCTGTTTGAGGCCGAAAACTACGATGCCTTGATCGATTACCCAGTAGAAATGGGGCCGTTCGAATACGCCCAGTTTGAGGCTTGCGGAGTGCCTCATTGGGTAGTGTTGGCGGGGCGACATAAAACAGACACAGCACGCTTGTGTCGCGACCTGAAACCGATTTGCGAGCACCACATTCGCATGTTCGGTGAGCCGGCGCCGATGGATCGCTACGTCTTTATGACGCTGGTTACCGGCAATGACTATGGTGGGCTGGAGCACCGTAACTCCACTAGCCTGATGTGCCCCCGTGATGATTTACCTCGCCGTAGTGATGAACCGGGCAAAGTCCGCGATGGTTATCGCTCGTATTTAGGGTTGTGCAGCCATGAGTATTTTCATACCTGGAACATAAAACGGATAAAACCTGCGGCGTTTACTCCCTTTGATTTGTCACAGGAAGTGCACACAGAATTACTGTGGGCCTTTGAAGGGATTACCAGTTACTACGATGATCTGTCTTTGACGCGAACTGGGCTGGTCTCGCCACAAAGCTACCTGGAGCTGTTAGGGCAGACACTGACTCGGGTTTACCGCGGTCAGGGGCGTCACAGACAAACGGTGACCGAGTCCAGTTTTGATGCCTGGACTCGCTTCTACAAACAGGACGAAAACGCCCCGAACGCCATTGTCAGCTATTACACCAAGGGCTCATTGGTGGCGCTGGCGCTGGATTTGACCCTGCGTAATCTGACCGGCGAGCAGACATCGTTGGACGACCTGATGCGCGTGTTGTGGCAGCGCTACGGTCAGACCGGTGAAGGCGTCCCTGAGCAGGGAATCCAGCCACTTGCTGAAGAAATCGCCGGCACCGACATGAGCGATTTTTTCGATCTGGCGCTGTACAGCACTGAGGACCTGCCGTTAGCTGAACTGTTGGCCGAGCGTGGCGTGGAGCTACACTGGCGCAGTGCCGCGGGGCATGCTGATAACGGTGGCAAGCCGGGTAAAGAGGGGGTCCCTCATCTGGGCGTTCGGCTGGTGCCCGATGTGATGGGCGCGAAGATTGCGGTGGCTTTTGAACAAGGTGCTGCCATGGCAGCCGGGTTATCTGCCGGTGATGTGATTATTGCCGTGGATGGTCTGCAGGCGACCACTCAAAATATCGATGATTTACTGTCATGTTTCCTGCCTGGAGAATCTTTGGAAATTCATGCTTTCCGCCGTGACGAGTTAATGCGATTTAAGGTTCAGGTGGAAACCTCCGAGCCCAGTACGGCCTTTTTGACCATTGCTAAAGGCGGGTTGACTGAGAAAGGTCGTAGGTGGCTTCACGCACAATAGCAGCATGAACATCCATTTTTTATCTGTAGGAGCGCGGCTCTCGAGGCGCGAACGTTGTCAGGAGAAAGTTTTCTCCTCTGGTTTGTCGCTCCAGAAGCGCTCTCGCACAGCGGTATTTAAATGACCGACACCCTGAAATCGCTTTACGAGCAACTCGACAAAGTACGCCGGGCTGACCGTTTTCGTCTTAAAAAACGCCTTGATGGCCTGGCACGCCTGCCTGCCAAGAAACGCAATGACAAGGCGGTGGATAAAGTCGCCACGGCTATCGCCAGTTCTGTGGCTGGCCGCGAACAACGGTTGGCCTCGGTGCCCGCTCTTGAGTGGCCGGATTTGCCGGTGGTGGCCAGCCGCGATGAGATAAAGCAAGCGATTAACGATCATCAAGTGGTGGTAATTGCCGGGGAAACCGGGTCCGGTAAAACCACCCAGCTTCCCAAGATTTGTTTGGAGCTGGGCCGGGGTATCGAAGGCACCATTGGGCATACCCAGCCTCGCCGACTGGCCGCGAGGGCGGTGGCCAGCCGGGTGGCTGAAGAATTGCATAGCCCACTGGGTAGCACGGTGGGTTTCAAGGTGCGCTTTTCTGAACAGGTGGGCGAGCATTCGTTAATCAAGGTGCTAACCGATGGCATGCTGCTCAATGAAATTCAGCAAGATCGGTTTTTGAATCAGTACGATACGCTGATTATTGATGAAGCCCATGAACGTAGCCTGAATATCGACTTCTTGTTGGGTTACCTCAAGCAGTTACTACCGCGCCGGCCTGATCTGAAAGTCATTATTACCTCGGCCACCATCGACCATCAGCGCTTTGCTGAACACTTTGGGGGCGCCCCGGTGCTGGAAGTGTCCGGTCGAACCTTTCCGGTGGAAATGCGCTATCGGCCACCAGCGGAAGGGCAGGAGCTGTCTCGCCAGATTGAAGACGTTCTGTTGGAAATTCAACGAGAAGAGCGCAGTGAAGGTTTGCCGATGGCTCGGGACGTGCTGGTGTTTCTGGCCGGCGAACGGGACATTCGTGATGTCCATCATCACCTGAAACGCTGCGCCACCCATGGCTCCAGCTTGCGTGATATGGAAATTTTGCCGCTCTATGCTCGTCTTAGCCAGGCTGAGCAGCACCGCATATTCTCAGCACATCGTGGTCGCCGCGTGGTACTCAGTACCAATGTGGCAGAAACGTCGTTAACGGTACCGGGCATTCGCTATGTGATTGATGCAGGCACCGCCCGTATCAGCCGCTATAGCGTGCATTCTAAGGTGCAGCGTTTGCCTGTGGAGCCGGTGAGCCAGGCCAGTGCCAACCAGCGGGCAGGGCGAAGTGGGCGGGTGATGCCCGGCATTTGTTTCCGTTTGTATGATGAGGACGATTTTCTTAATCGCCCGGCGTTCACCGACCCGGAAATTCAGCGTACCAATCTCGGTGCTGTCATTCTGCAAATGTCAGATCTTCGATTGGGCAAGGTGGAAGACTTTCCCTTTATTGAGCCACCGGACGGTCGTTTGGTTCGGGACGGTTATCGGTTGCTGGATGAACTCGGTGCGCTAACGGAAAAGCAGACGTTGACCGCCCTGGGCCGACAACTGGCCCGCTTCCCACTGGACCCGACACTGGGCCGAATGCTGGTGGCGGCAGCAGAGAAGAACGTGCTGCGTGAAGCTCTGATTGTAGTTTCAGCACTGGCGACTCAAGACCCCCGCGAGCGGCCTCACGATAAACAGCAGCAGGCGGATCAAGCCCACCAGCCATTTACCGAGAAGGAATCGGATTTTCTGTTCTTCGTGAAGCTGTGGCAGTGGGCGGATGCACAGCGAGAAGCCCTGAGCCGTAACCAATACGAAAAGCTGCTCAAGAAAACCTTCCTGTCTCCCACGCGTATGCGCGAATGGCGTGATACCCATCGCCAACTTTTGTTGCTGGCCAAAGAGCAAGGCTGGACGCTTAATGCGCCGATTGATTCAGGTTTATCGTTAACCGAGCCGGATAATGCAAACAATAAAAGCGCGGCCAAAGCATCTCCGTCACCGCTATATGCGCCGTTGCACAAGGCGTTGCTGACTGGCTTGTTGGCCAATGTTATGCAGCGCACCGAAGAGGGCGAGTGGCTTTCAACCCGTAACCGTAAACCGTTGGTGTGGCCGGGGTCGGCGTTATCGAGAACCAAGGCACGCTGGCTGATGGCTGCAGAGCAGGTGGAAACCAGCCGCTTATTTGCGCGGACGGTAGCAAAAATCGATCCGCTGTGGGTTGAGGAGGCCGCCGGGCATTTGCTCAAACGTCACTATTTCGAACCGCATTGGTCGAAAAAGCGCGGCTGCGCCATGGCCAAGGAGCAGGTCAATCTTTTCGGTCTGATTTTGGCCAGTGGGCGGGGCGTAAATTACGGGCCGATTCAGCCGGTGGAATCCCGGGAGCTGATGATTCGTGAAGGCCTGGTCATGGGGCACCTGCATCGTGAGCCACCGTTTGTGAAAGCAAACCGAGAGCGCTTTGAAACCCTGGAAGACATGGAGCATAAACTTCGTCGCAGGGACATTCTCGTGGATGAAGAGGCAAGGGTGGCGTTCTACGATGCGCGCTTGCCCGGCGATATTCATACCGTGGCCGGGCTGATGAATTGGTATAACAAGCGTGCGACTGCAGAGCAGAAAGAGGCCTTGTTCATGGACGATGGTTTTCTGCTCTCCCGTAGCCCGGATTTGGGCAATGATCAGTTCCCTGATCAACTCAAGCTCGATGGACTTCGTCTGCCGTTGGAATACAGTTTCGACCCGACCGGCGAGCGGGATGGGGTCACTCTGATTGTGCCGCTGGCGGCGTTGAATCAGATATCAGAATCTCGCCTGGATTGGTTGGTGCCTGGTTTGCTGCGTGAAAAGCTGGAGGCCTTGATTCGTGCCTTGCCAAAAGCACGGCGCCGGCATTTTGTCCCAGTACCGGATTATGTCAGTGCCTTGATGGAAACTCTGTCGCCGGATGAGCCGTTGCTTCCGGCCATGACCCGTGAGCTGCAACGCATGAGTGGTCTGCGCATCGAACAAGAGGAGTGGCAGACCGCTAACTTGGCCGACCATCTGCGTATGTTTATTCAGGTGGTGGACCGTGTAGATGGTCACCGCAAGGTGCTGGCTCAAGGGCGTAACCTGGGGGAGGTGAAAGATCGCCTGGTCAGTGTCACCCGAGACTTGCCCAAACCCAAACAAGAGACACCGGCAGTGCGTGGCCAGGAATGGTTGTTTGGGGATATTCCAGAGAGTCAGGAGCAGGATTTGGGCGGCATGACGGTGCGACGTTTCCCGGCCCTTGTCGATACCGGCAATGACGTGGAACTGCAGTTTCTTGATGACGAAGCCGATGCAGCGTGGGCGCATCGTTGGGGCACAGCTCGCCTCCTGGGGTTCAAATTGACCGTGCAGCTACGAGACCTGCGTAAGCAGGCTGCGCAAATGGCGGGGTTTCAAAAGCTGAAAACCGAGAAGGGAGTCATGGCGCGTCAGGCACTGGATCACGCCTTGCTACGCGTGTTGGCTGAGCATTTTCAGCTACACGAGCCGGTGCGCAGTGAGGCCGCGTTCCGGGATCGGCTCAACGACCATCGTGGTGACTTTGTGCCTTGGGCGCAGCAACAATTGAGCATTATGGGTAAACTCTTCGCCCATTACCGGCAGCTGATGGGCAAGTTGGAAAAGAATTTCCCATTGGCCTGGGCCCATGCTCATCGGGATATTAAACAGCAACTGGCCTGCCTGTTTCCCGATGATGTATTGCTGCAAATGCCGTGGGAGTGGCTGCAGGAATACCCCCGGTTACTGGCGGCGATTGATCACCGCCTGGAAAAACTGGGGGGGCAAATAGGCAAGGATCGCACCCTCAGTGCTGAACTGGAGGCGTATAGTAAACAACACGAGACCCGTGCCGCTGGCGTTCCGCTCTGGAAGCAGTCTGAGCCTCTTCAACAGTATTTCTGGATGTTACAGGAATACCGGGTCAGCCTCTTTGCGCAACAGCTGGGCACCAAGCTATCAGTGTCGGCGAAGCGGCTGAATAAACAGTGGGAGCTATGCTGAACGGGGTTAATATGCGCTGAACGTGATCCACGGTGGCGTTCTTATGCTGTAAAGGAAGGCGCTACGCGCCGCGTAACGACCGTAACAACCAATAAAATGGGCCCTACTGCCTTTGCGCCGCGCCCGTTGAACCCGGATAATCGATCCATTATTTAATGTGCTGTAGCAGGGCAGCTGGCCCTGCAATTAGTGTGAGGACTTGCTTGTGAGCTATTCCGTGGTAATCAGTGGTACCGGCCTGTGGACGCCGGACCAGACCATCACTAACGATGAGTTGGTGGAATCCTTCAACGAATATGTGAAGCGCTATAATGCCCGCAACGCACAAGCTATCGAAGCGGGTGAATTGGAAGCTTTGGGCCCATCCAATAGTGCTTTCATTGAAAAAGCCTCCGGGATTAAACAACGCTATGTGATTGACAAAACGGGTGTCCTCGACCCTGATCGCCTCGCTCCCCGAATAGACGAGCGCACCGATGATGAGGTGTCTATTCAGGCTGAAATCGCTGTTACCGCCGCCAAGCAGGCGCTAGACAATGCGGGCCTAAAAGCCAACGATTTAGATGCGGTGCTGGTTGCTTGTTCTAACATGCAGCGTCCCTACCCAGCCATGGCCGTGGAGGTGCAGGCGGCTTTGGGCATGGATCACGGTTGGGGCTACGATATGAACGTGGCGTGTTCCAGTGCCACTTTCGGTATTCAGGCGGGAGTAGATGCCATCCGTAATGGTAGCGCCCGGCGGGTACTTATGGTGAACCCGGAAATCTGTTCTGCTCACTTGGCCTGGGAAGACCGTGACTGCCACTTCATTTTTGGAGATGTGGCCACTGCGGTGATTCTTGAGCGCAAGGAAGATGCTGTATCCAGTAATCAATGGGAAATTTTGGGTACCCGCCTGCAGACCAAATTTTCCAGCAACATTCGTAATAATTTTGGTTTTTTGAATCGAACCGATGAACGCGGCGTCGGTGCCCGTGACAAACTGTTCCGCCAAGAAGGGCGAAAGGTGTTCAGGGAGGTCTGCCCGATGGTTGCGGAACAGATCAGTTCTCACCTGAAAGATACCCAAATTCCGGTAGAGTCTGTTAACCGAATGTGGCTACACCAGGCCAACTTGGCAATGAACGAGTTGATTTCTAAGCGTGTGCTGGGGCGTCCAGCCACTCGCGAAGAAGCACCGGTGATTTTGGATGCTTATGCCAATACCAGTTCGGCAGGTTCTATTATCGCTTTCCACAAGCACAATGAAGATTTGCCGGTGGACACCAAAGGGGTGATCTGTTCTTTCGGGGCCGGTTACTCTATAGGCAGTGTGATTGTGAATCGTATTAAATAAGCGTTACGCGATTTACTTTTTCCTCAAAAAGGCCGCATTTTGTGGCCTTTTGTTTTTTAGTCCTGTAGCCGTAACGTTTACCTCACGTCAGCATCCCTATAGTGTCTGGGTCAGGGCGTTCTTGATTCCTTAATGAATAAATACGGAGAATGAACATGGCTAAGTTGAGCAAATTAAACCCCCTTGCTGCTACCGTTGGTGCTGCTGTTGTTGCGTCTGCATTGTCTGCACCCGTTGCCCACGCAGCGGAAAACCCGTTTGCGGCTGCTGACCTGAGTGCCGGTTATCAGCTAGCGGCCCATCACGCTGAAGGTAAGTGTGGTGAGGGTAAGTGCGGTGAAGACAAGAAAGCCGAAGGAAACTGCGGTGAGAAGGGGGCTGAAGGTAAATGTGGCGAAGATAAAAAGGGCAAAGATAAGAAAGGCGAAGGAAAATGTGGTGAGGGTAAATGCGGCGGTGATGCATAAAGGCACCCGACTATGAAAGTTGAGACACCAGTGTCCGGTGTGGGCCTGGGTCTTCGGCGGGCCCTTATGGGCCCGCTTTCACAGGCTCGTGATTACGCACCAGAGAGCATTCCGTTCGATTTTATGGAAGTGGCCCCAGAGAACTGGATCCCCATGGGCGGTCGACAGGGTAAAGAGTTCCGTGCTTTTACCGAGCGCTATCCTTTTGTTGCTCACGGGCTGAGTCTGTCACTGGGTGGGCCAGAGCCCCTGGATTTTGAATTATTGAAATCGGTGAAGTCGTTTCTTAAACAACACAACATTCGCCGCTATACAGAACACTTGAGTTACTGCAGTGACCACGGTCATCTCTATGATTTGATGCCTATCCCCTTTACGCAGGAGGCGGTGTATTACGTGGCGGATCGTATTCGTCAGGTTCAAGACTTCCTTGAACAACCTATTGGTATTGAACATGTCAGTTATTATGCCCAGTTAGGAAATGCGGCTCTGGGCGCACAGATGTCTGAAATCGATTTTGTGAATGCGGTATTGAAAGAAGCAAACTGTGAACTGCTGTTGGATGTGAATAATGCCTATGTGAATGGTATTAATCATGGCTACGATCCTCTTGATTTCATTTCCGCCTTGCCGGGTGAACGGATTTGTTATCTGCACATCGCCGGTCATTTTGATGAAGCAGAAGACTTGAAAGTGGATACTCATGGTAGTGATGTGATTGATCCTGTTTGGGCGCTTCTTGATCATGCTTACCAGACATTTGGCTCGCTCCCTACATTGTTGGAGAGAGACTTTAATATTCCGGACAATGCGACTTTGTTTGCTGAGCTTCGCAAGATCGGTGGTTACCAGCAGCTTTATCCCAGCGCGGCGATCAAGTCAGAGGATTGGCAAAAGCCTGCGCAACCATGAAAGACAAAAATTTCCAGAGACTACAGCGTGAATTGGCCGCGCACTTACGTAACCCGAACAGGCACCCTGCGCCTGCGGGTATTGAAGATCGACGTTTGGATATTTACCGCAACCTATTTTTCAATAATGTGAATGGCTTTCTGCGCCAAGGGTTCCCGGTATTACACAGTTTGCTAGATGACGAGCGTTGGCTGCGCTTGGCTCGGTCTTTTTTTGAAAATCACACCAGCAAGACCCCGTATTTCCTGCAGATTCCTCAAGAGTTTGTCAGTTTTCTGGCGAGCGGGCAGGGCAGCGAGCCCGGTGACCCCGTTTTTATGTTGGAGCTAGCCCACTACGAGTGGATGGAGCTGGTGCTTGATGCTTCCACCGAGACATTCCCAGACACCGAATTTTACCCCGAGGGAGATCTCCTCCAAGCGATCCTGCAGCTTAGTCCCTTACATGAGATATTGAGTTACCCGTTCCCTGTACACCAAATCTGCGCTGATTTTCAGCCACAGCACGCGCTTGAACAGCCGGTCTGGCTATTGGTTTATCGTGACCGGAAAGATGACGTTCGCTTTATGGAAATCAACGCGCCAACGGCGAGACTCTTGCAGTTGATTAATGAGTATCCTGAGGATACCGGTAAAGTGGCAGTGGCGCGCCTTGCCGAAGAAATGCAGTTTGCGGATGTGGCGGCCTTGGAGGTGTTTGCCCGTGATATTCTGCAACAAATGTGCGAGCGGGATATCCTTATAGGAGCTTCATCGAGTCGCCAGTAAAGGGGCCGCTGATGGCGGCTTTTACGGTGCTGAATCAGCCGGCATTACAGGGCTGAGCAAGGATAAGTGTGTAAAATCTGTCGATGTTCAGTAACCCTTTTTCAGGGCCTCTGTTTTGAGCTGCAGGGCACGGCTATACTACGGTAGTCCACTACTTTTTGGGGTGTTTGTGCGTTATCTATTGCTGAGCCTGCTGCTGTGTCTGCCATTGGCTGTTCAGGCGGAAGAAGACTGGGGAGATGGCTCCACCGCATTCGACTCGCCGGATAGCAAGCCCAATTATGAAGACCCTTGGGAAGACATCAATCGCAAGATTTTTGCCTTCAATGAAGCCTTGGATAAATATGGCCTGAAACCCGTCGCCAAAGGTTATAAGAGGGTCACGCCACAGTGGATGAACGACACTATTACCCGCTTCTATGAGAATCTTCGTGATTTCCGTAGCGGCTTGAATAATGTGTTGCAGTGGCGCTGGGGGCACGTGGGACAGAACTGGGGGCGGTTTGCGGTTAATACTACGCTGGGTATTGGTGGTTTGTTTGATGTGGCCAGCAAGGTCGATTTGGAGAAGCACAATAGCGACTTGGGGCTGACGTTAGCACACTGGGGAGTGCCAGAAGGCCCTTATATGGTGCTACCGTTCTTTGGGCCGTCCACAGGGCGGGACACTGCGGCCATCTTGCCGGAAGATTACATGCGCTTGCGACACTACATTTCCCACGATCGCACACGCTACAGTTTCACCGCGGCATATGTGGTGGATTTAAGAGCGGATTTGCTGGATCTGGAACGCAATATTGTTGGCGATCGTTATACCTTTTTGCGCAATGCGTACCTGCAACGTCGGCGCTTCGAAAGCGGTGATCGGCCGTCATTACGATTCCCTGAGATTGAGACCCGAGATTCAGAACTCAATGATGAGTATGAGGAGGACGGCTGGTAGAGGCTTGCCAGCCGCATGTGGTAGATCAAGCCTCGATGCGGGTGGCTTTGAGTTTTGCGCGAATATAATCTCCGTGGGAGACATAGAGCAGATCGCTAACCCGGCGGATCAAGTGCTCCTCGTGAACATCGGCCTTGCCGTCGGCAGCGGCCATGGCCCACATTTCATCGATCAGCGCTACTCGTTGTTCTGGCCCCCAGTGTTCACGTAGCGGCAGAGTGAACTCAAATAGATCGGTGGCTTGATCTACCCGGTTTTCCAGCTCAGAGACGATATCCTGCATTTCTTGGCTATCCAGCTGCCAGCGTTGTTTGACCGCGCTGACCAGACGTTGGGTTTCTGCCTGGTCCACGGTGCCATCGGTGCGCGCTACCTCCAATAGCAAGGCGGCAGCAGCGCGGTGCAAGTCGTGTTCGGAATACTTTGGTGTGTCGCTTTCAGGGCGAAACAATCGGTTCAGCCAGTTCAAATGACCCCCTCTTCAATGAGTAAGGTTTCCAGCGCGTGCTGGTCTTTAGCAAAACGGCGGATTCCGTCGGCGAGCAAGTCGCTGGCCATGGCATCGTCGTTGAGCTGCCAGCGAAATGCGGCTTCGTTCACCGGTACCCAGTCGTCCTGTGGGGCTACCAGTTCGGAGTCCAGTATGCGTTTGAGACCGCCGTTATCCGCTGCTAGTTCCTCAAGTAGGGAAGGGCTGAGTGTAAGCTTGTCGCAGCCGGCCAAGGCTTCGATTTGCCCAGCGTTGCGAAAGCTAGCGCCCATAACAATAGTATCCAGGCCACGTGCCTTGAAGGTTGAGAAAATATCTCGCACCGAGAGCACGCCGGGATCTTGTTCAGGGGTGTCGATGACCATGCCGTTTTTACGGTGCCAGTCGAAAATGCGGCCCACGAAAGGAGAGATTAGTGTGGCGCCAGCTTCGGCTGCTGCCAGTGCCTGGGTTTGGTTGAAGACCAGTGTCACATTACAGCGGATGCCTTCTTCTTCCAGAATCTCAACGGCACGAACCCCTTCCCAGCTGGCGGCGACCTTGATCAGGATGCGACTTGGGTCCACGTTGAGCTCGCGGTAAATCGCGATCAAACGACGCCCTTTTTCCACGGTGGCGCGGGTATCAAAAGAAAGGCGAGCGTCCACTTCACTGGAGACAAGACCCGGCACGCGTTCCAAAATGGCCTGACCGGCCAAGCAGGCATAAGTATCGGTGAGCCAGTCCATTTCACCTTGATGGCCCAAGGCGCGGCTGAGGTCGGCGGCCTGCTGCAACAGGTCACGGTAACGTTCGTCACGGGCGGCAGCGAGTAGCAGGGAAGGGTTGGTGGTGGCGTCTTCGGGCTGCAGTTGGGCGATCATTTCCAAATCGCCGGTGTCGGCAACTAACGAGGTCCATTGAGCGAGTTGTTCGCGTTTGTTCACGGTTTCGTTCCTTTCAGTGTCATGACGGGCGACAGGGTAGAGGCCAATGATGACAGGGAGTTTTCTGTGCCGTAGCGGGCAGCGTTTGAGCCGGGAACCGTTCTAGAAAAGTGTTCGCAGTCCGTTCGTGCTTAAATGCTGTTCTACGGGGATAAAGCGTACTGACAGGCTAAGGCAGTTGCGACAAGGCGTCCATGAGCACTTGCGGGGTTGTGCCTGGCTTGTGCATGTTTTCGCTGAGATGACGGCGGAAACGGCGCGCGCCGGGTTGGCCCTGAAACAGATTGAGGATATGCCGCAGTGAGTGCTTGGGCGCATGGCCAAGCGCATAGCGCCGCTCCACATAAGGTAGAAACTGCTCAGCAATAGTCTGGCGGCTGGGGATGGCGTGATCGTCGCCAAACACAACCCGGTCGGCCTCGGCTAGAAAATAGGGGTTTTGGTAGGCCTCGCGACCAATCATCACGCCATCCACTTCACCCATGTGTTCGTGTACTTCATTCAGGGTCTTTACGCCACCGTTGAGTATGATTTCGATATGTGGGAAAGCGTGTTTGATGGCATAGGCACGTTGGTAGATTAACGGCGGAATATCTCTGTTTTCTTTGGGCGAGAGGCCGCTAAGAATTGCTTTGCGGGCGTGGATGGTCAGGCTAGTGCAGCCTGAGGCTTCCATGCGATCAACAAAGCGGTAGAGAAAATCATAATCATCCTGGTCATCGATACCGATACGGGTCTTCACCGTAACCGGCACAGTAACCTCCGCCTGCATGGCCTCTACACAGCGTGCTACCAGCTCAGGTTCTGCCATAAGAATGGCCCCGATCTTGCCTTGCTGAACCCGGTCTGACGGACACCCCACATTCAGATTGATCTCGTCATAGCCGTAATCCCCGGCAATGCGCGTGGCTTGGGCTAATTGTTGTGGGTCGCTGCCTCCTAGTTGCAGGGCGACGGGGTGCTCTTCGTCGTTGAAATCTAAAAACCGGTCACGGTCACCGTGTAAAATAGCTTGGGCCACCACCATTTCGGTGTAGAGCAACGTATGGCGAGTGATCAGTCGGGCCAGAAAGCGGTAGTCGCGGGTTGTCCAGTCCATCATCGGGGCGACGCTGAGGCGGCGGTCCAATGGCTGGTGCGGTAGCTGAGTGGAGAGTGGGTTGCTCATTAACACGGTGTCGAACGGGTGATTGGGGTTTGCGGCGTGCGGGGGCAAACGAGAGTCCCTATTGTCGCATGTTGCGCGGGTGGCGCGTAGGGGGAAGAGTGGCAGCGCTGTTGCGCGGCAACCGAATAGCCGCTGCCTGTAATTACGGTAGCCGTTCTGTTAGAATCCGCGCCTTTATTTATTATACCGGTGTCTATGATGACCCAAACACGGCTGAGTCCGCCCTAGCAGGCTGTCGATCCCTCCCATGGCTTTGCCGTACGGTGCCTGTCGGTGCCGTTCTCCGTTTTTTACTGCTGCCGCTGCGCAGCGATGGTTTGTTATCTCCAAACACAGGATTGAATCCATGCTTCGAACGATTCAGCAGGACTGGTTCAGTAACGTCCGTGGTGACTTGCTGGCAGGGGCGGTTGTGGCGCTTGCGTTGATTCCGGAGGCGATTGCCTTCTCCATCATAGCCGGCGTGGATCCGAAAGTGGGCTTGTATGCCTCTTTTTGTATCGCAGTGGTGATCGCCTTCGTTGGTGGCCGCCCAGGGATGATCTCTGCGGCCACCGGTGCCATGGCGCTGGTAATGGTGACATTGGTCAAAGACCACGGGCTGCAATACCTGTTGGCGGCTACGGTACTGACCGGGGGGCTGCAGATCATTGCCGGTTTTCTGAAACTGGGGAACCTGATGCGGTTTGTCTCGCGTTCAGTGGTGACCGGTTTTGTGAATGCGCTGGCCATCTTGATCTTCATGGCGCAACTGCCAGAGCTGGTCGATGTGACTTGGCACGTTTATGCCATGGTGGCTGCGGGGCTGGGTATCATTTATTTACTGCCGTTGCTGACCACTGCGGTGCCCTCACCGTTGGTTTGTATCGTTGTGATTACCGGTGTGGCCATGTGGCTGGGGATGGACGTGCCCACTGTGGGTGACAAGGGCGACTTGCCCGATAGCTTGCCCATGTTCCTGCTGCCGGATATTCCGCTGAATCTGGACACCTTGAAAATTATTCTACCGTACTCGCTGGCATTGGCGGTGGTGGGGCTGCTGGAATCGATGATGACCGCCACTATTGTCGATGATCTGACCGACACGGATAGCGACAAGAACCGTGAGTGCAAAGGACAGGGCGTGGCTAATATCGCTTCCGGTTTTCTTGGCGGCATGGCCGGTTGCGCCATGATTGGCCAGTCTGTGATTAACGTGAAATCTGGTGGTCGCAAGCGCCTGTCTACTTTGTTTGCCGGTTGCTTCTTGCTGGTGTTGGTGGTGTTCCTGGGTAAGTGGGTGTCTCAGATTCCCATGGCCGCGCTGGTGGCGGTGATGATCATGGTATCTATTGGTACATTCAGCTGGGAGTCCATCACTAATATGGCAAAACACCCTGCCAGTAGTTCGGTGGTTATGCTGGCCACAGTGATTACTACCGTGGCGACGCATAATTTGGCCATTGGTGTAGGGGTCGGGGTGGTGCTGAGCGCGCTGTTCTATGCCAATAAAGTGGGTCGTATCTTCTACGTGAAAGCCACGCAAAGCCCTGAAGATGGGCATCGAGTTTACGATGTAGTGGGGCAGGTATTTTTCACCTCAGCAGATCAGTTCATCGCTGCGTTTGACTTCAAGGAAGCCATCGATAAAGTCACTATTGATGTTCACCGTGCGCACTTCTGGGACATTACCGCCATTGGCGCCCTGGATAAGGTGGTGATTAAGTTCCGCCGCGAAGGTACAGAAGTGGATCTTGTTGGACTTAATGAAGCCAGCGCGACTCTGGTGGACAAGTTCGGTGTGCATGACAAGCCCGCTGCTGTTGAAAAAATGATGGGTGGCCACTAAGCGTCGCAAACAATTGCCGCATTAAGCGACATAGGAGAACAACAATGACTAACGTCATCGCCTGTATCGACGGCTCTAACGCTGCCTCGGTGGTTTGTGATTATGCTGCCTGGGCCTCACAGCGCTTGGGTGCGCCGCTGACCTTGCTGCACGTGCTGGACCATTCCCGCTACCCGGTGAGTGCTGATTTCAGTGGCAATCTTGCCTTGGGTGGTCGCGAACATTTGATGGAAGAGTTGGCGGACCTGGATGCCAAGCGTAATCGTTTGGCGTTGGAGCAAGGGATGATAATGCTGGACGCGGCCTGCCAACGGGCCACCGCAAATGGCGTCACTGAGCCTCAGCAACGTCAGCGTCACGGTGATCTGGTGGATACCTTGGCTGAGCTTGAAGGCGATATGCGTTTGCTGGTTATTGGTAAGCAGGGCGAAGAACACGACGGTATCGGCGCTCAGGTGGGTGACAACGTGGAGCGTGTTATTCGCGCTCTGCAGCGCCCTATTCTCGTGACCGCCGGTGAGTTTCGTGCGCCGAAAACCATCATGCTGGCATTCGATGGTAGTGCCACCTCACGTAAGGGCGTAGGCATTTTGGCCGGTAGCCCTTTATTTCAAGGGCTGGATTGCCATTTGGTGACCGTTGGCAACAACAATGAAGGCTTGGATGCAGCGGCGCGACAGCTTGAGCAGTCCGGACACAACGTGCACACGGCTATCCTTGAGGGTGAGGTGGAGCCGGCTCTGCACCAGTACCAGCAAAGCCATAGCGTGGATCTGGTGGTGATGGGGGCCTACGGCCATTCCCGCATCCGTGAATTTTTTGTGGGCAGCACCACCAACAAGATGATTCGTGAGGCTAAAGTGCCGCACTTGTTGCTGCGCTAAGAGGTAAACCCCGCTGCACGCTGCACGCTGCACGCCAAAAATAAGGCGGAGATGCTTAGTGGTATTTCCGCCTTTTGCGCATCACAGCGCAATGACCTGATGTTCTCTACGACCTATCAATGCGCCATAAAAAACGCGGGCCTGTCTTTGCCAATCGGCAAAGACAGGCCCGCGTTTCTGGGTGGGGTGTTGTGTGGAATAGTGCGAAGCGTATGTTTTACTGCGCTTTTTATTCCACTGTAATGGTGATTTTTTCTGATGTGACCGGTGGCTGGTGGGGAACGTGGCGGTAATCGCCGAGTAGTAGCTGCAGGGTATGGGTGCCCGGTTCCAGTTCCAGCTCAGTTTCAGTTTGGCCCTTGCCAAAATGCACTACCTGGTCGTTGGCGGGCAGCGGCATGTCCATGTTCGGCATGGTATCCAAGTCGATGAGTAGGTGGTGGTGGCCACTGTTCTTTTGCTCGTTGCCAGCCGGTGCCACCTCCATGCCTTCCAAGCCAAAGACAACCTTCACGGGGCTGCTGACCGTCGCGCCATTGGTGGGACTGACAATTTCAGCAGCGGCGCCTTCCGGGGCCGGGCTGCGTACGATGCCGGTGGCGGCGGGCTTGGTGGCGCTGTCATCGGTGTTCATGTGATTGCTGTGATCGGCGGCGGCAGGAGCGTCTGCAGCAGGCGCTGCGGCCTCTTTGCCGTCGCTGTTGTCGGAGCATGCCTGTAGCAAGCCTGTGCTAGCAATCACCGCGACGAGTAGGGAGCGTTGGAACGGAATACGCATGGTCTTTTCCTTGATCAGTTGAATCCAATGAAGACCTGCTGCCGTGTCTGAGAATGTGGCAGCAGAGTGAACCGGAGTCATGTGGTCATTATAACCATAGCAGAAACCCTTGGCTTGATGTCTAGCGGCTTGTTGAAAAGCCCTCCAAGTTTACAGGTTCATTATTGCCCTTTTTGATGGCCGGACATGGGCCTTCAAAAGAGCGCTCTCTGACCCCCGAATAGGGTATAGATTGCGAACCAGGCTGAAAGCAAAAGTACGCAATGGGCTTTTTGACAGTCTGCTACATGGCAGCGGCTTTGACAGGTATAATCCGCGCCAGTTTGCACTACTGGAGTCAGTATGACTGTTCGTACTCGCGTTGCCCCGTCGCCCACCGGCGATCCCCACGTCGGCACGGCTTATATCGCTTTGTTCAACCGTTGCTTTGCGCAACAACACGGTGGCCAGTTCATTCTGCGCATCGAAGACACGGATCAGACCCGTTCCACTGATCAGTCCGAACAGATGATCCTCGATTCATTGAAGTGGCTGGGGTTGACCTGGGATGAGGGCCCGGACGTGGGCGGACCCCACGGGCCTTACCGCCAGAGTGAGCGCAAAGGCATTTACCGCCAGTACGCGGAACAGTTAATTGAAAAAGGCCATGCGTTCAAGTGCTACCGCACCAGCGAAGAGCTGGATGCATTGCGTGCCGGATTGAAAGAAAGCGGCGAAAATCGTGCGCTTAAACCTTCCGATCTGGAACTACCTGCGGATGAGCAGGCCAAGCGCGAGGCTGATGGCGCACCGTACGTGATCCGTATGCGTGTGCCTACGGAGGGTCGCTGTGAAATTCATGACATGTTGCGCGGACCAGTAGAGCTTGACTGGGCATTAGTGGATGCACAGATTTTGTTAAAATCCGATGGCATGCCCACTTACCACCTGGCCAATATCGTGGATGATCACCTGATGGAGATCACCCACGTTATCCGTGGTGAGGAGTGGCTCAACTCCGCACCCAAGCACAAGCTGCTATATGAATATTTTGGTTGGGAAATGCCGGTGCTGTGCCATATGCCGCTGCTGCGTAATCCGGATAAATCCAAGCTCAGCAAACGCAAAAACCCCACCAGTATCTTGTTCTATCAGCGTATGGGGTACTTGCCAGAAGCGTTGGTGAATTACCTGGGGCGCATGGGCTGGTCCATGCCGGACGAGAGCGAAAAGTTCTCCCTGACTCAGATGCAGGAGGCCTTCGACATTCAGCGTGTGTCCCTCGGTGGGCCGGTTTTCGATGTGGAGAAACTGAGCTGGTTGAACGGTCAGTGGTTGCGTGAACAGAGTGATGAGCAGTTCCTGGACTCGCTGCTCGATTGGGCTTTCAACCGCGATTACGCCATGAAGATAATTCCTCACTTGCGCCAGCGAGTGGAGACGTTGTCGGAAGTGGCGGACAAGGCGGCGTTCTGCTTTAACGGCATGCCTGCTATCTCTGAGGCCAGCTTCGAGCACAAGCAGTACAGTGCGGATGACATCAAGGTATGGCTCCAGTATTTGCTGTGGACTTACGAAGCGCGTAACGACTGGAATCGAGAGGGTTTGTTTGCCGATGCCAAGGCGATTGCCGATGCGCTGGAAGTGAAGATAAAGGATTTCTTGTTCCCGGTGTTTATTGCCATTGCCGGCACCAGTGCCAGCTTTTCGGTGGTGGACTCTATGGAAATCATCGGCTCGGATATCAGCCGTGCACGAATTCGCCATGCCATTGAGGTGCTGGGGGGCGTGTCCAAGAAGCAGATGAAGAAACTGGAGAAGGCATACCGCGATTTGCCGGTGGGTTGATTTGAAAAACACAGGCTGGGCGATCCGTAACTTGGCAAGCCTTGCTTGTGTTTTGGCGTGAATCGCGGCGACAACGCTATGGTTTTTCATTGTGATCGCCGCGTGTAAAGGTAGAACCTGTAACTGGTTTCGCCCAGTTTTTCAGCAACTTGTTCACGATGTAGCCAAATTGACTTCATTCTGAAAAAAACCGCCGGCTGGCGCTTGACAGGGTAGGGGTGGCCGGTAGAATACGCCGCACCAACCGGGATGCACTTTGTCTCGTTTGTGTACTGGGGCTATAGCTCAGCTGGGAGAGCGCAACACTGGCAGTGTTGAGGTCAGCGGTTCGATCCCGCTTAGCTCCACCAAACACGTCCCCTTCGTCTAGTGGCCCAGGACACCGCCCTTTCACGGCGGTAACAGGGGTTCGACTCCCCTAGGGGACGCCAAATAGAAAAGCCTCACTCGAAAGAGTGGGGCTTTTTTATTGCCTGTCTCCCCAGGTTAGTGGCGAGTTAAGGGCTGCTGCGGTCATTTCGGATCCGAAGTCGCAGTGAATGCTCTATTCAGCTTATTACCTGCCGTAAAGCGTCGTTATCTTCATTGGGAGCGTATTGCCTGCCAGCTCATATCCACGGTTAGAACGATGATGAAACTGATCCCGGCTAAAGGAAATAACAGCATCAGGATGGCGGTAATCATTGCCAGGTTTCGTTTCTTTCCTGCTGCCAGTTTCTTGGGGGCTCCCAGGCTCCCTTGCGGCCGTCGTTTCCACCACAGCTTTAGCCCGCTAACAACCAAGATAATGATGGCCAGGCAGGGGAACAACATGAGCAATTGGTTGGCCCGGCCAAAATAATTACCCATGTGCAATGCCACTCCCCATTCCACAATTTTGGCGATGGCGCCGTAGTCATCGAAACCGGCTTTGCCAATAAGTGTTCCGTTATGGGCATCAATATGAAAGGTTTGCTGGCCCTCTGGCTGCGCGGGATAAGTGTAAGCGCTGTAGATGTCTCCGGGTTCTTGGGGCAAGGAGAGTCTGTAGCCCAGAGCAACGCCTTGCTCAACCAGGATTTGATGGACCTGGTTTACGCTGATATTGGAAGCGCCATGGTGGCCGTGAGGGACTGGGGCTGCGTTGAGTGTCCAGGGGGCCTCTCCGTGGGTGTCGACAAGAGTTTTACTGTCGTCGCTGCCATGGTGGCGAAGAAAAGTGGGATAGCCCATTCCCAGTGCATTACTCACGGGGGTGAGAAATTGACCGCCCCAGAGGTTGGCCCAGGGTAAGCCGGTGATGATCAGAAACAGGATCAGGACCGCAGAATACAGGCCGGTGAGGCGGTGCAGTTCCCGCCACAGTTTACGTCCACGTTGTTGGAGGTTTGGGCTGAATCGATGCCGTTGGTCTGTCCGTTTTCGAGGCCACCACAGGTACAAGCCGGTAATGACCAGTACGAATGCCCAGCAAGCGACGAGTTCAACAATGGCATCACCGGTATTACCTAGCAGCAATGAGCCGTGAGCTACATCGGAGAAGCCGACAAGAGTACTGGTGTAGACGTAGCTACCTAGCACAGCGGCATTGCCTGGGTCGACGAAAACACGGCGATCTGGGCCTTGGGCCGGGCTGATGTATATCTGGGCGGTACGCCCGGGTTCGGTGGGCATGTCGATGCGGTTGAGCGTTGCCGCTGGATAGGCGTGTTGAACGGCCTCCAGCAGTGCACCAGGTGCTTGAACCTGGTTGCCGGTGGGAGCAAAGCGAAGGTCCGGGTGTAATAGGTCGTTAATTTCGTCATTAAACAGGTAAATAGCCCCGGTAATGGCGAGAATTAACAAAAACGGGGCGGTGATCAGCCCCGCGTAAAAATGCCAGCGCCAAACGGCTGCATACAGGCGATTGTTCCGTGGCGTTTGTGAGGTTTGCGAATGGGAGGGCGACATCAAAAGTGTCCAGTCCAGCCCAATTCAACCGTGCGAGGAGCACCGACATAAACCTGGGTGGCACTGTAGCCGGACCAGTCTGCGTAAAATTCATCGGTCAGGTTTCGGCCTCGCAGGGTCAGAGTGCCTTTGCCTAATGGGTGGCTGACCCAAGCGTCGAGCAGGGTGCGGCTAGCGACTTTGTAGTCGTTACTGCTGCTGGTATAGAAATCCCCCGTGTGGCGGATGGCTCCGCCAACGGTGAGTGATACAGGGCTAAATGTGTAGGCGCTGGTGGCGGCATAGGTGTCATCGGGCACATTGGTAGGGCGATTGCCGGTGAGATCGTTGCCGCTACCGTCGGTGAGGTCGGTGTATTTTGCGTCTACATGGGCGGCGCTCAGGCGTAACCACCACTGGGGCAATAATTGCAAGGTGAGGTCCAGCTCACCCCCCTGTGAGCGTTGGCTGCCGCCCTGAACGGTTAGGGCTGGGTTGCTTGGGTCGCGTGTGAGTATGTCATCTTGATCAATACGGTAAACGGCGGCGGTGAGGGTGGCACGGCGATCCCAGAAATTTGTCCTCACCCCGGCTTCCATGGAGCGTCCTTCAGACAGATCAAAACCCGCACGGGATTGACTGCTCAATACCAATGAGGTGATGGGAGTGGCAGCGCGGTTATATTGAGCGAACAGTTGAGTGTTGTTGTTCAGGTCGTAAATGGTGCCCAGACGCCAGGAAAATGACTCGTAGGTCTGGCCAAAATCGGTGCGGGTATTGGTGATCAGGTCATCAATGCGGCGATCCAAGTCTGAATAGTCATACCGAGCTCCACCTACCAGCAACCAGTTGGGGGTCAGATTAAGTGCGTCTTCTAAAAAAACACCTTGGGTGGTAACTATGCTGTCGTAATTTACGCGGTAGGGATAATTGCTGGCATTATCGCTTGGCAGTTCACCACGGTTTGGATTAAACGGATCCACGGAGGTAGTAGTGCCGAAGCGCCGTTCGGAAAAGAAATCGGTATAGCGGAAATCGACACCGGCAGTGAAGCGGTGGCGCCGCTCGCCAAGTTTGCCATCATAGACGGCGAAAAAACGCTCGGAAGCAGACTTCTGGCGATGAGTGATAATGGTGGTCAGGCGATCCAGTTGGCCGGTGCCGGTGTTATAGGTGAAATCTTCGGAGTTGGCCCAATTGCGGTCAGCGTTGTAGAAGCCCAATTCATTGGCTAACTTCCAGTTCTCATTGAGCTGATAATCCACGCGAGCTCGGAACCACTGGCTGTCCGATTCCATGATGCCGTTTTCTACATTGTAATTGTTGTCGCGGATGGATTCGTCCAGCACTAGGCCACCAGAAACCACATCACTTGGGTCATGGGCGACGGAGGCGGGGAGTAATGGAGCGCCTTGGTAGGGGGTGCTGTATTTGTCACTGTATAAATCAAGATCAAACGACAGGGTAAGTTTGTCTGTGGGGGTCAACAACAGGCTGGTGGTAAAAGCATCTGTGCGACTATTGGTGTCATCCACGAAACCGTCGCTTTCATCGTGGCTGAAGTCCGCACGCAGGGCAGCGGTGTCAGTGAGTACTTTATTGATGCCTAGACCTAGATTAACCGTATCGTTGCTGCCATAGCTGAGCATGCCATCGTAGGCGTCGGCGCTAACATCTGGGCGCTTGGTGATCAGATTGATACTGCCTGCTAAGGCTCCGGTACCGTTCAATACGGAGGCCGGGCCTTTGAGAATTTCTACTCGCTCCAGGTTCCAGGTATTCATGTTGCGTGACATCAGGCCTGGATCCACGGCGCGGGTACCGTTAAACAAATAACCCACATCGGTGAAGCCGCGCATGCTGACAGAGGCTGGTGAGCCAGGGATGTTGCCCGCACTGACGCCGGGAGCATTGCGGTATAGCTCAATCAGGTTTCGCAGCCCTTCCTGTTCAATTTCATCACGGCCAATGATATCCACTGTGGCGGGGGTTTCACGCATGCTCAGCCCCAGTCGGCTGGCGGTGGCGGCTTCTGGAAGTGGGTCAGTGTTTTGGTCAGGGACGGAGGCATTCACGGAAACAGTGTCCAGTTGGTTGCTTTCGTCGGCTATAGCAAGGGAGGTTGCGCTACAGGCGAGTCCTAGCCACAGGGGGCGTAAAAAACGCAGAGCGGAGTGTGATGCTGGACGTGAGAGGGGATCTGTAAACATGATTTTCCCGAACCGAATTAAATTAGGCTCGCAGCATAGGCATGTGTCAGGGAAGAGGGATGCGGCATATTGCCGCAGAAGGTGCGCGACGGCGGTGTTTCAGTTAAAGCCGCGAATGGTAAGCGTGTGGGCGATTGTTTCGCCGTCCCAAATATATTCGTAGTGAGCACAGGGAGTAATACTGGCGATGACTTGAGGGGTTAGCAGGGCATAACAATAACGCCCGACGGCGCGGACAGATTCGTAATGGATGCCGTTGCGCTGTTGTTCGCGTAATTGCCGACCAAGCTGATGCGCGGCGGTGTAGTCATCGGCTGCGTGCCACTGAGGGTGGTGATCAGCCGGGGTGATGTCTACGAGGGTGGCGGTGAAGTGTACCTTCAGGCCGCGCATCACAATGCGGTCATACTTGAGCCCATCGACTTGCTGAAAATAACGCTGTTGGTGATAGCGGGTCTCTGCAATGGCGGTCGCCATGCGGTCGGCGCAATAGAATACCCCGAAATGGCCATCAGAGAAGCGCGACCCTGCTGGATTGACATGCACAAAGGGCCCCAAGGCGTAGTTGCAGCCGGGAATGCCCCATGGGCGCTGCTCCGGGGGGACCCGATTCAGATCGCCGATATCATTTTGTAGGCGCGGGTTGGTCAGCGCCTGCACGGCGTACAGTGCATCAAAATCCGCTTGGTCGGCCACGTCATCGAAGATCGCGATAGGGGGATATTTTCCGTTGACCAAGCGGTAAGCCGTTTGCTCGGATAAGGATGTGTGCGGCAGTGTATCCGCCCCCTGTGTTTTTAACCCCATTGACCGCCTCGAAGGGTATCGAGCTGGCGGTGCACTTCATAAAGGCTGGCAACCCGGCCGTTGCTCATGATGTCCATAGGGGTGAGGCCATTGAAAAAGGGGTTATGGTTTGCCATGCGGATAAAGCCATACACATTCTCTTTATTGCCAAACAAGGTCCGTAGCGCTTGGTGGATGTTCAGCAGATAGCTGAGGCGTTCCAATAGATCCTGCCCGACCCGGGCGCTTTCTGGTTGGTTCTGGTACTTGTGTAGGGTGGAGCGCCCCACACCCAATAGCGCCATTTTTTCCTTTTCACTGCACTGCCAGTGTTCCAGTAGTTTAAGCACAGCACGTAGAGCTGCGTGGCGTGCGCCGTCGTCCAGAGCTTGTGGGATATAGGCTGTTGCGGGTTCCATGATTGTCTCCTATTAGGGTTAATAGTGAACCATGTGTTAATAATTGTCTATATATAGACATAGTGAAGGCCTAATGATACAAGGTCGCAGCTAGGCGTCAGCTTCAGCGCAAAGGTAAGAAAGTGTCATGTTTCTGAACGTACGGCGGCCACAGGAGTCACTGTCGGGAGTCGTGGCATTTGCGACACCCAACGGTAAAGTGCGGTTGGTTGAGAAATGGATTGGGAGTGCCGGATGGTAAATAGAGTCAAGGTGTTAGGTGCGAGTGTGCTGTTGGCTCTTGTGGCGGGAGGGTGTGCCAGTGCTGCCACTGCCGGCCAGCGGCAGTGGACGGATGCGCACCTGCATTATGTGGATTTCATGCAGGAGAGTGAGGGACCGCAGGCGATGATGGCGGCCATGGATGATGCGGGCGTGGAGCGCGCCTGGGTGTTCGGCTTGCCAGTGATGAAGAAGTGGCAGGCAGAGGCACCGCGTCGCCCGCGATACTACCTGGGCGATGAGGCTCCGCTATATTACTACAGTGCTACCGACGACATTGTGGCCCAGGCGGTGCTTTCATTACCGAAAGATCAGCAGGCTCGGCTGCAGCCGTTTATCAGTGGTTTCAACCCCACGGACATGCACGCCGCCGAGCAGATAGAGCGCTTGATCGAACGTTATCCTGGGTTCTGGCAGGGGGTGGGGGAAATTCTGACCCGTCACGATCAGCTTACCGCCTGGACCGAAGGCGAGACGCCTCGAGCGAATCATCCCGCGCTAATGAGGGTGTATGCGATGGCGGGTCGTTACGACTTGCCCGTATTGCTACACAGCAACCTGACGTCATTGCGCGAAGAGACACCGATCTACCTCGGCGAGTTGGAAGAAGCGTTAGACGCGCACCCTGGGACACGTTTCTTACTGGCCCACGCCGGAACCAGTGGTGGGATTGAAGAGCGGCAGGGGCCGCTGGGTACCTTGCCGCCTATTCTTCGAGCACTGCTAAGCCGTTATGACAATCTGTTTATTGATTTATCTTGGAGCGTTAAAGACCACTATTTGATCGATGACGGTGAGCCCAATGAGGAATGGCTAACGCTCATTCGTGAATTTCCGAACCGCTTTACCCTGGGAACGGATCTGGTGGGCCACTTTGATAGCATGGGAAAGGTGATGGAAGAATACGATCCATTGCTTGATGCGCTGCCCAAAAAAGTGGCGCAGCAGCTTTCTCACGGCACCGCAGATGGTCTTGTGCCCCCAAAAGGGGCAACAAAATCCGCCCCTTAATGGATGGCTTCTTCGCGATGTAAAAATATCGTTTCCTCGTTCTCAGGCTCTTAATGTGTGGAAAATTAGACTCCCATGGTGAAGACGTTAGCGGTTCGAAAACCGTAAGAGGGCAATATTTGCTATTAAGTGGGGATTTTTTGCAGTCGACGGAGTAGCGAAGAGGTGTCCCAGCGGCCGCCGCCCATGGACTGAATCTCACGGTAAAAGTCGTTTATTTGTTCAGTGATGGGCAAGGGTGTGCCGTTTCGAACCGCTTCGCGCAGACAGATATCCAAGTCTTTTCGCATCCAATCCACCGCAAAACCGTGCTCATACTGGTCGTCGATCATGGTCTGGTGGCGGTTCACCATTTGCCAGGAGCCGGCTGCACCCTGGCTGATGGTTTCGAAGACTTTGTTGGCATCAAGGCCCGCATTAAGAGCGAAAGCGAGTCCTTCAGCGAGCCCTTCTACCAGCCCGGCCACGCAAATTTGGTTGACCATCTTGGTTAGCTGGCCACTGCCTGCCGGGCCCATCAGATTGATGGCTTTGCCGTAATGTTGCAGCGTTGGCAGTACCCGCTGATAGGTGGCTTCGTCTCCGCCACACATGATCGATAATTGGCCGTTCTGTGCACCCTGTTGGCCCCCAGACACCGGGGCATCGAGAAAATGACTGCCTTGTTTGCGACTGGCGGCATCAAGTTCGCGGGCCACTTCTGCACTGGCGGTGGTGTGATCCACAAGAACAGCGCCCTTGGCGAGAGTTTGCATAACCCCGTCATCACCAAGGGTGACCTGGCGTAGATCGTTATCGTCTCCGACGCAAATAAAGACCAGATCCGCATGCCGTGCGGCGTCTGCGGGGGAGGGCGCGTGACTGCCTGGGTAATCGCGCGTCCACTGTTGCGCTCGTTGGGCCGTGCGGTTGTAAACGGTCATGGCAATGCCTGCTTCGGCCAGGTGGCCAGCCATGGGGTAGCCCATGGTGCCAAGGCCGATAAAAGCCGCGTTTAGTGTGCTCATTGTTTGTTGGCTCCATCGTGGACTGTTGCTGTTGCTGTTGCTGTTGCTGTTGCTGTGCCGGGCAGGGTGAAAGCGGCGAAGCGAGGTTCGGTGAGGCTGCCCAGGTACAGGGTGTTACCGTGTTGCTCCGCGCTGGTGATGGGAGCGAAAGCGCCGTCGCTGTTATCTTGCAGGTTGTGAGTGACTTGCCCTTGCTCATCAAGGCCGAGTACAAAGCCGTGGGCTACTGTTTGGGGTTGCAGAAAGCTGGGCATGCGCAAGGCGACTTTGCGAAGCAGAGGCTTGTCGGAGAGGCTGTCGAGAATGGCATTGCGGGGGCTGAATAGGGCAAGCCAGAAAGTGCCTTCGCCGTTCGCCGAAATGCCATCAGGGATGCCGGGCAGGTTGTCCATAAAGATATCGTGGCTGCCGGCTTTCTCCCCTTTGAGCCAGTAGCGAACGATGCGGTAGTTGCCTGTTTCGGTAACCAGTACGAAGTCTTCATTCTGGGAAAGGGCGATGCCGTTGGCGAACTGCAGGCCGTCAAGTAACACTTCGGCCTGTTCTGTATTCGGGTCATAACGCAACAGCCGCCCGTGGCCGCCGTGCTCCATGATGTCGTCGCGGGCGTGCATGGCGGGGCCAAATTTGCTGGAGGCATCGGAGAAATAGGCGATACCGTTGCTATCCACGTCCACATCATCGGTGAAGCGGTAGTCCAGACCATTGGCGCTGGTACTCAATATGGTGATGGCGCCACTAGCACTGACACTCAAGAGCCCTTTGTAACCATCGGCAACGATTAGGTCTCCGGAGGGGGAAAAATCCAATCCAAGAGGGCGCCCTTCAGTATTGGCAATCAAGTCAGGGTTTTGGCCGTTTGGGTCGAAACGAACGATGCGGCCATCGTCATACCCCACGTATAGGTAACCATCATCATTGATAGCCACGTCCTCCGGACCAGTGCCCTGATCTTCGCCGATGATTTTGCTGTTGCGAAGGGCGGTGTTAGTGGCGAAGGGACCATCCAGAGCTGGGGCTTTCGGCGCCTGCCAAGCAACAGGCTCTATGCTGACGGGCCAGAATAAAAGGTAGGCGGCCAGGGTAACAATAACGGCAAGGGCGATGATTTTTTTCATTATTAGGTCTGCATTGGTTAGCGAGCGAGGCCCTGATGCTTGCATGCACGGCGCGGCCACGCAAATGCAAGATGTTAATCATTGGCAATAAACGTGGCTAGGATAGTGGGAAAAATCTGTTTCGCTAAAGGACGCTTCATGCACCGTGAGTATTGGGTTTCATGTTCAGTGGCGAATGGATGTTAATGATGGGGTGCAAGGTCGATTAGCGGCAGCGCAAATCATGTAATTTCTATGTTTGTAGGCGCGTTTTTTTAGTGAACTTTGGAAGAATATTTTTCAGGTTGATGTATCTGCAGGCACAAAAAAACCGCCGGAAGGCGGTTTTTTTGTCGGGCGATAACGAAGCGCTTATTTGCGCTCGTTGACCGGAACGAATGAACGTTCGGCTTCGCCGGTGTACAGCTGACGCGGACGACCAATCTTGTACGGGTTGGAGATCATTTCGTTCCAGTGTGCAATCCAGCCAACGGTGCGAGACAGGGCAAAGATTACGGTGAACATGGAAGTGGGAATTCCAATCGCTTTCAAGATGATGCCGGAGTAGAAGTCCACGTTGGGGAACAACTTTTTCTCTTTAAAGTAGGGGTCATTTAGGGCGATCTCTTCCAGCTTCATGGCCAGCGCCAGCTGCGGATCATTTACGCCCAGTTCGGCCAATACTTCGTGGCAAGATTCGCGCATCACGGTGGCACGGGGGTCATAATTTTTGTAAACGCGATGGCCGAAGCCCATCAGCTTGAACGGGTCGTTCTTGTCTTTTGCTTTGGCGATGTAGGCGTCGATGTTATCCAGTGAGCCGATTTCATCAAGCATGTTCAGTACGGCTTCGTTAGCGCCGCCGTGTGCCGGGCCCCACAGGGCAGAAATGCCCGCAGCAATACAGGCGAACGGGTTGGCGCCAGAGGAACCAGCCAAGCGTACGGTGGAGGTGGAGGCGTTCTGCTCGTGATCAGCGTGCAGGATAAAAATACGGTCCATGGCCTTGGCCAGGGTCGGGCTGATCTTGGATTCTTCACAGGGGTTGCCGAACATCATATGCAGAAAGTTTTCCGCATAACCCAAGTCGTTGCGTGGGTACATGAAAGGCTGGCCCAAAGCGTACTTATAGCACATGGCCGCGATGGTAGGCATCTTGGCGATCAGACGGTACGCAGTGATTTCACGGTGCTCAGGATTGTTGATGTCCAGAGAGTCGTGGTAGAAGGCGGACAGGGCGCCCACTACGCCACACATGATGGCCATGGGGTGCGCATCACGGCGGAAACCGTTGAAGAAATTACGAATCTGCTCGTGCACCATGGTGTGGTTTTTCACCGTGCTGACAAACTTTTCTTTCTGTTCTGCGGTGGGCAGTTCGCCGTACAGCAGGGTGTAGCACACTTCCAGATATTCAGACTGACCTGCTAGCTCCTCGATAGAGTAGCCGCGGTGCAGAAGTTTACCCACTTCACCATCGATAAAGGTGATTTTGGATTCACAGGAAGCGGTAGAGGTGAAACCCGGGTCGAAAGTAAAGACGCCGTTGGCTACCAGTTTGGACACGTCGATAACGTCGCGGCCCAGAGTAGGGGTGTAGATCGGCAGGTCCAGGTCCTGACCCTCTACCTTGAGAGTGGCTTTCTTCTCGGTCATGGGAATCTCTCCATTGGCGGACGAGGGAACGTTCCTCAAGGTAAGGAAGGTCCTCCAAAACGCGGGGGAAGGTAAGGTTTTGACACACCTTTGTCAACGCGCAAGGGCGAACCAGTGGCTCAGACTTTTGTAAGGTAAACAGCTTGTTACGCCGCAGTGGCGTTTTTGCTTTAGCATGGTGCAACAGAATTTAATGACGTTCACATCGGGTGCATCATTGTAAATCAAGGCGTTAGCCGGTGCTTGCACAATAATTGTCACCCGCAGCGTTTGTTTTGCGCAAGTCGCGGCGATATACTGCCGCCCGGCAGAAACCTCCTGCTGGGGGTTTCACACGGGCCCACCCCGGCCCGGGCAGATTATTAAGATCAGGCTTCACGTTCTGATCTCAATGACTCTGCTAAGTTCCCGACAACCGCCTCTTAACTGAGGCCCGGCTATAAGTAGGCTACCGTGAACGATAAGCGACCCGTAAACCTCGATCTGAGCACGATCAAGTTCCCGGTCACGGCTATAGCATCTATCACTCACCGCGTAACGGGTGTTGCCATTTTCTTGGCACTACCCATTCTGCTGTGGATGTTGGATCGCTCCCTGACGTCTCCCGAGAGCTTTGCGGACCTGAAAGAACTGATGATGACCTCACTGCTGGTGAAACTGGTGGTATGGGCCATTCTGTCTGTATTGCTGTATCACCTAGTGGCGGGTATTCGTCACCTGATTATGGATGCCGGAGTTGGTGAAAGCTTAGAAGGCGGCCGTCGTGGCGCCAAGCTGACTTTCCTCATTTCTGTGGTATTGATTTTGCTGGTAGGAGGCTGGATATGGTAACCAGTGTAACGAGCCTGGGGCGTAATGGCCTGTATGACTGGCTGATTCAGCGAGTTTCCGCTGTCATCATCGGTGTCTATATGATCGGCATGCTGGGCTACCTGATCACAGTGGGTGACCTTGACTACAGCAGCTGGAAAGCCTTCATGGGATCTATCTGCATGCAGATAGCCAATACCTTGCTGGTAATTTCTGTCGTTGCACATACCTGGGTTGGTGTGTGGGGCGTAACCACTGACTACCTGACTAGCCTGACCTTTGGTAAAGCGGCTACCGGTGTTCGCTTGATTGCCCAGGTGGCAATTGCATTGGCGCTGGTTGTTTACCTGCTGTGGGGTCTTGTTTTGATCTGGGGAGGGGCGTAAGCCATGTCTATTCGCACTATTACGTTTGACGCTATCGTCGTAGGTGGTGGTGGTGCAGGTATGCGCGCCTCACTGCAAATGGCTCAGTCCGGTTTTAAGACTGCGCTGATTTCTAAGGTTTTTCCAACGCGTTCTCACACGGTATCCGCCCAGGGTGGTATTACCTGTGCAATTGCCTCCTCCGATCCTAATGACGATTGGCGCTGGCACATGTACGACACCGTGAAAGGTTCCGACTATATCGGTGACCAAGACGCGATCGAGTACATGTGTAATGTGGGTCCGGAAGCGGTGTATGAGCTGGACCACATGGGCCTGCCATTTTCCCGTACTGAAGAAGGCCGTATTTATCAGCGTCCTTTCGGCGGCCAGTCGAAGAACTTTGGTGAAGGTGGCCAGGCAGCCCGTACCTGTGCGGCCGCTGACCGTACCGGCCATGCGCTGCTGCACACGCTCTACCAGCAGAACCTGAAGAACGGCACCCAGTTCTACAATGAGTGGTATGCGGCTGAGCTGGTAAAAGACGCTGACGGCAATGTTTGTGGCGTGATTGCCATCGACATCGAGTCCGGCGAGACCGTGTTCTTCAAAGCCAAGGCAACGGTATTTGCCACCGGTGGTTCTGGCCGTATCTATGCCTCTACCACCAATGCCTTGATTAACACTGGTGACGGTGTGGGCATGGCCCTACGTGCGGGCTTGCCGGTGCAGGACATCGAAATGTGGCAGTTCCACCCCACCGGCATCGCTGGTGCTGGTGTGCTGGTAACCGAAGGTTGCCGGGGCGAGGGGGGTTACCTGATCAACAAGGATGGCGAACGTTTCATGGAGCGTTATGCTCCAAACGCCAAAGATCTGGCGTCCCGTGACGTTGTTGCGCGTTCCATGATGATGGAAATCTTGGACGGCCGTGGCGATGGCCCGGATGGTGATCACGTTTACCTGAAGCTTGATCATCTTGGCGAAGAAGTGCTGCATAGCCGCCTGCCGGGTATCTGTGAGCTTGCTATTACCTTCGCGCAAACTGATCCGGTGAAAGAGCCGATCCCGGTTGTACCTACCTGTCATTACATGATGGGCGGCATTCCCACCAATGTTCACGGCCAGGCGCTCAAGCTGACCGGTGGCCATGAAGGCGAAGAACAGTTCGTGAACGGTTTGTTCGCAGTGGGTGAAGTGGCCTGTGTATCCGTACATGGCGCCAACCGCTTAGGTGGTAACTCGTTGCTGGATCTGGTGGTCTTTGGTCGTGCGGCGGGTCTGTACATTGAAGATGCTCTGCGTCAGGGCATGACGCAATACGAGCCGCGTGATGCAGACATTGATGAGGCCCTTTCCCGGGTTCGTCGTTGGGATGACTCCAAAGGTGGCGAGTCTGTCTCCGCACTGCGCAAAGAGCTGCAGAGTGTGATGCAGAATCACTTTGGTGTGTTCCGCAAGGGCGACCTGATGGCCGAAGGTGTAGCTAAGCTGGCCGATCTGCGTGAGCGGATTGCCAACGCGCACTTGGATGACAAGAGCAAGCCATTCAACACCGCGCGCATTGAAGCGCTGGAGCTGGATAACTTGCTGGAAGTGGCGGAAGCGACTGCCATCGCCGCGGAAGGCCGCACCGAAAGTCGTGGTGCGCATTCTCGCTACGATTACCCGGATCGCGATGATGAGAACTGGCTTTGCCACTCCATCTTCGACCCCACAGCCAAAAAGCTGGGCAAGCGCGACGTGAACTTCAAACCGAAGACCGTTGATACTTTCCAGCCCAAGGCGCGGACCTACTAAGGGGAGCTAACGATGAAAGTCAGTATCTATCGCTACAATCCGGAAACGGATCGCGAACCGAGTATGAAGGAATACGAGGTCGATACCCAAGGTAAAGACCTCATGGTTCTGGATATCCTTGCTTTGGTAAAAGAGCAGGATGAGTCCATGTCTTACCGTCGCTCCTGTCGTGAAGGGGTATGCGGTTCCGACGGCATGAACATGAACGGCAAGAACGGTTTGGCGTGTATCACTCCGCTGTCTCAGGTGGCGCCAGGTGTTCTGGAAGGTAAGAAGCCATTGATCTTGCGCCCGTTGCCGGGCCTGCCGGTGATTCGCGACTTGGTCGTAGACATGGGCATGTTCTATAGCCAGTACGAAAAAGTGCAGCCGTACCTGCAGAATAGCTCGCCGGCTCCGGCCATTGAGCGCCTGCAGAGCCCGGAAGAGCGTGAAAAGCTGGATGGTCTGTACGAGTGTATTCTCTGTGCGTGCTGTTCAACCAGCTGTCCGAGCTTCTGGTGGAACCCGGATAAGTTCCTGGGGCCGGCTGCCTTGTTGCAAAGCTATCGCTTCTTGGCGGATAGTCGCGACACGGTGACCGAAGAGCGTCTGTCTAAACTGGACGACCCCTTTAGTCTGTTCCGCTGCCACGGCATCATGAACTGCGTCAGCGTTTGTCCGAAAGGATTGAACCCGACCCGGGCCATTGGCCATATCCGCTCAATGTTGTTGGAGCGGGGCATCTGATCCGAACGAAGAAGGCGACCTTACTGGTCGCCTTTTTTGTATCTGGAGCATTTGAAATGTCGTTTTTTTTGTCTATTCGACTTTTCGCCAATTGCAGAAACATTCGGAAAGAGTCATAAGTTAATTTATGAATTCGGTGCCTAACAAAACCGAATTAAAAGGGATACACTAGCTAGCAGTTCGGGGTAATCCCTCGACGAGAGGTAGCAGGCTTCTACCCAGACCCGACTCGGTATGGGTGAGATAGAGTGCTGCATCTTATGGGTGGAACAGGGCTTAAAAGGCGTTGTTCCGAAATACGAGCGTACGGGAACAGGGTCGCCCCCCTGTGGTCGCAGTTACTCATGCCACAGAGTGTGACAACCTCCCGCCGAAGGAACGAGCTAACATGCAAGACAGTTCCATGCAGCGCCAATGGCAGTCCTCCCATATTGGGGGAGCCAACGCTGCCTATGTCGATGAACTGTACGAATCCTACCTGACCGATCCTAATTCCGTGCCGGAAGACTGGCGCGTTTATTTCGAAAAACTCCCCAGTGTTGATGCCGCCGTCGAATCAGACGTGCCCCACGCCGCCGTGCGTGAATACTTCTTGCTGCAGGCGAAGAACCGGTCGCGTGTGCAGAAGTTTGGTGCCGGTGCTGTCAGTACGGAGCACGAGCGTCGTCAGGTCCGCGTGCTGCATTTGATTGCAGCCTACCGAAATCGAGGCCACCAAGTGGCCAAGCTGGATCCGCTGGGCATTATGGAGCGCGAGTCCGTTCCAGATTTGGAGTTGGCGCATCATGGCCTCAGCACGGCTGATCTGGATACGGTATTTCAAACGGGTAACCTTTTTATCGGTAAACCCGAAACCACCCTCCGCGATATTGTCGACTGCCTGACCAGTACTTACTGCTCCAGCGTGGGTGCTGAGTACATGCACATGGTCAACACCGCTGAAAAGCGCTGGCTGCAGCAACGAATGGAAGGGGTGCGTTGTCATCCAGAATATGGCGCTGATATTAAGAAACATATCCTCGAGCGATTGTCTGCCGCTGAGGGCCTGGAAAAATATTTGGGCAGTAAATATCCAGGCACCAAACGTTTCGGTCTTGAAGGTGGTGAATCTCTAATTCCTCTGATGGATGAAATTATCCAGCGAGTGGGTAGTTACGGCGCCAAAGAGCTGGTCATTGGCATGGCCCACCGGGGCCGTTTGAACGTGCTGGTGAATACCCTGGGCAAAAGCCCGAAAGATTTGTTCGAAGAGTTTGATGGCAAGAGCTTTAACGAAAATGGCTCCGGTGATGTGAAATACCATCAGGGCTTCTCGTCCAACGTACAGACGTCTGGCGGTGAAGTGCACTTGGCCATGGCCTTCAATCCCTCTCATTTGGAAATTGTGGCGCCTGTTGTAGAAGGCTCGGTACGGGCTCGTCAGGATCGTCGTGAAGATGAGGGTGGAGAACAGGTGGTGCCGATTCTGTTGCATGGCGATGCGGCATTTGCAGGCCAGGGTGTGGTTATGGAGACATTCCAGATGTCTCAGACCCGCGGTTTTCATACTGGCGGTACTTTGCACGTGATCATCAACAACCAGGTGGGCTTCACCACCAGTCGTCGTGATGATGCCCGTTCTACCGAGTATTGCACCGATGTAGCAAAAATGGTGCAGGCACCCATTTTCCATGTAAATGCAGATGATCCAGAAGCGGTCTACTTCGTCACTCAGCTGGCGGTGGATTACCGCATGCAGTTTAAGAAGGATGTGGTGATTGATTTGTTCTGCTATCGCCGGTCGGGGCATAACGAGGCGGATGAACCGTCCTCTACTCAGCCGATGATGTACAAGAAAATCAAAAGCCATCCGACCACTCGAACTCTGTATGCAGAGAAGCTGATCAACGAAAAAGTGATCAGTGAGCAGGAAGCTCAGAAAACGGTGGATGATTACCGGGATATGCTTGATGCCGGTAATCATGTGGTCAAATCCCTAGTAAGAGAGCCGAACAAGGCTTTATTTGTGGATTGGTCTCCATATATTGGCCACCAGGTTGAGGATGACTGGGACACGACCTATTCATTGAAGAAGCTGCAGGATTTGGCTACACGCCTGGAAACACCGCCTGAAGGCGTTGTGGTTCAGCGTCAGGTGAAAAAAATCCTCGAAGATCGCCGCAAAATGACAGCAGGTGCCTTGCCGCTGAACTGGGGCTACGGCGAAACCATGGCCTATGCGACGTTGCTTGATCAGGGTTTTGCTATTCGCCTAACGGGTCAGGATAGTGGCCGTGGCACTTTTTCCCACCGCCATGCGGTGCTGCATAACCAGAAAAACGGTGAGCAGTATGTACCACTACAGCATCTTTACGACGGGCAACCGCGTTTCGACATTTACGATTCGCTGCTATCTGAAGAAGCGGTGCTGGGTTATGAGTACGGTTACGCTACCACTACGCCTAAGTCATTGGTGATTTGGGAAGCCCAGTTTGGTGATTTCGCCAACGGTGCCCAGGTGGTGATTGACCAGTTCATTTCTTCTGGTGAAGCCAAGTGGGGGCGTTTGTGTGGCTTAACCATGCTGCTTCCTCACGGCTATGAGGGCCAAGGGCCGGAGCATTCCTCCGCACGCCTGGAGCGTTTTCTGCAACTGTGCGCTGAGCACAACATGCAAGTGTGCGTGCCGAGTACTCCCGGCCAAATTTACCACCTATTGCGTCGTCAGGCAGTACGCCCTCTGCGCAAGCCGTTAGTGGTGATGAGTCCGAAGAGTTTGCTGCGTCACAAGAAGGCGACGTCCTCCCTGGAAGATCTGGCCCACGGCACCTTCCATTCGGTGTTGGATGATCTGGCGGATCTGGATAGCAAAAAAATTAAACGAGTGGTGATGTGCTCCGGCAAGGTTTATTACGACTTGCTGGAAAAACGTGATAGTGATGATCTGATTGACACGGCACTGGTGCGTATCGAGCAGCTGTATCCGTTCCCGGAACAGCGCTTGCAGGAAATCCTTGAGGGGTACCCTAACCTGGAACATCTGGTTTGGTGTCAGGAAGAGCCCAAGAATCAGGGCGCCTGGTATTGCTCCCAGCACCATATGTACCGTGTAGCGCAGAAAGCGGGCGTGGGGCCTGTGCATTATGCTGGCCGCGATATGGCGGCCGCCCCAGCGGCGGGTTCAATGTCACTGCACGTGGAACAACAGCAGCGTCTGGTTCAGGACGCCTTCGAGATTAAGTAACAGTAAGGATTAGGCATGGCGACTGATATCAAAGCTCCACAGTTTCCCGAATCAGTAGCAGACGGCACCGTGGCCACCTGGCACAAGCAGGAAGGCGAAGCGGTGAAGCGTGACGAGCTGCTGGTAGATATTGAAACCGACAAAGTTGTGCTGGAAGTAGTCGCACCCGCTGACGGCGTGGTCAGTAAGATCATGGCGGCAGAGGGTGAGACCGTGGAAAGCCAGCAAGTGCTGGGTACCTTCGATGAAGGCGCCAGCGGCAGTGCCGGCAGTAGTAATGACAAGCCCGCAGAAACGGATACTAAAGAAGCATCAGCGGATCATAAAGAGGATGCAAAGTCAGAGAGTGCGGACAATTCTGCCGATGACGATGATAGTTCCGGTGATCAGGCGGGGCCTGCCGCTCGTAAGCTGATGAGCGAGCATGGTATTGCTGCAGACCAAGTTAAAGGCACCGGTCGTGGTGGTCGCATCACCAAAGGGGATGTTGAAAAAGTCATCACCGACAAGGCGCAAAAACGTGCCAATCAGCCCGCCCCGCAACAACCGGCCACCCTTGATGTGCCAGGCGCTCCAGGCGAGCGTGAAGAGCGCAGAGTTCCAATGACTCGCTTGCGTAAGCGTATTGCTGAGCGTTTGGTATCGGCTCAACAGGACTCCGCAATGTTGACCACCTTTAACGAGGTCAACATGAAACCGATCATGGATATGCGTAAGCATTACCAGCCGGAATTCGAGAAAGCCCATAACGTGCGCCTTGGCTTCATGGGCTTCTTTACCCGGGCTTGCGTGGAAGCGCTGAAACGTTTCCCAGCAGTGAATGCGTCTATTGACGGTGAAGATATCGTTTATCACGGCTACTACGACGTGGGCGTGGCGGTTTCTACTGAGCGAGGCTTGGTTGTGCCGGTGCTACGTGACGCAGACCAGAAAGGTCTGGCGGAAGTGGAGTCACAGATCATCGAATATGGTCAGAAGGCCCAAAAGGGCAAGCTATCCATTGAAGAGATGACTGGTGGCACGTTTACCATTTCCAACGGTGGGGTGTTTGGTTCGTTGATTTCCACACCGATTCTTAACCCGCCGCAGACGGCCATTCTGGGGATGCACAAGATCCAGGAAAGGCCTATGGCAGTGGACGGTAAAGTGGAAATCCTGCCGATGATGTATTTGGCCTTATCCTACGATCACCGCCTCATCGATGGTAAGGAAGCGGTGCAATTTCTGGTTGCCGTGAAGAACTTTATCGAGGACCCGGCGCGGCTGTTGCTGGATATCTGAATGTATGCCTGCGTACTTCATGCTGCAGCACACCCCTAAAGCGTGGTGGCTGCGGTATGAAGCTTGACCGCGATAGAAGGAATTAGATTATGGCTGACAACTATGACGTCATCATCATTGGTGGTGGTCCGGGTGGCTATGTGGCTGCGATCCGGTGTGCGCAACTGGGCCTGAATACTGCCTGCATTGAAAAGCGCATTAATAAGCAAGATGAGCCGGCTTTGGGGGGGACCTGTTTGAATGTAGGCTGTATCCCCTCTAAGGCGTTGCTGGATTCTTCTTGGAAGTACCACGAAACCGAGTCCTCACTGGCTGATCACGGTATTAACATCAAGGGTGCAGAGCTGGACCTGGATACCATGCTTAAGCGCAAAGATACCATTGTGAGAAACCTCACTGGCGGTATCGCGCAATTGTTCAAGGCCAACAAGGTGACCTGGTTACAGGGCACAGGCCAGCTGAAAAGTGGAAAGCAGGTTGAGTTTCAACCGTTGGATGGCGATGTCCAAACACTACAGGCAGAGCATGTAATTCTGGCGGCAGGCTCAGTGCCGGTAGATATTCCTGTGGCTCCTGTTGATCAAGAAATCATTGTTGATTCCACTGGTGCGCTGGAATTTGATGCTGTACCGAAACGCCTTGGTGTGATTGGCGCGGGCGTGATTGGTCTTGAGCTGGGAAGCGTTTGGGCTCGACTTGGCAGTGAAGTCGTCGTGCTGGAGGCTGTAGATGCCTTCCTGCCGGCTGTGGATAAACAAATTGCCAAAGATGCCCAAAAGCAGTTTGCCAAGCAGGGTCTAGATATTCGTCTGGGGGCCCGTGTCACTGGTTCTGAGGTGAAAAAGGATCAGGTAGTGGTCCGTTATAGCGACAAGGACGGAGAGAACGAAGAAACCTTCGACCGGTTGATTGTTGCTGTGGGTCGCCGCCCCTATACCGAAGGCCTGCTCAGTCAGGACGCCGGGGTGACCTTGGACGAGCGCAACTATATTTATGTCGATAACCAGTGTCGTACCGACGTTCCCGGGGTTTACGCCATCGGTGATCTGGTGCGAGGCCCTGCCTTGGCTCACAAGGCCATTGAAGAAGGCGTGATGGTGGCTGAAGTGATCATGGGAGAAAGTACCCAAGTGAACTATGACGCTGTCCCCGGTGTGATTTATACCCACCCGGAACTGGCCTGGGTTGGTAAGACCGAAGAGGAAGCGAAGGATTCTGGCGACGCTTACAAGACCGGAGCGGTACCTTTTGCCGCCAATGGGCGCGCCATGGCTGCCGGCGAAACCGGTGGCATGGTGAAGTTTGTGGCGGATGAAAAAACCGACCGCATTCTGGGGATGCACGTGGTAGGCCCGCAGGCGTCCGAACTGATTCAGCAAGGCGTTATAGCCATGGAGTTTGGGGCTACCGTAGAGGACTTGCAGCTGATGGTGTTTGGTCATCCAAGCCTGTCAGAAACCGTTCATGAAGCAGCCTTGGCCACAGACTTTAAAGCAATCCATGTGGCGCAGCGTCGTCGCAAAAAGTAACGATATTTGAATGGCCGCGATAACGGCGCTTGAACAGGGCGCCACTAATTCATTGATGATGGAAGTATTGGCATGAATCTCCATGAATATCAGTCAAAACAGCTTTTTGCTGATTATGGGTTGCCAGTCTCTACCGGCTTTGCCTGTGATACCCCGGAAGAGGTTGCAGCAAAGGCGAAAGAGATCGGCGGTGACAAGTGGGTCGTAAAAGCGCAAGTGCACGCTGGGGGCCGAGGTAAAGCTGGCGGTGTAAAGCTGGTGGATACACCGGAAGACGCCGCTGCCTTTGCAAAGAAGTGGCTGGGCAAGCAGTTAGTGACCTTTCAGACCGACGAACATGGTCAGCCGGTATCAAAGATTCTGGTAGAAACCTGCACGGATATTGCTAAAGAACTGTATCTGAGCGCAGTGCTGGACCGTGCTAGCCGTCGTGTTGTGTTCATGGCTTCCACCGAAGGTGGCGTGGATATCGAAACGGTTGCAGAAGAAACCCCGGAAAAAATCCTCAAGGCAGAGATTGATCCGCTGGTAGGTGCACAGCCCTATCAGGCCCGTGAGATCGCATTTAAGTTGGGTCTAGAAGGCAAACAGGTCAATCAGTTCGCCAAGATCTTCGTGGGTCTGGCAAAGCTGTTTGTTGACAAAGATCTGGCGCTGATCGAAGTGAACCCGCTGGTGATCACTGACACCGGTGACCTGCACTGCTTGGATGCCAAAATCAACGTCGATGGCTCGGCGTTATATCGCCATCCGGACATCAAAGCCCTAGACGATCCCAGCCAGGAAGATGAGCGCGAGCGTCGCGCTGCAGAATGGGATCTGAACTACGTCGCTCTAGAGGGCAACATCGGTTGTATGGTGAACGGTGCAGGTCTAGCCATGGGCACCATGGATTTGGTGAAGTTGAAGGGCGGTGCGCCGGCCAACTTCCTAGACGTGGGCGGTGGCGCCACCAAAGAGCGTGTTACCGAAGCGTTTAAGATCATTCTCTCCGATGATCAAGTAAAGGGCGTTCTGGTGAACATTTTTGGTGGTATCGTTCGTTGCGATTTGATCGCTGAAGGTATTATCGGCGCCGTGGAAGAAGTGGGCGTAACGGTTCCTGTTGTGGTGCGCTTGGAGGGCAACAATGCGGAGCTGGGTTCCCAGAAGCTGGCAGAAAGTGGCATGAACATCATTGCCGCACAAAGTTTTGATGATGCTGCCGAGCAGGTAGTGAAAGCAGTGGGAGGTGCCGCATGAGCGTATTGATCGACAAAAACACCAAGGTTATCTGCCAGGGTTTCACTGGTAGCCAGGGCACGCTTCACTCTGAACAGGCCATTGAATACGGCACCCAGATGGTGGGTGGTGTAACGCCGGGTAAAGGCGGTCAAACGCATTTGGGTTTGCCGGTGTTTAACACTGTGGCAGAAGCCGTTGCCGAAACCGGGGCCACTGCCAGCGTAATTTACGTGCCTGCACCGTTCTGCAAGGACTCCATTCTGGAAGCCGCAGACGCCGGCATCGAGCTGATCGTCTGCATTACCGAAGGGGTTCCTGCTCTGGATATGCTTTTCGTCAAAGAGTATATCTCCCGCAAAGATGGCATTCGTCTGATCGGGCCGAATTGCCCAGGGGTCATTACTCCTGGTGAGTGCAAAATCGGGATTATGCCGGGCCATATTCATACGCCTGGTAAGGTCGGCATTGTGTCCCGTTCCGGCACCCTGACCTATGAAGCAGTCAACCAAACTACCAAGTTGGGCTTTGGTCAATCTTCTTGTATTGGTATTGGCGGTGACCCGATTCCGGGGATGACATTCATTGATGCGCTGGAGTTGTTCCAGAATGATCCGCAGACCGAAGCCATTGTTATGGTGGGTGAAATTGGCGGTACCGCAGAAGATGAAGCGGCGGCCTATATTAAAGAGCATGTGACCAAGCCTGTGGTGAGCTACATTGCGGGTGTTACCGCTCCGGCGGGTAAGCGTATGGGGCATGCTGGGGCGATTATTGCCGGTGGTAAAGGTACCGCTGACGAAAAATTCGCAGTGCTGGAGGCGGCAGGAGTGAAGACTGTGCGTAACCCGGCAGAGATTGGCAAGGCTGTGAAAGAAGCGACTGGCTGGTAAGTTCGTCGCAAGCGTTTTAAAAAAAGCCGGCCTATAGCCGGCTTTTTTTTTATGGGCTTTAGTGGAGGCGATCGTCGTCCAGCTCAAAGGACTCGTACTCATTGAGTTCCTTCTTCAGGCGTCGCTCTTCCAGCCGTTCTTCAATGCGGTGGCGCATGTCCATGTTGACAGAGCGGCTGCGAGCGCTGCGCTCCTCCTGCTCATCCTCTTCAATGTTGTCATCAAGGATATCGAAATCTTCGTTCATCAGCAGATCTTCCGAATCAAGGTCTTGCTCATTACCACGATGGTTACTCATGGTGGCCTCCTTCCTGACCTCCTCAAACAACCTGTTATGCGAATCAATCGGGTCCGGGTCTTCGGTTTCCCAATGTCCTCAGCGCTTGTATATCTCGTGATTTTGGGGCTTACAAGTTTTTTTTCTTTTTCAATGATGAGTGGCGCTGAAAGGATGAGCGGAAGGTCTGTTTGTGGGCGAATAAGTACTTGCAGCGGGTCGTTTCGGAAGGCTAAATGTGATGCATGTCATAGCCCTGAACCTGATAGAAAAAACAATAACTTAAGTGCTGGAATGCCTGCAGAAGGCTTTGTAGAGTGAGAAGATGTTCGCCGCCTATCGATAGCGTGTGGGCTCATGGAGAAAATAATAATATGGCAGAACTGCTGATCATTGTTGGGGTAAGCGCACTTATTATCGCTACGCTAGGTTTGATGCATGAAGCTGGTAGCAGGGGCCACAGCCCGCTTTTTTTTCTGCTGCCTATGGTCAGCTTTGGGCAGGTGCAAAGTCACTGGGAATATTACCGATGGTGGGCGCTGGCTCGTGTGGGTGCGGTGCTAACCACGGCAGTGGGTGTTGGCTTGTTAGTGATGACTGGTGGCCTAGCGGGAGATATCGCAGTCCAGCCGATGTCGAGTCAGAGTGGCCAGGTCTTGCGTGGCGAGAAGAAGGCAAGCAGTACCGCTTTTGTTTCCTCGGAAGAGGCGGCGTTACTGGTTGTTGAGGGCCAGGGCAAGCGCCTCACAGGCCGCCTGCATGGCGAACCTTTTCGCTACGATCGCGTCGCTCTCATTGATGGGGTGTTGACGCTTAGTCAGGGCGAAGGATTTCTTGCGGATTTGGAAGTGCGTGTTCTTCTAGGCTGGAATCCAGAAGATATTACCGAACGCAAGACACTGATCGTTGGTCCATCTGATGAGGGCGCTCCGGTGGCCCATTTGTCTTGGAAACCGCAAGGCAAGGATTACCCTGAAACCCGAATTTTCGAAGGTGGCTACCGCATGGAGTTGGCGCTGGCGCCACTGGATACAGGTCAGCTCTCCGGTTCGATTGTGCTGGTTATGCCGGACAGTTTTAAAAGTTATCTAAGCGGGAATTTTACCGCCCACACTAATCACCTACGTTATCGCAACGGTGAGGTTGATCTGTACTTCGATCATGAAGACACCCTCGCTTATGTAGCGGAGGAGTTTCTGAAAACCCAGTTCCCACAGGGGGCTTTGCTCCATGTTCAGACTAAGCATGCGACCTTGCACCGGGCCGAGAAGGTGGGCCTTGTAATAGCAACGGTGGAATTAAGTAATGGAGAAGTTCAAGAGCGCAAGATTCGTCTTGAAAAAGCCGATGTGGGCTGGGCTGTGGTGCCTGGGTCAATGGACACTCGGGTAACTGTTGCTCCCCAGGATCAAGGCATTAAATTAGTAGAACCTAACATTGAGACGCCAGGGGAGACACATTCAACAGCACCCGAGCCGGTCACTCTGACCTTCCCCGAGCTGGTGGCGTACGTGAACCAATTTGTGTTGCTGGAAACTATCGGTGGCCAAAAACTGGAAGGTGTACTGCGCAAGATTAGTGGCGACCGCCTCTGGCTAGTGATGAGCGTGGGTAGCGGTAATGTGGAGCGTAGCGTTGGGGCGCCGGAATTGAAATCCATGACGCTGTCATCGGGTAAGCAAGTCTTGCTGGAATCCACGGGAAGTAAATTGCCGATTAGCGCGCAGCAACAACCCAAGGTTGAGTCTGCGTCGGTGAAAAGTGTGCAACAGCGTCCAGTGTCACCGGAAACAACTGAACCAGCATCAGAAGGGCACAGTGAACTTAAAACGCTAATAGGAAAAAAAGTGGTTATTGAAGCCAGTGACGGATCGAAACGTACCGGAGTTCTGCAGTCTCTGGTCGATGATCAGCTGACCTTGAGTGTGCCGGTAGGCGCGGGCAGTATGGAGTTTTTCTACGATCTTGACAGTATTCGCCATATTGAGGCTGCGCGTTAAAGGTATTTACTACAGAGGGAAGAGGGGGCTTTGGTCGGGCATGGAACGGCAGGCCTGCATTTTTTCTTTCCTTACGTGAATTCTATGTTTGTCGCACCATACCAAAAGGGACGCTCCGTTACTGGTTACCTGGTTAGCCCCCCCTTGAAAACTATCGATTTGCCCACATTTGTTGGATCAACATTACTCGTAGGTTCAGGAGTCAGCTGTGTCAGCCGAAAAACAAACTCATGGTTTCCAGGCAGAGGTATCCCGTCTTCTGCATTTGATGATTCATTCGCTTTACAGCAATCGTGAAATTTTTTTACGTGAATTGATTTCTAATGCCTCTGATGCATGCGACAAGCTACGCTTTGAGGCACTGGATAACCCGGCTTTGCTGGAGCAGGGTGGTGAGCCCCAGATTACCCTGCGCGTGGATAAAGACGCGGGTACCCTGACGATTGCCGATAATGGTATCGGCATGAGTGAGAACGAAGTGGTAGATAATTTGGGTACCATCGCTCGGTCTGGCACGGAAAAATTCCTGGCAAATCTTAGCGGTGACCAGAAAAAAGACGCCCAGTTAATTGGCCAATTCGGGGTGGGGTTTTACTCTGCGTTTATCGTCGCCGAAACCGTTACGGTAGAAACTCGCAAGGCGGGCGAAGCCGTTAATAACGGCGTGCGCTGGGAAAGTGATGGCAAGGGCGAATTTACTGTAGAAACCGTTCCCCGTGATGAGCAGGGCACAGCGGTGATTTTGCACCTGCGTGATGATGCCAAGGATTTTCTGGATGATTTCAAAATTCGTCAGGTGATCGGCCAGTACTCTGATCATGTGGCTTTCCCTATTGTTCTGGAAACGCCGCAAGAGGGTGACAAAGACACTAAAACCGAAACCCTTAATTCCGCTACGGCTCTGTGGCAGCGGCCGCGAAGTGAGGTGACTGACGAGGAATACCAGAGCTTCTACAAACACATCAGTCATGATTTTCAGGATGCTCTGACCTGGAGCCATAACAAGGTGGAAGGCAAGCTGGAGTACACCAGTCTGCTGTATGTCCCGGCTCAAGCCCCCTTCGATTTGTATCAACGTGAAGCTAATCGTGGCCTAAAGCTATATGTTCAGCGCGTTTTCATTATGGACGATGCAGAACAGTTTCTGCCCCAATATCTGCGCTTCATTAAGGGGGTGATTGATGCACCGGATCTGCCCCTGAACGTAAGCCGCGAGTTGTTGCAGGACTACGGTCCGGTTCAGAAAATTCGGTCCGCTTTGACAAAACGTGTGCTGCAAATGCTGAAAAAACTCAGCAACGATGACAAGCAGTACGCCAAATTCTGGGCGCAGTTTGGTTCTGTAATCAAGGAAGGTGTCGCAGAAGACCGGGATAATCAGCAAAGCATTGCCGCCTTGCTACGTTTTGCCACCAGCAAAACACCAGATTCAGTGAGTACATCTTTGGATCAGTATCTGGAGAGCAAGCCTGCCGATCAGGATTGCATCTATTATCTGCTTGCCGACACTCCGTCGGCTGCACGCCAGAGCCCTCATCTGGAGGTATTCCGCAAGAAAGGCATTGAGGTACTACTGCTCAGCGATCCTGTGGATGAGTGGATGGTGGGGTATCTGGAGAGCTACAAAGAGGTGAAACTGGTCAATGCGGCTCGCGGAGAACTGGACCTTGGGGATGAGAGTGAACAGGCTAATAATGATGATCCCTTGATCCAGCGCCTTGCCGCTAGCTTAACCGAGCAGGTTGAAGCAGTCCGGGCCACTACACGGCTGGTGGATTCCCCTGCGTGCCTGGTGCTAGCAGAAGATCAGCTGGGGCCTCAAATGCGACGTATGTTGGAAGCTGCCGGGCAACCGGTGCCGGAAAATAAGCCGGTACTGGAGGTGAATCTCGATCATACCTTGCTGCAAGCGCTGACCCGCATTGAAGAAGATGAAAAATTCAATGATTTCGCTGCCTTGCTGTTAGATCAAGCAATGCTGGCGGAGGGGCAATTACCGAAAGACCCGGCGGCGACCGCGCGCCGGATGCAAGCGTTGTTATCTCAGTCAGTCTAAAAGTCGTAGCACTGACTGCTTTCGACCGTCCGCTCTACGGGACTTTACGAGGTCACGTAGAGCGGCTGGTGTCAGCTTGATTACTTTCCGGGCCGCTTTGGCTGCGTTAGGCGGGTTTGGGTGCAAGCCCATTCCCATCATTTCTCGCGTTACCTGTTGCGGCGTTCTTCACGCTCCCGTTGTCTCGACTTCCAAGGGCGCCTATGATGCCGGAAAGCCGTAAACAAGGCGTTCCTATGACGCAAGAAAAGCATAATGCCGCCATTCTGGGTGGGGGCAGTTTTGGTACCGCCATGGCCAGCATTCTGGCGGCCAATGGGCACAACGTAAACTTGTGGGTACGTGACCCGGAAACCGCCGCTGCAATCAATATTGATCGCGAAAATACTCGCTACCTCCCCGGTGCAGAATTACCGAAAGAGGTGACTGCCACGGATAGCCTGGAAGAAGCGCTTGGCGGTGCTTCCATGGTATTTGTGGCGATTCCGAGCAAGGCTTTTGCCGAGGTACTGGAACAGGCCCGTCAGTGGGTGCCTGATGAGGCCGTGGTGATCAGTTGTACCAAGGGCATTTATGCGGATGGCTTCTTGTTGATGAGCGAGCTATTGCATCAGTATTGGCCGCATACTCGTATCGGCGTGTTAAGCGGGCCCAACCTGGCCAAGGAAGTGGTTGAACAGAAGTTCACTGGTACAGTAATTGCCAGCCCGGATGAGACGTTACGGCAGACTGTGCAAAACGCCTTGAGCTGCGACTATTTCCGTGTATATGACAATCCGGATATCTATGGCGTTGAACTGGGCGGGGCCCTGAAGAATATTTATGCGGTGGCTTCCGGCATGGCCGCGGCGATTGGTGTTGGTGAAAACAGCCGCAGTTTTTTGATCACTCGAGCGTTGGCTGAAATGAGCCGTTTTGCCGTGAAGCTGGGCGCTAATCCCATGACGTTCTTAGGCTTGTCCGGGGTGGGTGACCTAATTGCCACCTGTACGTCTTCGCTGTCACGCAATTACCAAGTAGGTTTTCAGCTTGGTGAAGGTAAAACCTTGGAACAAGCCATAGAATGCCTAGGCCAGACAGCCGAGGGCATCAACACCATCAAGCTCGTGGCGGATAAAGCGGCAGAGTTGGATGTGTATATGCCGCTTGCCACAGCACTGTACAAAATCGTCTATCACGGTCAACCGCTGGAACTGATGATCCAGAATCTGATGAGCGGCGAATACAAACATGATGTGGAGTTTCAGTTGGGCGCGTTTACGTCATGAAGCTCTATCTTAGTCGGCATGGTCAGGCGGTTGCCCAGGCGGAGACCGATGCCCTGAGACCATTGACAGAAGCTGGACAGGCAGCACTGCTTTCTCACTGGCAATCGCTTCAGGAACGGGGTGTTCAGATTAGCGGATTGATTGTGAGTCCGTATCTGCGCGCTCAGCAGACAGCGGATTGTATTGCGCAGGTATACCCTGGTTTGCCCCGGCAGGAGTGCCCCTATCTAACACCGGATAGCCCCCCCAAAGCGCTGTTTGACTGGTTGCTAGCCAACCCGCCAGCGGCTGACTCGGTGCTGGTTAGCCATATGCCGCTGGTGTCGCAATTGACGGCAAGCTGGACGGGTGTGTCGGAACGGGTGGGCTTCAATGTGGGAACCGTGGCTTGTTTTGATGTGGATGTTACTGCCGCTGACGGCGCGCAATTGCTTTGGTTATGCAGCCCAGGCGAAGAGATCGCCAACCGTTAATCCGCCCTTCAGCACCCTTGGTAGTCCGTTCTGTACCATTCGCCGATGCTTGCTTTGCAGACCGGGCTTACTATCGTAGCCTGAATTCGGTGGCACATAGAACGCATGACAGGCTCCTCAACAGTAAATAGTGCCATCGGAACGACGCCTGAGGGGGGATGCACGGTGTCTCCTTGCACCGTACGGCTTAGGCCGAATTGAGCACCAACTACTGGTTGGTGTTTTTTTTTATGTTCGTTCTATGGCCGCAGAATGCTTGGCTCTGGATGCGCTCACGACTGGGTAATCGATGTGCATTTAGTGCCACGTCAAGAGCAATCCGCTTTTGGGAAACCTATCTGAAGAACCTAGGAATGGGAAAGCTCGAGCCATCATTGCCGGTGGTGTAGGTGCTGTTCCTGTTGGGGTTCGTGTTGCTCGCTTTCTCTATGTTATACGGGTTATAAACTTTTGAGTGATGGGTCTTGCTCTTCCAGTTTCCACTGCTGAACAGCGACCTGATTTTTAACTTGCTCAAGAACGTCTAGCAAAGTGTCGCGAATCAACGCATCCAGCTGTTCGCCCTCGCCGCCCGCAGCGTCAATCAAGTCATGTAATAACTGCTCCAGTTGGGCGCGGTTGGCAGAGGAGGCCAGGTCATCCACCAGCTGATCCACGAAGGCGCTACCCGTTTCGCGTACTGCCTCGCCAAGTAGCGCGATGGCGCGGGGGCCCGCAACGGGAATGCTGGCAAGACGTCGGCCGGCTTGGGTGCGCACTAGGGATTCGTCTGTCAGGTGCGAGAAGTATTCGGCTAATTGATCGCGGTATTGGCCATGACTTTTTTGGGTTGCGTTGGCAATGCGCGCGGCGACAAAACTAACCAGTTGTTCTTTGCGGGGTACTAGGACCTGGGACTCAATACGGTGAAGCAGGGGGCTGCCACCCCCGATTTCACGCTGCGCGCCACTCAGCACGTTGATGACGACACGGTCGGATATTTCCTCCACAACAATACCGTAGTATTTGAGAATAGTTTGCCCCAACCAGGTCTGAGATAGATCCACGATGCCCATACGTTGTAGACGTATTAATAGGCTGATAACGCGCAGAATCCGCAGCCAGCGGAAGCTACCCACGGGAATACAGCCGAGCAGGTCATACCAATGGGCAAACGGATAGAAAAACCAGCGATGGTATGTGTGTCGGGCAATAGCAACAATCCAGCGAATGGTGAATTCCGTTAGGTAGACCGCCACAAAGCAGAGGTCGTAGAACAGAAAATCACTATGAATGGTGTCGCGATAAAAGTTGTGGAAAGCCGGTACCAGCGAAGCAAGAAAATCCTGAACAGGTGGCACCTGAAACAGCCAGTCAAACAGGATTAGGCTCAAATTGGCGATCACCAGCACAATCATGGCCAGGTCGATAATGAAACCGATGGTATCCAGGTTCGCTTTTAACTTTTCCGGGTGCAGCCTGACTTTCATGGAATAACCTGCTCAGCCGTTAAAACGTGCCCAGACCGGACAATGATCCGAGGGCTTTTCCATTGCGCGCATCTGATAATCCACACCGGTGGTGTCCAGCTTGGCCATCAGTGGTTCAGTAGCCAATACGGTATCAATGCGCAGGCCTCGGCGTGGCTCACGATCAAAGCCCTTGGAGCGATAGTCAAACCAGGAGAACACGTCGTCGGTGGTGGGATTCTGGTGTCGGAAGGTGTCAGTCAGGCCCCAGCCTACTAGGCGGTCCCACCATTCCCTTTCTTCAGGCAGGAAGCTGGTTTTGCCTTCGCGCAGCCAGCGCTTGCGGTTCGGCTCGCCAATGCCGATATCCAGATCTGTAGATGAAATATTGAAGTCCCCCATTACCGCCACTTGATCGCTGGGCTGATGGTGGGTGATCAGGTAATGCTGCAGATCTTCGTAGAATTTTTTCTTGGCAGGAAACTTTAACGGGTGGTCGCGGTTTTCCCCTTGAGGGAAGTAGCCGTTGAGTACTGTGATTAGGCTACCATCATTATGTTTCAGTGTGCCGATAATCATGCGCCGCTGCGCGTCTTCGTCGTCGGTGGGGAAACCATACTGCACTGATTCCAGAGGTTCGCGGGTAATCAGGGCCACGCCATAGTGGCCTTTCTGGCCAAAATAATAGGGATGGTAGCCCATATCTCGAACCGCCTGCTCTGGAAAATCCGGGTCGTGAACCTTGGTTTCCTGCAAGCCGATTAATGCGGGTTGGTATTTGTCGATCACCGCCTGGAGCTGATGTAGACGGGCACGAATACCATTGATGTTGAATGAAATCAGGGTCATAGCGCCTCCTTGGTGCCCGCATTGTACACTACCTTAAAAGTCGTTCATCGCGGATTTGATAGAATGATACGATTGGCGTGCCAGCCAGCCCCTTAGGCTTTTGTCCAGAGAGTCTGATGTCTGACAAAATCCTGGCGCTCAAGGTTTCTGCATGCGGTTGCTATTACTTTCTATGCCAAACCATGCCAAGACAGCCGAAAGCTTTAAACGGGCATCCTGTAACGCCTGCATGCATCTGTGCTGTCACGTATGGCGTTATCGGCCATGGTGTGCTTGTTGTTAGTGCCGTTAAGATGTGCCTTTTGCTTGGGCCGGATGCCTTGGCCCATTTGGAGATTTCATGCCTGAACAATCAGGTCGTCAGGTCCTTGCCTTCGCACATGCCAATGGCATACCTGGCCATAGTTACGACACCTTTCTTGCACCGCTGGCTGCTGAATATGAATTGGTAATACTGGACCGTGCCGGGCATGATCCAGCTTTTCCTGTGGATAGTGGCTGGCACAGTCTTAGCCTAGAGTTGGAAGCACAACTGGCACCATTGCCTAAGCCTATTGTGGGGGCTGGGCATTCATTGGGGTCGGTGTTGATGTATCTGGTGGCACAACGTCGCCCAGACTGGTTTTCAAGTTTGATTATGCTGGATCCACCAGTGATGAATGGACTGCCCGGATTACTGATTCACGCAGCGAAACTCACTAGGCAGATTGATAAAGTCACCCCGGCAGGGAAAAGCCTTGGGCGTCTTGATTACTGGCCGGATTGGGATTCTGTGGTGAGCTATTTTTCTTCACGAGGCTTGTTTAAGACATTTGATCCTCGCTGCTTGTCTGATTATTTGAACGCGGGTGTTGAGCCATGGGAAGGGGGATGGCGATTGCGGTTTCGGCCGCAAGTTGAAGTGGATATTTTCCGTCATACCCCCACCAATGTTACTCGCATGCCTCGGTTACAAGTCCCAGGGGCTATCGTCACGGGTAAAGATTCTCCTTCTCCTTTTCATGACTGCGGAAAACGCCATGCGAAGCGTCACGGCATGCTTCATCGTATTGCAGAAGGCTCGCACATGTACCCATTGGAAAAGCCAGAAAAAACGCTGGAGTTGTTCCGTGAGTTACTGAATGAATTGCAATCTAAAAAACGCTGAATCATGGATGCGATAGAAAGAAAGTTCAGTGTCTACGGGCAGACGATTAGCGCGCTGCAATGGCCTGGAGAGGTTGATAGAAATGACGCAGAACCTATCTTGGCCTTGCATGGCTGGTTGGATAATGCCGCGTCATTTGCGCCGTTGTCCCGCTTTATTCAACGACCGTTGCTGGCCATGGATTTTTCCGGCCACGGCCATTCCGACCATCGCCCTTGTGGCGTGGTTACCCATCTGGTGGATCATGTACGGGATGTACTGGCGGTGGTCGACCAATTAGGGTGGAAGCGTTTTACCTTGATGGGACACTCCATGGGCGCAGGGATTGCCTGTCTGTTCGCCGCTGCCTGCCCTGAGCGAGTATCACGGGTAGTGTTGATAGAAGGGTTGGGGCCACCGAGTACTGATGGCAAGGATGTGGCCAGCAATCTTCGTAAAGCCCTGGATGATTCTGCATCCTTGGCTGGAAAGCGTAAACCGATTTACGCCCATGTAGAGGATGCGATTGATGCACGTACAAAAGGGTTTGGTGGGTTGAACCATAAAGCCTCCGCGCTTTTGAGCGATCGAGGCTTAATGCCCGTGGAAGGTGGCTGGACCTGGCGCGCAGACAGCCGCTTACGGCTGACCTCGTTTCTACGCCTTACTGAAGAACAGGTGGAAGGCTTTGTCCGTGCGATAAAGGCTCCGGTATGCCTTATTATTGGTGAGCAGGGCATGGGCGGTAACGGTATGTTCGACCATCGACTGGGCTGGCTGAGTGGCGCCACCATTGTACGTTTGCCTGGGCGCCATCATTTGCACATGGAGGAGCCGCAAAGTGTTGCAGCCAGCATAAATACGTTTCTGGGTGAGACCGATGACCTTCTTTCAAGGGCTGGCGATGACTGACCAAAACCACCAGTACATGTATGCATATGGTTTTAATCGGTCATGGTGCTGGGGGGCTGTGTCGTTATCCTCAAAAGAAAACGGTGACAGCCCCAGGAGAGCGGTGCCATGAAAGTGATCGAAGCTACATCATTAGTGGATTATGTCGGCAAGGAATTGGGTGCGTCGGATTGGTTTCAGATCGATCAGGAGCGGATTAATGCATTCGCGGATGCGACTTTAGATCATCAGTTCATTCATGTTGATGCGGAGCAGGCCAAGAATACTCCCTTCGGTACCACTATTGCTCATGGCTACCTGACTCTGTCTTTATTGCCCTACTTGCAAGCGTCCATTGACGATTTTCTAATGCCCAAGGGCATGAAAATGGGCATGAATTATGGCTTCGACAAGCTACGCTTTATGGCGCCCGTGAAAGAGGGTAAGCGGATTCGTGCCTTGGCAACCTTGCTGGACGTCTCTGAGAAACGCGAAGGGCAGTGGTTGCTCAAGTTTGCGTTTACCGTTGAAATTGAAGGCGAAGAAAAACCAGCGCTGGCCGCAGAGTGGTTGCTGATGTATTTCGTCTAGTCTAGTTGTCATGGTATTCGCTTTGGGTTACTTGATTTCAAATCTCTTGCGGTCTGGTTTACGCCTGACCGCAACGCTTCTTTTTGTGAGTGTGTCGCCTCAATAACGTGCCTTTGATATTTTCCTGCTATTGTTGCTGCAAACTAGCAAGGCTGATGACCCGTAAATTCATCAGCCGTCGCATGCTAATGAGCCTTAGATTATGTGCTGTTCGGGAAAGCTATTGCCGCTGTTTTGGTATTAATGACAGGGCGTTTTGCATGGCGGTTCGACCTAAGCACTTACTGAAAAAACACTATTTACCTACCATTATGCGCGTGGGTTTTGCCAGCGTCGGTCTTGGCTTTGTGACTAAATGCTTGGATGTGCCCTGAGCACAGGTGCGCTGGGGCTTCTGGGAAAGGAATAGGTCATAATGGATAAGGCGTCCAAACCCTCACTGTTGTTTGTGGATGATTCTAAGGTAATGCGCCTTGCGGCTGACAAGATGCTCGGTAGAGAGTTTCGAGTCGAGGTGGCAGAAAATGGTCTCCAAGCTTGGACCATGGTATGTCACAACCCGTCCATCAGCGTGGTTTTTTCTGATCTGGCCATGCCGGAAATGGATGGTTTCGCGTTGCTGAAAAAAATCCGCACCAGCGAGGATGAAGGCGTTGCTGGATTGCCGGTTATTATTGTTACCGGTGCAGAGAATGATGATGAAGCTCGGGCTGAAGCCCTACGGCTGGGCGGCACGGATTTCATCAGTAAACCGTTTAATTCCACTGACTTGTTAGCTCGTGCCAGAGCCCACGCCAACTACCAAAATGAGCGCAAGGAATTCGCCAAACAGGCGATGATTGACCCGCTAACCCGGTTGGGCAATCGCCGTTACCTATTACATCGACTGCGCCAGGAGCTGGCATTGGCTGCCCGCCAGCAGTACAGGCTGTCAGTCGTGCAGCTGGAGATTTGCCAATTCAATCAACTTTTCGTTCAGCTGGGTAAAAAGCGCACGGATATGGTGCTTTTGAAGTTGGCTCAGTCCCTGCGTGGGGTGATTCGTAAGGAAGACTCTCTGGCACGTAGCAGCGTGGCGCAATTTACCGTGTTGTTACCCAGCGCTGGGCCAAATGGCGCCAAGCGATTTGTGGAGCGAGCATTGAAAGTCAGCGAGAGGCTGGCCTTCCAGTTTCGGGGCAAGGTGCAGCGGTTGCCGCTGACGGTCATTATCCATACCCCGGCTGTGCATGCGGGATTGGCGCCGCGTCAGGTACAACTGGCGTTGGAGGAGCAGTTAAAGCAGGCTAGAAAGTTGGGGCCAGGTACCGTATTAAGTGATGATGCAGATACTACCTTGTCGGTAGATGAATCTGCACCCATATTAACGATTGAGCAGGCACTGGTGCTGCTACGTGCCGGGAAACCTCGGGCAGTGGTTAGCGCATTGCCGGACTTGGAACGTCAGTTGGCACCGTTACTAGAACTGATGAAGCGCTCAGCGTCAGATCAGGAGGCAGTATGAAAGTTATGGTTGATCGCCAGTATCCCATCAGTGTGAATCGGCTTTATGAAGTACTGACAAGCAAGGCGTTCTACGAAACCCGCTATGAATGGAGCAAGGTGGATAATTATCGTTTTGGCGCCTTTGAAGACACATCACGGGGAATGTTGATTCAATTAATACAGCCAATTGCTATCAGCACTGACAAAGTGCCATCCATGGCCCGTCGTTTCTTACCAGAAAGCGCTGATTTGCTGACAGAATTTTTGTGGACGCCCCCTCCCATAGCAGGGCGATATCAGGCCCAATACCGGTTTGAGTTAGGCAATGTGCCCATAAAAATTGGCGGTGTTATGGTGCTGACCGGAGATGAAAACGAAGCGATTCAACACACGGAGGTGGAGATCAGCAGTTCCGTGCCGTTGGTTGGAAAAAAATTAGTGTCATTGGTGGCACCCAAAATTGATAATGCTCTGGCGAGTGATTACCGCGATACACTACGCTATGTAGAAACGTTCTGCTGAGTGTTGTAATTTTAAGCGATAGTTACCTTAGCGGCTTAGCAGGCTTCCAAGGGTCTGCTAAGAAGACTCCCCGGTTCCCTTACGGCGGTAGCGACGTCCTCGTTGCTGCATTTTTTTGTCCCATCGCTTTGTGAACCAACGCTTCAATCTCCATTGTGCCCGTGTGGATGCGCAGGGCGTATGCAGGGCGGTGGCCTCAGGTGTTTTTAGCATAGCCAGAATATCACCGCTCAGTGAAGCCGCAGTATTTAAACTGTCACGGGTTTTACGTTTGAAGCGGGCTTGGCTGAGCGGATCGGTAGCATCCAATTGTTCAGCTTGTTCCTGGTAGAGTGGTAGGGCAACTGCCCGGGCGTTCACTGGGCTGTTGGCCAGCTCGCTATTTAGGCTTTCGGTCAGGGCGATGATGGCCGCATAGGTCGCACTGCTTGCGGAGGTGAGTGGCCCGGGGAGTAGGCCGCAATCGGGCACCACATTAATAATGCTCCCATATCCTTGTTTTTTCATAGCAGTTAGCGCGCTCTGACTGCTGTTTACTACTTGCATCAACTGTTGGCTGGCCAGCGTTTGCCATTGCTGAGTCTGCGCCGCTTCAAAAGGCCCCACCAGCATATTTCCGGGTAAATTAACCACCACATCCAGCTGCTGCCAGCGACTTAGAACCCGGTTGACGGCTCGCTGAATGTCCCTCACTTCACCCGCTATTGTCTCGATAAATAGAGCTTCATGACCGTCTTCATGCAAGCGGCGGCACAGTGCGTTACCGGTATGGGTATCGTCGCTGGCGATCGCAATCCGATAGTGCCCGGCAGCAGCCTGTGCTAGAGCCAGACCTAACGGTGTGCAGCCTCGGGTAATCAGCAGGGTTGGGGATTGTTTCAACGTGACTCCAAATGTAATAACGGTAGAAAAAATATCCTTGTGAACAAGTGTTGACTTTCAGGAATGAAAAGTTAACATGTGTTCACTAAAGGAATTTGAGGGAGCAATTGTTATGACTTTATTCTCGCGTTTGTTTAAGGATATCCTGGCTTTGATTGTTGCTGTAGCGGTAACGATTCTCATCGTGGTGGCCGTGGAAAATAATGGCGACAACCTGTTCTGGGCTTTGTTGGCGTTTGTCTGCATGGTGCCTGTTATCGCCAGCGCAGCCGTTACCATTAAGCGCGATTGGGAGAGTAGCGGCGCTCCCGACGCATTCTAAGAGTGTTCGTTAACAGTTGCATCACCAGTTCAATGTACGTCTGTTGTCGTTACCTTCTCCATCTTGGAAACCGGTAGCGACAACACCGTTTCTTCCCCCTCGCTACGGGCGAGCACCACGGTTACCACACTATCTCCCCAGACGTTGACGGCGGTGCGGCACATATCCAGCACACGATCCGTTACCAGAATCAGTCCGATGGCTTCGGCTGGCAGGCCGATAGCGCCAAGGATCACGGTGATGGCCACTAAGGAGGCAGCTGGAATACTGGCTACGCCGATTGATGTAAGCAGGGCGGTAATCACGATCATGAACTGGGTGGCCAGAGACAGATCCATACCGTAAGCCTGGGCAATAAACATGGCTGCTACACATTCATATAGGGCGGTGCCATCCATATTGACGGTGGCCCCCAGAGGCAGCACGAAGCTGCTGGTGCGGGTTGATACGCCGGAGCGTTTCTGTACACATTCCATAGACAGCGGCAACGTTGCTGCTGAACTGGCCGAGGAGAATGCCGTGAGCAGCGCTGGCGTCATGGCTTGAATATGGCGAAGAGGGGAGCGTTTCGCGGCTAGCACGATCAGCAGCGGCATGAACACGAAAGCATGCAGAGCCAGGGCTACCAGTACCGTAAGAAAGAACCAGGCAAGCGGTTCGATGGCATCCATGCCAGTGCGAGTCACGGTGGCGGCAATAAGAGCGAATATTCCTAGCGGGGTAAAACGGATCACCAGCATGGTGATTTTCATGACCACCTGGTAGATCCCGTCGATGATATTGCGCAGACTCTGGCCAGACGATGAGCGCTCGGTGCGCAGAAAAAACCCAAACAGCAGCGAAAAGACGATCAGCCCGAGCATTTGCCCGTTGGCGGCAGCGGCGATCAGATTGGGGGGAAGCATCTGGAGTAGGATCTCGGTGAAATCACCGACGCCTCGGCCGTCGATTTTAGCTAGGGCGTCCTGGGTTTCTGTGGCCAAGCCCAGTAGATCTCGGGCGGGCTGACCATTGATGATTCCGGGAGTGAATAGATTCACTGCGACCAGCCCGATTAGCACCGCCACCAGGGTTGTGCTCATGTATAGGACGACGGTTTTCAAACCCATTCGTCCCAGGTTTTCGTCATCGCCAACGCCCACCATGCCGTTGATAATGGCGGTAACGATTAACGGAATGACCACCATCTTCAGTGCATTGATGAACAGGCTGCCCACCAGATCGTAACCGCTGATAATCGGCATTCCCAAGAGGGTGCTGGATTCCGCAGTAAAACTGCCGGCCAGAGTGCCGGCCAGCATGGCAAAAAATATCTGGTGATGTAATTTCATCATTTCCCCTGTGGTGCGAACCTCGGTCTCTTCAACTTCTGAGAGTACCTGATCCTGTGCTGTGTAACAGAGAGTAAGTCTACATCAGTGCCTGCAGCCCTTCGGGGTTATCAAGCTGGAGTAAGGTTGTCTGGTAGGCGCCCTTGAGCTGACGGTCAGCCTCCACTGGCCCCAGCCGCTGGCATAGCAGTACGTAGGTACGATTCAATTGATCGCGCAGGCTGGGCAGTGGCAGGGGGCTTAGCGGTTTGTCCGGTGCTTGTAGCCAGTATTCCATAGTGAGCCGAGTTTCTGTGCTAACACTGGCCTGTCGCAATTGCGTCCCTTGATCCACCTTCAATTGGCGGGCTGTCGGTTTGCCAAGTCTCAGCCAAAGCGCTTGAAGCAGAAGCTGGAAGGCATAAGTATAAGGATGAGTGTCGGTGAGATTCTTGTCACTAATGGCCAGAGGGTCAGCGGCCAGTTCACTGTCGGAAAGCGTCATGGCTTGTACCAAACTCATATGAATGTGATGCCTACGCTCATTGAGATCGAACAGGCGGCATAGATCACTCACAAACCCTTGCAGTGAAAAACTTGGGCGCTGCGAATAATGCTGTTGCCAGTGGCTAATCGCTTCCCGTAACACGGGTTCATTCATATATGGTGTTAGGCCAGTAATGACGGCTCGCCGTCGACGCTGAACACTTTGCTCTATGGGCACGAAGTTCATGGCCGCGGCTCCTGACGGCTTGCCTTCTCTGCGCTATAATTTTCGCTGCTGTATAGGGTGTTTTGGGGGAATTCAGGATAGCCGATTTCAGCATGTTCGCTGAGATCTAGCCCTCGCTGTTCGTGCAGTGCGGGCGCCCTCAGCCCGGCTAAAATAGACACCAGCATGTACATGATTAATGCGGTAAAGAATGCCCAGCCAAATGCCACGACCACTCCCAGTAGTTGCACCATCACACGCTGGCTATTGAACAGATCGCCGTCGTAAAACAGTCCGGCGGCCAGGGTGCCCCACGCACCGGCAAAGGCGTGAACGGGTACCGCGCCCACTACATCATCCAGTCGAAAGGCGAGCAGAATGCGAGCCCCGAAGGCGGCTAGTGCGCCGGCAACCACGCCGGTGACAATGGCAAAGCTAGGGGTCATGACGGCACAGCCGGCGGTGACGGCGACCAGTCCGGCCAAGCTGCCATTCACTGTTTCCGTGAGCAAGATCGGGTGACGCTTGGCCATACGGAAGATAACACTGCCGACGGCTCCGGCGGCCGCGGCAAGTTGGGTGTTCAGGTTCACTTTGGCAATGTCCACGCTGGCCGACAGGGTTGAGCCGCCATTAAAGCCAAACCAGCCGAACCAAAGAATGAAGCCACCCAGTGCTACGTAGGAAAGGTTGTGTCCAGGGATGCTGCGTGGGGTACCTTGGCTATCGAAACGGCCCAGGCGGGGGCCGACTACCATGATGCCGGCCAAGGCGCACCAGCCGCCAATACTATGAACCACAGTAGAGCCAGCGAAATCAATAAAGCCCATTTGTGCCAACCAGCCATTATCGTTCCATGCCCAGTTGCCAAACAATGGATAGATAACCCCAGTAATGAACACCGCGCCACACAGGTAACCTGCGTAGCGTGTTCGTTCTGCCATTGCGCCGGAGGCGATAGTAGCGGCCGTGGCCGCAAACATAATCTGGAACAGGAGCATAGCCCAGGTGCTGCTATCTGCGTGGTTCAGCATGAACTGATCCTGTCCGAACCAGCCATTGCTGCTGGTGCCGAACATCAACCCAAAACCGACGGCCCAGAAAACCAGAGTGCCGACGCACAGATCCATATAGTTTTTCATCACTACATTCAGGGAGTTTTTCGCTCGGCTCAAGCCGCTTTCGAGCAGTGCAAACCCCGCCTGCATGAAAAAAACCAGCGCCGCGGCGATGGCAATCCACACAGTATCAGTAGCGGTGAGAGTGTCCGCATTGGCAAACTGGGGAATAAACAGCAGAGAAGCCCAGTGGTGGCGTCGCAGAGGCATGGTTATGAACCCTATTCATTATTGGTTAATGAAGCAGGTATGCAATCTCTGCGCCAGAATGTCGGGCGGTTGGGGGTGGCTCTTCTACTTCTTTATCATTAGTTTGTGCGCCATTTTGGTGCGCGCAAATGGAGGTGGTGCGCTCCGCGTTCTATGCGGTGGCGCTAACGAGCTGGCACATCTGTCGAATCAACTGGAGCTGGCGTTCGGAGACTTTTTGCACCGATAGGCGAGGCCGCACAACCAGTTCCATGTCCGCAAACTCTGGATGGTGCTGTATCTGTTTGAGTGTCAGGGGGTGCGGGTAGTGGCAGACATACTGTACGTCAGCCTGGTACCAGCGGGGATGATCCTGGCGGCTACGTGCATCATAGCCATCGCTAGCAGGGTCAAATTGGGTTGGATCTGGGTAAGGGTCGCTGGTAACGACGGCTTCACCAACAATGGCCGGGACTGCGCAACTGGAGTGATAGATCAGCACGGTATCGCCGGCCTTCATCTCATCGCGTAGGCGGTTACGGGCCTGATAGTTGCGTACCCCGTCCCAGCCGCTAGTGGCGTTTTTGCTGTCGCGCAGATCATCGATGCTGAACGCGTCAGGTTCTGTTTTTAATAGCCAGATGGGGCTCACTCCTGTAGGTGCTGTTTAAGCAGGCACTCCTTGGCCTGGGCTATGGTGTCGCAAATGTAAACCGAGAAGGTCGGTTTGTTAAGCTTTAGTAGCCATATTGTGAAAGGTTCGGTTGAGTGTGCTTCCAGCACAATGGCTTTGATTTGAGTGATTTGGGCGAAACCTTCACGGCAGGACGAAGTAAAGGGGGGCATACAACATTATCGTAGTCACGCTGGTGGCGGTCTTTTTGCTGTAAGCGTGGCAGGCTTTTATAAGTGATTCTGTGCTAATCTTCAGCGCTTCTTTTTATTGGCGGCCGATAAGCATTAACCAGATAATCGGCTGGCCTGCCGGTGGAGATGGATGCGTGATCAGTTCGCAGCAACAGAATGAAGCGATTGCCACCCTGCAAACCGTGCGCGATTGCCTGCGTTTCGGGGAAAGCATGTTGCGCAGCGGGGAGGTGTTCTTCGGTCACGGTAATGATGATCCTTGGGATGAGGCGCTCGCCTTGTTGATGCACCAGCTGGCGCTACCGCTGAACAGTGACCCTCGGGTGCTTGATGCCCGTTTATTGCCCTTAGAAGTCAGTGGCTATGTGAGCCAGTTGGTGCAGCGTGTCAATCATCGGGTTCCTGTGCCATATCTGACCCACGAAGCTTGGTTCTGTGGCCTGCCGTTTTATGTGGATGAGCGTGTGCTGATTCCGCGCTCGCCCCTGGCCGAGCTGATCGAGCAGTCCTTTGCTCCTTGGGTGGATCCGGAGCAGGTGCATCGGGTGTTGGATTTGTGCACCGGCAGTGGTTGCATTGCCATTGCCTGTGCTTACGCCTTTGAGCATGCACGGGTGGATGGCAGTGATATCTGTGCGGATGCGCTAGCTGTCTGCAAAGAGAACATCGAGCGTCATGGTCTCGGTGAGCAGGTCAGGGCACTACAGTCCGATGGCCTGGCCGCCGTTGATGGGCCTTATGACTTGATCGTTTCTAACCCACCCTACGTGGACGCACAGGATATGGCGAGCCTGCCGGACGAGTACCGCCATGAGCCGGAGCTGGCACTGGCCTCGGGCAATGATGGGCTCGACTTCACTCGCCGGCTGTTGCTGGATGCGCCTGATCAGCTCAGCGAAGAGGGCGTGCTGATTGTGGAAGTGGGCAATAGCTGGGAGGCCATGTTGCAGGAATGGCCTCAGGTGCCGTTTTTCTGGTTCGAGTTTGAGCGGGGCGGGCACGGGGTATTCATGCTTAGCCGCCAACAGCTGCTAGAATACCGCGAACATTTTTAAGAACCCTTGCCCCCCGCGATGATCACAGTTGGGTATTGTCGGGACGTTAGGGCGCAGAGTCACAGCGGAGATACCGATATTTCCGCCCTACAGCAGAGCATTTGAGGAGCCCATGGCAGGCAATAGTTTCGGCGAGCGTTTCAAAATCACCACCTTTGGTGAAAGTCATGGCCCGGCCCTGGGTGCCATCGTGGACGGCTGCCCCCCCGGCCTGGAAATTAGTGAGGAAGACTTGCAGGTGGAGCTGGATCGGCGCAAACCCGGTACCAGCCGCTATACCACCCAGCGCCGTGAGCCGGATCAGGTGAAGATTCTCTCCGGGGTATTTGAAGGCAAAACCACCGGCACCACTATCGGCCTGCTGATTGAGAATACCGACCAGAAGTCCAAGGATTACTCCAATATTGCTGGCACTTTCCGCCCCGGGCATGCGGATTACACCTACACCCAGAAATACGGTTTCCGTGATTACCGAGGTGGTGGGCGCTCTTCTGCTCGGGAAACCGCCATGCGTGTGGCGGGCGGCGCTATTGCACGAAAGTTTCTGGAACAGAGGCTGGGAATTCGGATTTATGGCGGCTGCACCCAGATCGGTGATGTGAAAGCGGAGTCTCTTGACTGGTCGACGGTAAATAATAATCCGTTCTTTTTTCCGGATGAAAGCAAGGTGCCGGCGCTGGAAGATCTGATTAATGCCCTGCGCAAGGACGGCTCTTCCATTGGTGCGCGGGTGGAAGTGTTTGCCGACGGCGTTCCCCCAGGCTGGGGTGAGCCGGTGTTCGACCGTATTGATGCGGATCTGGCCAAGGCGATGATGTCCATTAACGCGGTGAAAGGCGTGGAAATCGGTGATGGCTTTGCTGTTGTGAACCAGCGCGGCGAGCAGCACCGTGATGAGATGACACCGCAAGGCTTTCTAAGTAATCATTCCGGTGGCGTGCTGGGCGGGATTAGCTCCGGGCAGACGATGCGTGTCGCTATGGCTCTCAAACCGACCTCCAGTATTCTAATTGCGGGCAAGAGTATCGGTTTGAATGGTGAAGCGGCCGAGGTGGTAACCAAAGGGCGCCATGATCCTTGTGTGGGTGTGCGAGCAACGCCCATTGCTGAGGCCATGCTGGCCATCGTGCTGTTGGACCATTACCTGCGCCACCGTGGCCAGAATGCCGACGTAGTGCCCCCTTTCCCGCCGATTCCAGGGTGAAGAACGTTTAACGGAGGCCAGACGCCAGACAAGGAAAATCAGCAAAAGCGCCTGAGGTAGAACGCTGTTTACACTGCACCGGCATTGGGCGCTTTCTGCAAGACAAGGTTTATCGTTCATGCCCTATTACTGGCGACTGTCAGGCTTCTATTTTTTCTATTTCGGGCTGCTCGGCACGCTGGTGCCGTACTGGTCCCTGTATCTGAAAGATCTTGGCTTCAGTGCCGTCGCCATTGGCGGCCTGATGGCCATTCCTCAACTGACCAAAATTGGCGCCCCGAACCTGTGGGGTTGGCTGGCAGATCGCAGCGGGCAACGGCTGCGCATTATTCGTGCCGGTAACCTGCTGGCTGCCATCGTATTTCTGCCAGTGTTCTGGGTAGACACCTTTTGGGGCATGGCAACTTTACTGGTGTCCTTCAGTTTCTTCTGGAATGCGGTGCTGGCCCAGTTCGAGGTGCTTACCCTGCAGTCACTGGGCAGCCAATCACATCGTTACAGTCACGTTCGGCTGTGGGGCTCGGTGGGGTTTATTCTCGCCGTTTTGGTGCTGGGGGAGGTGCTCGATCGGGCCGGGACGGCTGTGTTGCCCTGGGTGCTCAGTGGTCTGCTCTGGTTGCTGTGGTTAGGCACGCTGACGCTGCCGGCGGGCAACGCACCGCGGAGTCGGGCTTCCGGGGCAGGGGTGTCGGCTTGGCAGGTGTTACGGCGCCCGGCAGTCAGCCTTTTTTTAATCGCCTCGTTTCTGATGCAGATGTCCCACGGCCCGTATTACACCTTCTATAGCATTTATTTGGAAGAGCTGGGTTTGAGCAAATTCGTTGTTGGTTTGTTGTGGTCTTTGGGCGTGCTGGCCGAGGTGGGCTTGTTTGTGGTGATGCACCGGCTGCTATCGCGCTTTTATATCCCCTGGATTCTGGTGGCGAGCCTGCTGTTAGCCGCGTTGCGTTGGTTGATGATTGCTATGGCGGGGGATTCGCTATGGTTGTTGGCATTGGCTCAGCTGCTCCATGCGGCTAGCTTTGGCAGCTTCCATGCCGCCAGCATTGCCTGGGTGCACCGTCAGTTCGGTGAGGCACTGGGTGGCCAGGGGCAAGCACTGTATTCCAGTCTGGGCTTTGGTGCTGGGTGGGCGGCCGGAGCCGGCTTGTCCGGTGTGCTGTGGCAGCAATGGGGCGTAAATTTGTTTTTCGCCGCGACGCTTGTCGCGGTGCTGGCTGCGGGGTTGTTGGTGGCGGGCGGGGTGACTCGCTCAGCGCACCGTGGACAGATCAGGTGATCTGCCCACGCAGGGCGCGCAGGAATGCCTGGGCCGCGTTGGATTGGCTTCGTGCCGGGTGAGTCACTACGCCGAGCTGACGTTCGGGTAGTGGCACATTCACCGGCAGCTGAATCATGCCTCTGTCGACCATGGTGGCGGGAAGAACACTCCAGCCCAGGCCAATGGACGCCATCATATGGATGGTTTCCAGATAATTGGTGGACATGGCGATATCCAGCTTCAGGTTATGCTCGTCGAACAGTCGCTCCACGATGCCGCGCGTAAAGGTGACCGGTGAGGGCAGAATGGCACTGTGACCGGTAAAGGATTCCAGCGTCAGATTGTCCTGTTTCGCTAAAGGATGCTCCGGTGCACACATGAATACGAGTGGGTCGTTCCAAATGACCTCGCTATTCAGGCGTTCATCCGGTTGCGGCGGTAAGGTGACAACCCCCATCTCTAGCTCGCCGTGCAGCACACCTTCCCAGGCTTCTTCCGAATCAATGAAGTGAATATCCAGTTTTACCTGCGGGTAATCTCGGGAGAACTGGCGCAGAACCGGTGGCAATCTATGCAGTCCAATATGATGGCTGGTGCCGATGCGCAACTTGCCAGTGACTTCACCGGACAGGTCGTGTATTGCACGGGCGATATCTTCCACGTCCATCAGTACCTGGCGGGCGCGAGGCAGCAATGAGCGCCCAGCTTCTGTCAGTTGAATCTGGCGTCCTACGCGGTCAAACAAACGGGCTTCAAGCTGTTGTTCCAGTAGCGCAATGCGCTTGCTAATGGCCGGTTGCGTGATGTACAGGCGTTCTGCGGCAGCAGAAAATGAGCCTGTTTCGGCGACGGCCATAAAGGCGGTTAGCGTTGGGGTATCGATCATTCCCGGGGCATCCACAGTGTCAGTACGGGGATAATAATTGGTTATCTTAAAAATGAAAAATATGAATTGGATTTATTGATGGCGTAGTTCTACATTAATTAACAGTGATAAACCAGCCGAATTTATGGTCTCAGTCAGTGACCTCAGGCGGCTCAGGGAGATAGACATGGCCGGCAAGACCCTCTACGACAAATTGTGGGACGCTCATCTCGTCGCTGAACGCGAGGACGGTTCCGCATTAATCTACATCGATCGCCAAATTATTCATGAGGTCACATCGCCTCAGGCGTTTGAGGGGCTGCGCCTGGCGGGGCGCCAACCTTGGCGGACCAGCGCCAGCGTGGCAACCATTGATCACAATGTTCCGACGACACCGTTTAACAGTGCCGCTGATATTACTGATGAGACGTCCCGTATTCAGGTGCAGACACTGGAAAACAACACGCGCGAATTCGGCATTACCGAATTCGGTATTGGTGATGTGCGCCAGGGTATTGTTCATGTGATGGCCCCGGAGCAGGGTGCGGTAGTGCCGGGCATGACCGTGGTCTGCGGCGATTCCCACACCTCCACTAATGGCGCGTTGGCCTGCCTGGCCCACGGTATTGGCACCAGTGAGGTTGAGCACGTTTTGGCGACCCAAACTCTGGTAGCCAAAAAAATGAACAACATGCGGGTGTCTGTTGAAGGTGAGCTTGGCCCAGGTGTTACCGCGAAAGATGTAGTGTTGCACATTATCGGTGTTATCGGCACCGCAGGTGGCACCGGCTATGCGCTTGAGTTTGCCGGCAGTGCCATGCGCAGCCTGAGCATGGAAGGCCGTATGACGGTCTGCAATATGGCCATTGAAGCCGGTGCCCGCGCTGGCATGGTGGCGGTAGACGACGTCACCATCGATTACGTTAAAGGGCGCCCCTTTGCTCCCAAGGGTGCGGATTGGGATAAGGCTGAAGCCTACTGGCGCACGCTGGTGTCCGACGCTGATGCACAATTCGATCAGCAGGTGGACATTGATGCAGCGGATATCAAACCGCAGGTGTCCTGGGGGACCAGCCCGGAAATGGTGGTGCCTGTGGATGCCCACCTTCCCGATCCGGCTGCAGAGACGGATGAGGTTAAACGCTCGGGTATGACCCGTGCTTATGAATACATGGGCCTGACCCCTGGGATGCCTGTTACCGAGATCAAGGTGGATCGCGTCTTTATCGGCTCGTGCACAAACTCCCGTATCGAGGATTTACGCGCGGCGGCAGAGGTGGCTAAAGGCCGCCAGAAAGCCGGTAGCGTTAAACAGGTGCTAGTGGTGCCAGGATCCGGGTTGGTCAAGCAACAGGCAGAGAAAGAGGGATTAGATAAGATATTTGTTGAGGCTGGTTTTGAATGGCGTGAGCCTGGTTGTTCCATGTGTCTGGCGATGAATCCGGACCGTCTGGAAGCCGGAGAGCATTGTGCCTCTACCTCGAACCGCAATTTCGAGGGGCGTCAAGGCAATGGCGGGCGTACGCATCTGGTTAGCCCTGCCATGGCAGCCGCCGCTGCGGTGGCGGGCCATTTTGTGGATATTCGCGAGCTGGATCAGGCATAAGGAGTAACACCATGGAAAAATTCGTACGTCACGATGGTCTGGTGGCTCCGCTTGATCGTGCCAATGTGGATACCGATCAGATCATCCCCAAGCAGTTCCTCAAGTCCATTAAGCGGACCGGTTTTGGTCCTAACTTGTTTGATGAATGGCGTTATTTGGACGAAGGTTTTCCGGGACAGGACAACGCTGCGCGCCTGGTAAACAACGATTTTGTATTGAATCAACCAGACTATCAGGGCGCCAGCATTCTGTTGACGCGTCGCAACTTCGGTTGTGGTTCCAGTCGTGAGCATGCGCCCTGGGCGCTAATGGATTTTGGCTTTAAGGCAATCATCGCGCCGAGTTTTGCGGATATCTTCTACAACAACTGCTTCAAAAATGGTTTGTTGCCCATTGTGTTATCCGAAGATAACGTGGAAGCCCTGTTTCAAGTGGTTAGCAGCAAGGGCGGATACCGGATTACGATCGATCTGGAGGGCCAGCAGGTGATTCCCGAAAGCGGAGAACCGCTACCATTCGAAATTGATGAATTTCGCAAACATTGCTTGCTCAACGGTTTGGATGAGATTGGTTTAACCCTGAACGAGGCGGATGCGATCCGGGCCTATGAAAGAAGCCGAATAGAGCGTGAACCTTGGGTTTTTGCCGACCATTAAAAGAATAGCCAAGGAGGTTGTATGTTGCGTTTACTGTCTCTGTCGTTGATGTCGGTTCTGATGTTAGCAGGCTGTGCCTCTACGGGTATGTACCATGCCCCTACCGGGGAGCAAGCCGCTACATTAACGGTGGACAATCAACTCGAATCGCCGGTGCAGCAAGACCAAGGGGCGGGCTGGAAAATGCCCACCAGCAGTGAGGCTAAGGCCTCACTGTTCAAAGTGGATGGTGATCGGATTACCGAGCAAGCGGGTTCTCAGAGCGTACAGCTTGAAGCGGGCAAACACTCGGTAGAAGTTTTCGCTGATCAGGGCGGCATCCTTCGTTTTGGCAAATTCCGTTATACCTTCTTAGAAGGTGGAATCTATCAGGTTCGCATCCGAGCAGCAGAGGGCAGCAAAGAATATTCTCTTGAGTTGGTAAAGGCCTCTGCCCCAGATGATGTGCTGGTAGCGAAAAACTTTTAATGCCCGATAGGGCTGCAGTAGACAGGAAGCAGTAATGAGCAAAGTATTGGTGTTAGCGGGCGACGGAATTGGTCCTGAAATCGTCCGTGAGGCGGTTAAAGTGCTGGACGTAGCCAAGCAGAAATTTGCTTTGGATGTGGAGCTGGATGAAGCCTTGGTGGGTGGGGCTGCGGTGGATGCGGAAAATGATCCATTGCCGCAAACCACATTGGAAAAAGCGCGCGCCGCCGACGCCATTCTTTTCGGTTCTATTGGTGGTCCAAAATGGGATGCCATAGAACGGGACAAGCGTCCGGAGCGCGGTCTGCTGCGCTTGCGCTCGACGCTGGGTTTGTTTGCGAATCTGCGCCCGGCTATTTTGTTTCCGCAATTGGCAGATGCCTCCAGCCTGAAACCGGAAGTAGTGTCCGGGCTGGATATCCTGATCGTGCGTGAGTTAACCGGTGGTATTTACTTCGGTCAGCCCCGCGGCATCAAGGAAGAAAATGGCGAACGTGTAGGCTTCAACACCTATGTCTATACCGAGTCGGAAATGCGCCGTATCGCTAAAGTGGCCTTTGAGCTGGCCATGAAACGCGATAAGCGTGTGTTATCGGTGGATAAAGCTAACGTGCTGGAAGTCACCGAGCTTTGGAAAGAAGTGGTCACCGAGGAAGCAAAAGCCTACCCGGAGATCGAGTTGTCGCATATGTATGTGGACAACGCGGCCATGCAACTGGTGCGTGCGCCGAAACAGTTTGATGTGATTGTCACCGGCAACCTGTTTGGTGACATTCTCTCCGATGAAGCCGCCATGCTCACCGGTTCCATCGGAATGTTGCCCTCCGCGTCACTGGATGAAAACCGCAAGGGCTTGTATGAACCCTGCCACGGCTCGGCACCGGATATTGCCGGCCAGGGCATCGCCAACCCGCTGGCGACCATTATGTCGCTGGCCATGCTGATGCGTTACAGCCTTGAGCGTGGCGATGTGGCCGATGCCATCGAGGCAGCGGTGGAGAGCGTTCTTGATCAGGGGCTTCGTACAGCGGATATCTATACCGAGGGCACTCGCAAAGTGGGCACCGAAGAAATGGGCAGCGCCGTTGCCGATGCACTGTTAAAGGCATAACAGAGGCACAGGGCCAGGCGTCACACGCGCATTTATTCACTGATAGAAAGGGCAATCCTTTCAGGAGACAGTTTCTAATGAAAAAAGTCGGTTTTGTCGGCTGGCGTGGCATGGTGGGTTCCGTACTGATGGAGCGCATGACTGCCGAAAATGATTTTGCAGATATCGAACCGGTCTTTTTCTCGACCTCTCAGGTCGGACAGGCTGGCCCGGACGTGGGCAAGGATATTCCGGCCCTGGGCGATGCCAAAAGTATTGATGAATTGAAAGCGCTGGATGTGATCGTGACCTGCCAGGGTGGGGATTACACTAACGAGGTGTACGCGAAGCTGCGTGAAGCCGGCTGGGATGGTTACTGGATTGATGCGGCATCCACTTTGCGAATGAAAGACGATAGCGTCATCGTGCTCGATCCGGTAAACCGTTCGGTGATTGATTCTGCGCTACACAATGGCACCAAGGATTTTGTCGGCGGTAATTGTACTGTGAGCCTGATGTTGATGGGCCTGGGCGGCTTGTTCAACGAAGGGTTGGTGCAATGGGCCAGTGCCCAGACCTATCAGGCGGCGTCTGGTTCTGGTGCCCAGAACATGCGTGAGTTGATTGCCCAGATGGGTAAGATTCACGGTGATGTTTCCGACAAGCTGGCAGATCCTGCTAGTGCGATTCTGGATATTGATCGTCAAGTAGCGGCGAGCATGCGTAGCGATGCCATGCCCCGTGAGCACTTTGGCTTCCCGCTGGCGGGCTCTCTGCTGCCTTGGATTGATAAGGAAATGGAGAACGGGCAGAGCAAGGAAGAATGGAAGGCGCAGGCGGAAACCAACAAGATTCTCGGCCGTAGCAGCGACCCGATTGCCTTGGATGGCACCTGTGTTCGTATTGGTGCCATGCGTTGTCATGCCCAAGCACTGACCGTAAAGCTCAATAGCGATGTGCCTATGGATGAAGTTAACGACATCATTGCCAAGTCCAACGATTGGGTCAAAGTGGTGCCCAATACCAAGGAAGATACCTTGCGCGATCTGACGCCTACAGCGGTCACCGGCACCTTGGGTATTCCCGTGGGCCGTTTACGCAAGCTCAATATGGGCGGCGAATTCCTGAATGCCTTTACCGTAGGTGATCAGCTCTTGTGGGGCGCAGCCGAACCATTGCGTCGCATGCTGCGCATTCTTCTCGAACACTAAAGGCGACAAACCAGAGGTAAGTAATGGATCGGTCAATCAATCTGGCCATTGTCGGAGCTACCGGCTTGGTCGGTGAGGCCATCATCAAATTGCTCGCGGATCGGAAATTTCCGGTCGGCGAGCTTTTTGTTTTGGCTTCCGAAAATGGTGCAGGCAGCAAGGTTTCGTTTGCGGGCAAGTCTCTGACGGTGGGTAAGGCCGATGATTTCGACTTTTCCCAAGTGGAAATTGCCTTATTTGCAGCTGGGGCATCAGTCAGCCAGGCGCTGGCTCCGCACGCCGCAGAGTGCGGGGTGGTGGTGGTCGACCTATCTCCAGCTTTCCGCTACGAAGCGGATATTCCACTGGTTGTGGCGGGCGTTAATGACGAGATGCTGGCCCAAGCCAGGGAGCAAAATCTGGTGGCCTGTGCGGATGCGTCAACCGTGCAGTTGGTGCGCGCCCTGAAGCCGTTAACTGAACAGGGGCCGTTACAGGAGGTGGTGGTTACCCAGTTTCAGGCGGCATCAGCCACTGGTAAGGCAGGAGTGGACCAACTGGCCCAGCAAAGTGTGCGTCTGCTGAACGGCCTGGCGCCCAGTGAGGCCGCTCAAGCTCAGATCGCGTTCAATGTGTTGCCTGTAAGTGGCCAGATGCAGGAAAACGGTTTTACCAGTGAAGAGCTGAAGCTGATTTTGGAAACTCGCCGGGTCCTTGCAGATCAGCCGTTGTCAGTGCAGGTAACGATGGTGCGGGTGCCCGTTTTCTATGGTTATGGGCAAAGCGTTAGCCTGCGCAGCATTCAGGGGCTGTCTGCGGCGCAGTGTTATACGTTATGGGATGGCGATGAGGATATGTCAGTTGAGGACAGTGACGATCCCCAGGCCGTGTCCCCGGTAGCAATGGTTGAAGGGCCGCCCGCAATGCGCATTTCTCGTGTCCGCGAGGAGATGGAAGCGGGGGGTGGGTTGAGCTATTTTAGTGTTGCCGATAATGTTCGTTGGGGGGCCGCTCTCAACGCAGTGAAAATAGTGGAGAAGTTGCTAAAAGATTATCTGTGATGGATAGTTACTGACATTATGTGACGCGGTTTCTAGGTTTTTCTTCAAGCCTAAGGCAGAATGCGTAATGATGATGTAGGTAGCTTGCCGACTTGGGTACGTTCGCAGCGCCCGCGGGATTGGGCTGAGCACGGGAAACATAATAAATAAAGGGTTCGACCATGCTTCGAAAACTTGGGTTTGGCTTAACGGCTGTGGCGATGATGGCCCCTGGGGTAGCAGCGGCACTGGGGGTAGGCGATTATCAGCTTCATTCTTATTTGAACCAGCCTTTGGATATGGATGTTTCACTGCATGAAGTTGGTGACCTTTCAGCAGAAGAAATTCTGGTTAACCTTGCCCCTCAGTCGGAATTCGATGCCGCTGGTGTTGACCGCAGCTATTTTCTCAATCGCTTGGAGTTTTCTGTAGAGTTTCAGGATGGCGATAAAGCTCAGCTGCATATTTCTACGGATCAGCCGGTACGCGAACCCTATCTGAACTTCCTGGTTGAATTCCTTTGGCCCACGGGCCGATTGATGCGTGAATATACCGTACTGCTGGACCCGCCCAGCTTTGCGGATAGTACGGTGACCGCGGCCCCGGTCATCAGTCGTGTGCCGCAGCCAGCCACTCGCAGTCAGCCCTCAACTGCAACACAGTCCCCGTCTGAGAAAACGCTTGAATCCGAAATTGCATCCGAGCCTTGGCAGGCTGAATCTACTCCTGCTGAGGCTGACAGTGGCGCGCGTAATCGTTATACCGTGCGTTCTAGCGATACCATGTGGCAAATCGCGCTGAATAACCGGCCTTCTAACAGCGTGTCGGTACAACAGATGTTAGTGGCCATTCAGCAAATCAACCCGGATGCGTTTATTAACAACAATGTCAATTTGGTCCGCGAAGGCGTCGTGCTGCGTATTCCCAGCGAGCAGGAAGTGCGTACCATTTCTACTCGTTCTGCGATCGCGGAAGTGGCTGACCAGAACCGTCAATGGCGTGATATGTTGGAGCAGCGTGGCATTCAAGCGCCCCAGCGCGCACAGATCGATGGTTCGCGTCAGGTGGTTGATGCTGATGAAGAGGGTGTAGATTCGCCAGCTCGTGGTGAAATGAAATTGATCGCTCCGGAATCCACCGCGGGTGTAGATGATGGTAACAGCACTGGTGATGCTAGGCAGGGTAACGCTAATACCGCTACGCTAGAGAATGAACTGGCGATTCGCGATGAAAGCCTGGATCGCCTAGATCGTGAAAACGCCGAACTGAGATCTCGACTGAATGCTCTTGAAGAGCAGAGCGCTACCAGCTCGGAACTACTTAAGCTGCGTAACGATCAGATTACTCAATTGCAGCAAGAGTTGCGTCAATTACGCGAAGAGCAGGGCGTGGCTGCGCCGAACAGTGATCCGTTGATGGAAGAGCCGGTCGCACCGGAACTTTCCTCCGCAGATGGAGGCATGGCGGACGATACGGCAACGGAAGAAGCCGCTAATTTCAGTAATAACAGCAACGAGCCATCCACTGAAAGTGGTGTGGTTGCGCTAGAAGGTTCTGACGAAGAGTTAGCAAAAGAGGCCGCTAAGTCCAGCGCCACAGGTAGCTCGAAACAAGCCAATGCGATAGCTGATAATGCGCAGAGAGCGGAAGGTGAAGCGACGGCTACGGATAGTGTGGTCGAGCCGGTAGCGCCAGTGGGCAAACCGGAGCCGGTTGCCCCGGCGCAATCGCCGGTTGCTTTAGGGGGCATTGTCGATCTGATCATGGCCAACCTGCTGTACATCCTTCTGGGTGTTCTCGTTATTGTGCTGTTGATTTTTCTGCTTCTGCGCGGCAAGAAAAAAGACGATAACGAAGTGCTGGATGGCCCATTTTTTGAGGCTGCTGACGACCAGCAGGACAGTGAATTTGACCTGAATCTGGATGATGACGGGTCTACTGTCGCGACGGTCGAAGATGATGATGTGGTGTCGCCACCAGGACAAGAGCAAGGTGGTAGCCAGGACCCGCTGGAAGATGTGGAAGTCTATGTGGCCTATGGCCGTTACCCGCAAGCGGTAGATTTTCTGCGCAATGAAATTAACAAGTCGCCCGAAAGGTCAGATCTGAAAGTCCGCCTGCTGGAGTTGCTCAAGGAAATGGGCGATGACGCGGCCTTCCAGCAGCAGGCAACCGCCTATGCTGGTACTGGTGCCGATATGGATGCGGCTATCGCTCGCTTGGGTAGTGTTGCCCCAGTTTCCCAAGACGATGAAGAGCTGTCTCTGGATGATCTGGAAATGGGCTTGTCCTCGGGTTTGAATGACGAGGCCTTTTCTGCTCCGACCATCCAGGCAGAAGCGCTAAGCCCTGAGCCGGAGGAAATCTCCGATGAGCTGGCTGATTTTGATTTCGAGTTAGATGCTATTGAGGCTGACAACGCAGACGCCACTGTCATGCTGGGAGCTGACCGTGACTCAGCTTCTTCCGATGCTAGCATTGACGAAGGATTTAGCCTGGATTTCGATAGTGAAGGCGAGACTTCGCAAGCCCCTGAAATGTCTGATGCGGACAAGCAGTCGCTGTCAGCCGATTCTGTGCTTGAGCTGGATGACATCGGCACCTCTACCCAGAATGGCGACACGGTATTTGGTGATCTCAACCTAGATGAGATGAATGCTGAGTTTGACGATCTTTCTACCGATCCAGTTAATGATGAAGAGCTGGATTTGTCACTGGACGATCTGGATTTATCTGATGAAACGGGCAGTGCTCCACAGCATGAAGTGGATGATGTTCTGGCGGATCTCGAGATTGATCTGGATCTGGATGAAGCGGAGCAATCGCTGGTTGACGCCGTTGAGGCAGACGATTCTCTAGATCCAATCACTTCATTGGATCTAGAGGATGATCAGTCCCCATCACTAGATGAGTCTTCCGCTGTTGAAGCGACGGATGAGCAGAAACGCGAGGACGCGTCGTTGAACATTGATCTGGCGTTGGTGCCCGACACCTCGGAGGATGATGCGTCCGACTCGTCCAGTGCGGATGTGTTGGCAGATGAAGATGACTTCGACTTCTTGGGTGAAACTGACGAAAATGCCACTAAGCTAGATTTAGCCAAAGCCTATATCGACATGGGCGATAGCGAAGGGGCGAAGGATATTCTCAGCGAAGTGATCTCCGAAGGTAGCGCTCAGCAACAGAACGAAGCAAGAGAGCTGCTTGGGCAGGTGGGTTAACCCGCCACTCTGGCTAGGAAAAAGGGGGGCGATGCCTTATGGTATCGCCCCCCTTTTTTATGGGTAGCAGTTTTGCGTAAACGGCAACGAGACGGTGAACGATGACACGCATTGCGCTGGGTATTGAGTACGATGGCACTGATTTTCGTGGTTGGCAGATGCAACAATCAGGAGTGCGCACAGTTCAGGAATGCCTGGAAGCGGCACTGTCTAAAGTGGCCAACCATTCGGTGACCGTAGTGTGCGCCGGTCGTACTGATGCAGGGGTACATGGCACTGGGCAGGTGGTGCACTTCGATTCCGATGCGCCCCGTGAGATGAAGAGCTGGATTATGGGGGGCAATACCAATCTGCCAAGAGATGTGACCATACGGTGGGCGGTGCCAGTGAGCGATGATTTTCACGCGCGTTTTTCTGCTGTGAGTCGCCGTTATCGCTACGTAATTTATAACCATGCTCGCCCCCCGGCGCTCTACCGCAGCCAGGTAACCTGGAATCACCGTCCTCTGGATGTTGCCGCCATGCGTGAGGCTGCATCGTATTTGGTGGGTCATCATGACTTCACTGCCTACCGCAGCGTGCATTGCCAGGCCAAGTCACCGTTAAAGACTCTGCATAGCCTTGAACTATATGAACAGGGCAAAGTGCTGGTGCTTGAGGCACATGCTAACGCGTTCTTGATGCACATGGTGCGTAATATAGCTGGGGTCCTGATGAAGGTGGGTGCAGGTAAGAAACCGCCTGTTTGGGCCAAAGACGTTCTGGAATGTCGAGATCGGCGGCTGGGCGCTGCGACAGCTCCGCCCTTTGGACTATATCTGGTGGAAATTGAGTACCCTGAGCTCTTCGCGTTACCTGATGAGCCCCTGGGGCCCCTGTGGCTGCCGGACCGTCTTGAGGCATAATTAACCCTTATCGGCCTGCCTTTGTTACACTGGAGAACCCATGACCGTACCCCGGGTCAAAATCTGCGGCATTACTCGAATTGAAGATGGTTTAGCGGCGGCGAACGCCGGTGCCGATGCCATTGGCCTAGTTTTTTATGGGCCCAGCCCTCGTGCTGTTACTGCTCGACAAGCAGCAGAAATCTGTGCCAGCTTGCCGCCGTTTGTTACCACGGTGGCGCTTTTTGTTGATGCGTCTCGTGCTGAGATTGAAGGGGTGCTGGCCAGAGTGCCGGTGGACTTATTGCAGTTCCATGGAAATGAAAATCCGCAGTTTTGCGACAGTTTTAACCGACCATGGATCAAGGCAGTTCGAATGAAGGATGATGTGGATCTCCACCATTATGCTCAGATTTACCGTAATGCGGCAGGTTTGCTGATCGACAGTTATGTTGCTGGCGTGCCGGGCGGGACTGGGGAGACGTTTAACTGGGGCAGGGTACCTAAAACCTTGCCTCTGCCTGTAGTGCTGGCCGGTGGCCTGCACCCAGGGAATGTGGCTGCAGCTGTGACACAGGTTCAGCCATGGGCAGTGGATGTGAGTGGTGGTGTTGAACAGAAGAATGTTCAGGGTGGCCGCAGCGGTGGCATCAAAGATGCCTCTGCCATCCGTGTCTTTATTAATAGTGTCAAAACACGAGGAGTAGCTGGTGTCTGAACGCCCTGATTTTTCTGCTTTTCCTGATGCGCGTGGCCACTTTGGCCGGTTTGGTGGCAGCTTTGTTTCGGAGACCCTGATGGGGGCACTGGACGAACTGACGGCCATGTATGAGCGTCTTAAGGACGATCCGCAGTTCCGCGCGGATTTCGACTATGATTTGGCCCATTATGTGGGCCGCCCATCTCCGCTTTATCTGGCGGAGCGATGGTCGAAGCAGCTCGGTGGGGCGAAGATCTGGCTCAAGCGCGAAGATCTCAATCACACCGGCGCTCACAAGGTGAATAACACCATTGGCCAAGCTCTGCTAGCCAAGCATATGGGCAAGCCCCGTGTGATTGCAGAAACCGGTGCGGGCCAGCACGGTGTGGCCACGGCGACAGTGGCCGCACGGTTAGGTCTAGAATGCCAAGTGTATATGGGCGCGGAAGATGTGGAGCGTCAGAAACTCAACGTCTATCGAATGAAGTTGCTGGGCGCGGAAGTGATTCCGGTTACCTCAGGGTCTCGTACCTTAAAAGACGCTATGAATGAGGCCATGCGTGACTGGGTGACCAACGTTGACAACACTTTCTACATTATCGGCACCGTGGCCGGTCCTCACCCTTATCCGCAGCTGGTGCGCGATTTCCAGTGCATTATTGGGCGTGAGGCCCGTGAACAAAGTCTGAAACAGGCGGGGCAGCTTCCCGATGCGCTAGTAGCCTGTGTCGGCGGTGGCTCCAATGCTATTGGTCTGTTCCATCCCTTCCTCAACGATGAGGATGTGCTCATGTATGGTGTAGAAGCGGCGGGGGATGGTATTGAAACCGGTCGTCATGCTGCGCCTTTAAACGCGGGCCGCCCGGGTGTTTTGCACGGCAATCGTACTTACCTGATGGAAGACGATAACGGCCAGATCATCGAAACACATTCCGTGTCGGCGGGTTTGGATTACCCGGGTGTCGGGCCTGAACATTCCTGGCTTAAGGATATTGGCCGGGTTAATTATGTGGCTGCTGACGACCAAGAAGCCCTGTCGGCGTTCCGCGAATTGACTCAGGTAGAAGGCATTATGCCAGCTTTAGAGTCTGCCCATGCGCTGGCCTACGCTCGCAAGCTGGCCCCCACCATGTCTGCGGATCAGAACATTGTGGTGAATCTATCTGGTCGGGGTGACAAGGATATCCTGACCGTGGCCGCCATTGATGGAATCGATTTTTAATTCTGTTTAGGTCGTTTGCTTGTTAAGGCGATGCTTTCCCGCGTAGGAAAGTGTCGGCTTGGAAAGACCCATGGGGCCTTTCCTTTACCCGATTTTTAAGGAGCAGAAATGCGTCGTATTGAACGTTGCTTCCAGCGCCTAGACGGTGAGAACCGTAAAGCGCTGATTCCTTTTGTAACGGCGGGTGATCCGGTTAAGGATGTAACCGTGCCGTTGATGCACGCCATGGTGGATGCCGGGGCAGATATTATTGAGCTGGGGGTGCCGTTTTCCGATCCCATGGCCGATGGGCCGGTAATCCAGTTGGCCTGTGAGCGGGCTTTGCAGCACAACACGTCCACCCGTGATGTACTGGCCATGGTGAAGATCTTCCGTGAAACCAACACGCAGACCCCTGTGGTGCTGATGGGGTATTTGAACCCGGTTGAAGTAATGGGCTATGAATCTTTCGCTAAGGCCGCAGAAGATGCGGGTGTGGATGGGGTGTTGTTGGTGGATTTGCCGCCAGAAGAGGCTTTGGAAGTAAGGCCGGTTATGGATGCCCATGGCCTAGACATGATCTTTCTGGTGGCACCGACTACCTCTGATACTCGCATAAAGCTGATTGGCGAAGCCGGTTCCGGCTATCTGTATTATGTCTCTTTGAAGGGTGTTACTGGCTCTGCAACCCTGAATGTGGAAGAGGTGGCCAGCCGCGTTGAAACAATTCGCAACCTTGCCCAATTGCCCATTGGGGTCGGCTTTGGTATCAAAGACGCTGAATCTGCGCAGGCGGTGAGCCGGGTAGCCGATGGTGTGGTCGTTGGTAGTGCTCTGGTTAATCAAATTGCTGAAAATAAGAATACTCCCGACGCGATTAATGACGCGGTTGGGGGTATTCTCAGCGCTATGCGTAAAGCCATGGATCAATAACGGGACCCTTGCATGAGCAATAGCAACTGGCTGGAGAAAATCCTCCCTGCCGTACGTCGACCCCAGGAAAGTCGCCGCAACAACATTCCTGAAGGGCTGTGGCGAAAGTGCCCGCGATGCGAAGGGGTAGTCTACCGGCCGGAACTCGATCGCAACATGGATGTATGTCCAAAGTGCGATCACCATTTGCGTATTAGTGCCCGCCGTCGCCTTAAGCTGTTTCTTGATGAAGGTGTGCAGACGGAAATCGGTACGGAACTGTCCCCTGTGGATCGTCTCAAATTCAAGGATTCCAAGAAGTATAAGGATCGCCTTGTAGCGGCACAGAAGGCCACCGATGAGAAAGATGCACTGGTCGTTTTGAAGGGCGCTTTGCATGGTGAACCGCTGGTTGCCTGTGCCTTTGAGTTCAGTTTTATGGGCGGTTCCATGGGCTCCGTGGTGGGTGAGCGCTTTGTGCGTGCGGTGAATGTGTGTCTTGAGCAGAAGTTGCCATTAGTTTGTTTTGCAGCCAGTGGCGGGGCGCGCATGCAAGAAGCGTTGTTCTCACTGATGCAAATGGCAAAAACTAGCGCCGCGCTGGAGAAGATGCGCCAAGCAGGTTTGCCGTTTATTTCTGTGCTTACCGATCCTGTTTACGGCGGGGTGTCGGCGTCCCTGGCCATGCTGGGAGACGTGAATGTGGCTGAGCCTAATGCGTTGATCGGCTTTGCCGGCCCGCGGGTAATTGAACAGACTGTGCGCCAGAAACTGCCCGAAGGGTTTCAACGCAGTGAATTTCTACTCGAGCACGGTGCCATCGACATGATCGTCTCCCGCCACGATATGCGCGAGACCCTTTATCGCTTACTGGCTAACATGATGGGCTGGCCGCCACTAGCTCTGGATGACTGACAGCCCACTGCCAGGCTCTTTGCCCGAGTGGCTGCGTCGCATTGAAGCCATGCACCCGGCCGATATTGAGCTGGGCTTGGATCGGCTTCGTGACGTGGCCACCCGCTTGGAGGTGGCCCGCTTTTCTGTTCCAGTGATTACCGTTGCCGGCACCAACGGCAAAGGCTCAACGCTGCGTTTGATGACCGCCTTGGCAGAACAGCAAGGCCGCAAGGTTTGCCTCTACACCTCTCCTCACCTTCATGTGTTCAACGAACGGATACGGTTGCCAGATGGTCTGGCGAGTGATACGCAGTTGTGTGCAGCATTCGCACAAGTGGAGCTCGCAAGGGCAGGCGTGCCACTTACCTATTTTGAATTCACCACCCTGGCTGCTCTCTGGTTATTCAAGGATAGTAATGCCGACCTGATCTTGCTGGAGGTCGGCTTGGGGGGGCGGTTGGATGCGGTCAATATTGTCGAACCCGATGTGTCTGTGGTGACCTCCGTGGGGCTTGACCATCAGGACTGGCTTGGCAACACCCGTGAAGCCATTGCGGCAGAGAAATGCGGTATCGCGCGGCCCGGTAAGCCGCTGGTGTATGGTGAAGCGCTCTGGCCGGATAACCTTGTGCCCCTGGTTTCAACATTAGGCGCTATTCCAGTGTTCGCCGGCCGTGATTTTCACATTGATGGCGCTACACTGTGGTTGATTGATGGCGAGTCGGTGAACTTACCGGAAGTCGTGCGCCTAGGTGCTGATAATCTGGCTACGGCCTGTCAGGCGCTGAGCCTGGCCGGCGTAAACTGTCAGCAGGGGGATTTAGCGGCGGTTGCTACGTTGGGCTTGTTTGGGCGTTGCGAACATCAACTCATTGCTGGTGTGTCCTGTTGGTTCGATGTGGGTCACAATCTTCCGGCGGTGCAACGTTTTCTTCGACAGCTGCCTGATTGTGCCGGAACCCGACATCTGGTGTTTGGCATGATGGCAGATAAGCCCTTTGATGGGGTGATGGCATTATTCGAAGGGATGGCTGCACACTGGTATCTGGCCGCACCACGGATTCCCCGCGCAGCATCCACTAGGGTGTTACAAAGCGCTTTACCGGCTACAGCCCAGTACAATGAGTACGCGAGTGTGGCGGCTGCTACTCATGCAGCGTTGGCGGCGGCATCGGCGGATGATCAGGTGATTGTTTTCGGCTCCTTTTATACGGTGGCAGAAGCTCGGGAACCGCAATCGTAGGGCTAGGCCGTTATGTCTCAACGCCCTCCAATGAATGCTGAATGGAGAAACGGGTGGATAATCGAACGCGTCAGCGCCTTGTAGGCATTATATTGTTATTGGTTCTGGCGGCGACGCTGGCGCCGTTTCTGTTTCGTACCCCTGAGCAAGTACGTGGTGCGTTGGAGATGCATATTCCTGAACCGCCGGAGCACAAAACAGTTTTGGTTGAGCCGGTTGTTGAGCAGGAACTTCGTGAGGTAGCGGATGAGCGCATTGTCGCCGACCATGAAGCGGTACAGGAGGCGGCTGAACAACAATTAAATGAAGATAATGCCAGCGTCGTTCCGGATCAGCCAGAGCCCGTTATCCCTATTAAGGAGGATGCGGCAGTGCCTCCGCCGGAAGACCCTGTGAGCGCGCCTCAGTTGGGCCCAAGCGGCGGGCCTGTACTGGCTGGATTTGTGGTGCAGACGGGCAGTTATTCCAATGCCGATAACGCTAAGGGTATGGTCGACAAGCTTAAAGCGGCAGGGTACCGGGCCTATACGCAAACGGATAGCCATGATGGGAAAGTGCTTCATCGGGTCATGGTTGGGCCAGAGATTCGCAAGGAAGATGCCGAAGCAACGCGATTGCGATTGGCCAATGACGATCGTTTTAAGCTCAAGGGATTGGTACGCATTTACGTGCCCTGATCTGTATCAGTGAGCTCGGCTTTACTTTCCCGTGGCCTAGCTAAGTATTATTTCAGATTGCCTAAGAAGATGGAGGCAAAGGCCGGGATGCATGGGCAAGCGGGTTTGGCTCTGATAAACTGCGCCGTCTGTATTTACAGGACATCCTGCCAGCCTTTTTCTGGGTTTGGCATTGTCCATTTTTTCAGCCTTCACCCGCCGGCGAGAGCACGCTTTAAATGAATCTGGCAGACGGCATCATCCTGTTTGTTATCGCAGTTTCTGCCCTTTTGAGTGTTCGCCGGGGGTTTACCCGCGAAGCCTTTTCGTTGCTCACATGGGTTGCGGCCTTTATTATCGCCCGCCTGTTCAGCCCGGCCCTGGACCTTCTGCTCCAGGAACAGATCACCACCCCCAGCCTGCGTGCCGCTGTCGCCTTTGGTAGCCTGTTTGCTCTGACTTTGGCTGTAGGGGCTCTCATTAATCATTTGCTCGGTGAACTGATCCGCGTCACCGGTTTGAGTAGTACTGACAGATTAATGGGTATGGTGTTTGGCGCCCTGCGTGGGATGTTGCTAATGGTCGTACTCGTCGCCCTGGGTCAGCATTTGTTTGCTTCTGACCCCTGGTGGCACGAATCCACCCTGGTTCCGCATCTGGTGATGATGGAAGCGTGGACCCGGGACGTGGGCGAGAGCCTTCTCGCCTTTATCATGAATGTAAGTGGCAGCTAGAGGTAAGTACCATGTGCGGCATTGTGGGCATTGTCGGTCATAGCTATGTGAACCAGGGGATTTATGATGCCCTGACCGTTCTCCAGCATCGTGGCCAGGATGCGGCTGGTATAGTGACCTGTGACGGCGACCGTCTCTACCTGCGCAAAGATAATGGCATGGTGCGCGACGTTTTCCGCACTCGCCATATGCGCCGCCTTGTAGGCAACATGGGGATTGGCCATGTGCGTTATCCCACTGCAGGCAGCTCCAGTTCGGCAGAAGCTCAGCCGTTCTATGTAAATTCTCCTTATGGCATTACGTTGGCCCATAATGGCAACTTAACCAATGCCGAAGCCCTAGCCGAACATATCTTCCGTGCTGATCTGCGCCATATCAACACCACTTCGGATTCTGAGGTTTTGCTGAATGTTTTTGCTCACGAGCTGCAAAGCCGGGGCAAGCTGAAACCGGAACCGAATGATATTTTCGATGCCGTTGCAGCGGTTCATGATCGTGTGCAAGGCGCTTATGCGGTAGTTGCCATGATAACCGGTTACGGCATCCTGGCCTTCCGTGACCCTCACGGCATTCGTCCTGTGTGTTTTGGCCGCAAAGATACCCCCAACGGCCCAGAGTACATGGTGGCTTCTGAATCCGTGGCGCTGTCTTCACTGGGCTTTAATGTAGTGCGTGACTTGGCTCCGGGTGAAGCTATTTACATTACCGCTGAGGGTGAAATGCACACCCGCCAGTGTGCCGAAAATGCAAGTTTGCACCCCTGTATTTTCGAGCAGGTTTACCTGGCGCGGCCGGACTCCATTATTGATGGCATTTCTGTGTACAAGGCACGCTTGCGCATGGGCGAAAAACTGGCCGAAAAAGTAGAGCGTGAATGGCCTGATCACGACATTGATGTGGTCATCCCGATTCCCGATACTAGCCGCACCTCCGCTTTGCAGATGGCCAATCATCTGGGGGTGAAATACCGTGAAGGTTTTATCAAGAATCGTTATATCGGCCGAACCTTCATCATGCCCGGCCAGCAACAACGCAAAAAATCCGTGCGCCAGAAGCTCAACGCAATCGAGCTCGAATTCCAGGGCAAAAACGTGCTGCTGGTGGATGACTCCATCGTGCGGGGTACCACCTGTAATGAAATCATTCAGATGGCTCGCGAAGCCGGGGCTCGCAAGGTCTATTTCGCTTCTGCTGCGCCGGCGGTGAAATACCCAAATGTATACGGCATCGATATGCCCGTGGCTCAAGAACTGATTGCTCATGGTCGAACCACGGATGAAATTGGTGAACTGATCGGCGCTGATCGATTAATCTACCAAGACTTGGACGATCTGGTGGAAACGTGCAAGGAAGGTAATCCGCAGGTGGTGTCCTTCGATTGCTCCGTGTTCAATGGTGAATACCTTGCGGGTAACATTACACCGGATTACCTGGCCAACTTGGAAGCCCGCCGTAGCGATGCGGCCAAAGGCGATAGTGAAAAGACCCAGGCCTTGGCGGATAACGAAATTATCGATCTACATAATCACTGATACAGTGATGAAACCACCCCCGGAGGCGGCATGGGCCACCATCGGCTAAGTCGCCCGTAACGCGGAGTAGAATTTTCTGATGAGTGATGATCTGGATCCGACAACCCTGAATGTTGAAACCTTGGCCATTCGTACTGCGCAACTGCGCACGGATGAAATGGCACATTCCGATCCAATCTTCATGACCTCCAGCTTCGTGTATGAAAGCGCGGCGCAAGCGGCGGCACGGTTTAGTGGTGAAGAGCCGGGCAATATTTATTCCCGTTTTACCAACCCAACCGTGCGGGCATTCGAGCAACGCTTGGCCGCGTTGGAAGGCGGGGAGGCCTGTGTCGCCTTTGCATCTGGCATGGCGGCAATCAGCGGCACCTTTTTCTCCTTGCTGGCGCCGGGTGATCACCTTGTTAGTTCTCGTAGCGTGTTCGGCACCACCAATGTGATCTACGACCGTTACCTGAAAAAGTTCGGCATCGACACCACCTTGGTGGACATGAGCGACTTGTCCCAGTGGGAAGCCGCGATCCGCCCGGAAACGAAAATATTGTTTCTGGAAACACCGTCCAATCCACTGGCGGAAGTGGGTGACATTGCCGCCCTGGCTAAGCTGGCCCATGACAATGGGGCACTGTTGGTGGTGGATAACTGTTTTTGTACCCCGGCACTGCAAAAACCCATCGAGTTGGGCGCTGACCTGATCATTCATAGCGCCACCAAATATCTGGACGGGCAGGGGCGTTGCCTCGGAGGTGCCGTAGTCGGACCAAAAGAGCCCATGAACGAGATTCTGGGTTTCGTGCGTTCTGCTGGCTCCTGCATGAGCCCGTTTAATGCCTGGGTCTTTATCAAGGGCCTGGAAACGCTAAGTTTGCGCATGCAGGCACAGAGTGAGCGGGCCATGGCACTGGCCGAATGGCTTGAAGTACAGCCGGGGGTTGCCCGGGTGCATTACGCAGGGTTGAAAAGTCACCCGCAGCATGACCTAGCCGGCAGCCAACAGTCGGCCTATGGTGCAGTGATGTCCATTGAGGTGGAAGACGCCGCCGGCAATCGTGATCGTCAGGCCGCCTGGCGCTTTATTGATGCCACTCGCCTGATTTCTATTACCGCTAACCTGGGTGATGTTAAAACAACAGTGACTCACCCGGCGACAACAACGCATGGGCGGGTCAACGAAGAAGAAAAGCAGCGAGCTGGAGTAACCGAGAATCTCATTCGTCTGGCCATTGGCTTAGAAGGAATAGACGATCTGAAGGCAGACCTGAGCCGCGGCCTCAAGGCGTTAGCCAGCGCATAGCCAAGGTACAACCTTGGGAGGTGCGATAAAGTTTCCACGCTTTGCTTTTTTCAACTTTCCACGTTTGAAGGCTCTACTGAATCCCGCGAGCTAAACCACACTCTTTTGCACAGCGTTAGCTTGCGTTGCAGCTTGCAACCTTGGAGTGTTTTGGTAAGAAATCGGGGTTAAGGGGACATAATGCAGGCATTGGATAAAGCCTTGGCCCAGGTGGGCCGCGTTGTGCTGGGCAAAGAAGAGCAACTGAAACTGGCACTGACCTGCATGCTGGCCAGTGGCCACCTGCTGATCGAAGACCTGCCGGGCATGGGCAAGACTACCTTAGCTCATGCGTTGGCTCGAGTGTTCCAGCTGGATTACCGCCGAGTACAGTTCACCAGCGATATGCTGCCAGCGGATATTCTCGGCGTTTCCGTTTTTGACCCTACCACCCAGCAATTCTCTCTCCGCGAAGGCCCGGTATTTACTCAGCTGCTGTTGGCCGATGAAATCAACCGGGCCACGCCGAAAACCCAAAGCGCTTTACTGGAGGCCATGGAAGAGCGGCAGGTGACTTTGGATGGTGTCACTCGCCCTTTGCCGGCGCCTTTTTTTGTGGTCGCGACCCAGAACCCGATAGATCAGGCTGGCACCTTTGTGTTGCCAGAGTCCCAACTTGACCGCTTCCTGATGCGTATTTCCTTGGGTTATCCCGCCTCCGATGTGGAGCTGGAACTGCTCGCCGGCGGTGATTTGCGTCAGCAGGTCCGTGAGTTGAAAGCGGTAATCAATGGTGAAGGTTTGATGAAGCTGGCCCAGGTCGTGGGCAAGATTCGGGTAACACGTGAACTTCTCGATTATGTACAGCGGTTGCTGGACGCCACCCGCTCGGATGATCGCTTTGTTGCGGGGCTGTCACCCCGTGCAGGGCTGGGTCTGTTGAGAGCCGCACGCGCCTGGGCGCTGATAACCGGTCGTGACTACGTATTGCCGGAAGATGTTCAGGCTGTTTGGGCCTCTGTGGCAGAACACCGGTTGAGTGTCCGGCAGGGAGGCAGTGTGGCGGCCATCAGCCAGTCCTTGCTGCAGTCCGTGCCTGTGGTACGGCGTTAAGGTGCCGCGGTGAAATTTCCCCTTGGGGTGCGTGGACTCTATGAACGGTGGTTGACGCGCCGTTTACCCGCTGCCCGCCAGATAGTGCTGAATCAGAAACGCATTTTTATTTTTCCTACCGGTTACGGTTTTTTCTATCTGTTAGTGGCCGGGCTGCTGTTCATTGGCGGCATTAACTATGAAAATAATTTGATCTTGGCTCTGTCGTTTCTAATGGCGAGTTTATTTCTGGTTACCATCCTCCATACCTTTCGCAATTTATCGGCTCTTGGCTTGCGCAATGGCACGGCAGAGTCCGGTTTCAGTGGCGAAGAAGGGGCGCTGGAAGTGGTGTTATTCGCCGAGCAGCGAGCCCATCATTGTGTCTGGTTGTACTGGCCGGGGCAGGCCGCTCAGCAGGTCAGCGTTATGGCAGGGGAGGAGGAAAGCCTGTGGTTGAATTTGTTTCTGCCACGGCGGGGAAAAATAACCGCGCCGCGGTTAAAAGTGGAAAGCCGGTTTCCTCTTGGCCTGCTACGCAGCTGGTCTTATGTGACACTGGATCATTATTGCCTTGCCTGGCCTAGCCCCCAGGAAAATGAAAACTGCCCGGCAGATGGCGGCAAAAATAATCAGAGGGCCTTCAGCAGTGGCCAGTCCGGTAACGAAGAATTTCAGGGGCTGCGCCGTTACGTTCCCGGCGACTCGCTGCGCAAGATCGACTGGAAAGGCTATGCTCGAGGCAGAGGCCTAAACACCAAGTTGTTCGAAGAACCTGTGGGCGGTCGGCTCTGGTTGCGTTGGGACAAGCTGGAAGGTCTAGCAGATGAGCAGCGGCTTTCTATTCTGTGTCATTGGGTGCTTGAGCTAGACCGGGAACATCAGCCCTATGGATTGGTGCTACCGGGGCTGACATTAGCACCGGACACCGGTGATGTGCACCGCTGGCGCTTGCTGGATGCGTTGGCCTGTTACCCGGAGTTCTGATGGCGCGCATTTACCAGGTCCCTTCCCACACTCAGCTCTGGCTGACGCTTGCGGTGACGTTCTGTGCGATACCCCAGCTGCTCAAAGGTCCGCTTTGGCAGACCGGTTTATTTGCGCTGGTGGTGGTGATCCGCGCACTGGTGAACCGGCAACGAATGGCGCTCCCCGGTCGTATTATTCGCAGCCTGCTATTAATGGCTGTGGTGGCGCTCACCTTTTATAGTTTTGGCCGCCTTTATGGGCCGGAAGCCGGGGTCGCCTTGCTGGTTTCGCTGTTTGGGCTCAAATACCTAGAGGTAGTGAGCCAGCGCGATGCCTATGTGTTGTTAGTGTTGGGTTTCTTTGTCTGCGCCACGTCGTTGCTATTTTCGCAAAGCCCGCTGATGTTCCTCTACGTGTTGTTGTGCATGGTGCTGCTCACCGCGTGCTTGGCGGGGATTAATCACAGCGATACCCGCGCCAGCGGGGGGCAGCATCTTAAACGTGCCGGGGTGATTATGGCCCAGGCGATACCGTTGATGCTGATTCTGTTTGTGCTGGTGCCCAGGGTCGCCCCATTATGGAATATGCAGGTGGGCAACGGTAAAGCGCGCACCGGGATGACAGACAGCATGGCACCGGGACAGATTAGTGAGCTATCAGAGTCGTCCGCCCTAGCGTTCCGGGTTGCCTTTGAGGGCGAGATGCCGCCCCCGGCGCAACGCTACTGGCGGGGGCTCACTCTGAGTTATTTCGATGGCCGCGCCTGGCAGCAGGCTATTCCCAAAGGCATGGACAAAGAGAGCTATCTGTATCGTGGCGGCGGGAACGCGCCGGACTGGATGACGGCGCTTACCGCTGGACGTAGCGACGGCAATAGTTACGCCTACCAAGTGATTGTCGAGCCCACCCAGCGCCGTTGGCTGTTTGCCATGCCGGTACCTTTCGTGAGTGGCGAGGGGGTTAGTTTGGCCCGGGATATGCGACTTGTGTCAAATAATCCGGTCAGTCAGCGACAGAGCTACCGGGTGGTCAGTGTGCCAGCGGCGACCCGTCGGCTGCCATTGGCGCCCCAGGAAGAAGCGTTGATGCTGTCGATTCCGGATGACAGCGGTCGCCGGGCTCGAGGGCTGGCTCAGCGGTGGCGCCTAGATAGCGACGCAGATACGGCAGTGGTGCAGCAGGCTCTTGCCTATTTTCGTCAGCAACCTTTCCACTACACACTGCGGCCGCCAAAACTGGTGGCCGATCCCATCGACGATTTCTTGTTCCGTTCGCGCAAGGGCTTCTGTGAGCACTATGCTTCCAGTTTTACTTTTCTTATGCGGGCTGCGGGCATTCCTGCTCGGGTGGTGGTGGGCTACCAAGGCGGGGAACAGAATAGCCTGGGGTCTCACTTACTGGTTCGCCAGTATGACGCCCATGCTTGGAGTGAGGTCTGGCTGGAGGGGCAAGGATGGGTGCGGGTAGACCCAACCGGAGCGGTGGCCCCGGAGCGGGTGGAACACGGGTTGAGGGCGGCTCTTGAAGATGAACAATCCGGGACGGGGCTAAGCGGGATTGAGTTGGATGCTTTTGCTGGCAGTGGTTTGCTGGGGGCCATGCGTGAGTGGGCAGATTATGTGGATTTTCGCTGGCAGACCTGGGTGCTTGGCTATGACAGCCAGTTACAACTGTCCGTACTCGGCAAGTTGCTTGGGCAGGTCACCCCCCTACGGTTGGCCGTAACGTTGATAGTGTCTATTGCGTTGTTGTTGGGGTTGTATGGCCTGTATCTGTTTTGGCATACCCCGGCGCATCGTCAATCCTCAATGGAAAAGGAATTCTGGCATCTATATCAACATGTTCAGAGCCGAGGGTTGAGGCTGTCACCTGGGTTAACCCCTTCATTATTGGCTGAAGCCATTTCTGAACGCTGGCCTCGGGCCGCAAGCCCGGCCCATGACTGGGCCCGCTACTATCAACGGTCGCTGTACGATCCGCAGCAAAAACCCGGCAAACAGCAAATGCGCCATTTACGTGGCTTACGTAATCGCTTGTGCAAATTATTGGATTAGCCGGCTAGCCACAGACGGGTACGTTGGTGTTCGTTTAACGGTTACTTCGGGGGTGTTGCAGGAAACGAAAAATGCGCACGGTAAGGTACAAGAAAACGTTGGAGCGGGCAGAGTAAGCCCCTTGAGTTCAATTGTTCTGGGATGAATTGGCACCGCTCGAGAGCAGGGTTGGATCATGGATTCATGGAACGGATCAACTCATCTGCGTGATCCAGGAAAACCGGGATCGTGGCTTGAGGCCGAGCCTGCAGCGGTTTGCAGTGTTAGATTCAGCTGTTGCATTATTATTGTGATCAACCCCAGGAAACATAAAAGCCGCTAGCTGATGCGCGTCAGGCCTCGGGTATTGTTACATATACACTTTAAGCCTATCGCGAATCACTTGCTGGATGGCTTTTACCTCCATGGGAGAGCGATGCCCCAGCTTCGACGGTTGAATGCGGTGGAGATGTAAGCAGGGGGAGTCCTTACGAAACGCGCGTAAATCGCCTTTAGTAATTACCGGGAGGAAAGGGATCTCGTTGGTTCCTTTTTTCATTAGCGCCCACAATCCAACTTTCAGCGGTACCGGCCTGATAACACGTTTGCCGTACTTAAGTAGTCGCAGGGTCAGGTATAACCCCTCCTTGCCAAACAAATCCCCTGGGACAATATACATGCCGCTGGCATGCACACTGGTGTCACTAATACTGTTGAAGGTGTCATGGTATGCGTAGGGGTTGGGCAGAATAATCATCGAACGATCATCGCCATCCGGCAGTGAAATGTCGTAGTTAGTATAAAGCTGCTGTACCGGTGCACTGTAGACACACAGCGTGTCTTGGAACTGTTTGATAAAATTGACCGCCCGTTTATGGTTGTCAAAATGGTTCAGTTTCCAGATTAGATGCTCAGGAATCCCCAAATCATTCAGCATAAATCACTATATGTGTTAGTTATTAATTATTAGGTTTGTGCACAGAATATAGCATAGGTTTTGCTTGTTACACGTATCAGCGTGTGGCGAAAAGTGTCAGCGTGACGGCGGTCACTGAGAAACGAGGGCGGACGTAACGAATGGCGAGAGTTTTTCCGGTAGATAACGCGATTGAGCCGCTTTTAAAAGCGTTAAAAAGGTACAATCGTACCATTCTTGAAGCGCCACCTGGCGCCGGGAAATCCACTCGTGTACCGCTGGCTCTACTGGACAGTGAGTGGGGTGCCAACGGCAAAATATTGATGCTGGAACCACGCCGGGTGGCCGCACGCTCCGTGGCCACTTTTATGGCCTCCCAGCGGGGGGAGCCGGTGGGGCGATCCGTGGGCTATCGCACCCGTACTGACACCCAGGTAAGTGCACACACTCGCTTGGAAGTGGTGACTGAAGGCATACTCACGCGCATGTTACTCAAGGACCCGGAACTACCCGGTGTCAGCCTGGTTATCTTTGATGAATTTCATGAACGGTCACTGAATGCGGATCTTGGTCTGGCGTTAATGTTGGAGACCTGTGAGGCATTTCGTTTGGACTTGGGCTTGCTGGTGATGTCTGCCACTTTGGACTGCGGGCCGCTGGAACATTTGCTTGGAGCGCCGGTGATACGCAGCGAAGGGCAGAGCTACCCGGTAACGGTGTCCTATGTGCCCGTTTCTGCGCGCGAGGATTGGCGGGATCATTGTGCCGAGCAAGTCATGGCGTTGGTTGACACCGCTGGCGTGATGCTAGTCTTTCTGCCGGGTCAGGGGGATATACGCAGGGTTGCCAGTCAGTTAAATCAGTGTGGTTGTACTACACCGGTCACCTCACTCTACGGGGGGTTGCCGCTGGATAAGCAACAGCAGGTGTTGGCGCTTGCGGCCACTGAACCGCGATTAATCGTGCTGACCACCAATGTGGCGGAAACCAGCCTGACCATTGAGGGAGTGACCCATGTGATTGACAGCGGGTTTGCCCGTGAGCCGGTTTATGATCCGGCAAGGCATCGCAGTCGGCTGGTGACCCGCCGTATCAGTGAGGCCAATGCCCGTCAGCGCAGTGGTCGGGCCGGGCGGTTGGGCCCAGGTCACAGTGTCCGCTTGTGGGGGAAGTCGGAGGTATTGGCACGTTATCAGTTGCCGGAAATTCAGCGCGTGGGGCTTGATCGTCTGGTGCTAGATTTGGCCCGCTGGGGCAGTCGTGAACCGCAACAAATGCCATGGTTGGATGCGCCCCCTCAAGCGGCCTGGAACAGTGCGGTGCAGCGGCTGCAAAGCGCGGGTGCTTTAGACGAAAATGGCTCGCTGACCTCACGAGGAGAGGCCATCGCGCAGCTGCCCGTGGACCCGTCACTGGCGTCACTATTGATTGTTGCAGGCGAAGCCGGATTGGCGGAGTCCGCAGCTCAGCTGGTTGCGCTGCTGTCCGAGCGGGATATTCTCCCTGGCGAGGGAGTGGACCTGAGGCGACGGCTGGAAGCGCTGGAGAATCAACCTCAGCGTTTTGGGGCAGTGCTGGCCGAGGCGCGGCGCCTGAAAATCAATAACGGCCATTCCGAACAGCGCTGGCGTGATGCGATGGGGACGTTGTTGGCCTCAGTGTATCCGTTACAGATCAGTCGCCGGCGTAGCGGTGGTCGAGGGCGTTATCAAATGGCCGATGGCCCCGGCCTGTTTCTACACGATAGTGACAGTTTGCAGGGCACGGAATGGCTGCTGGTGATGGATACCGATGGTCAGCCTAAAGACGCGCGTATTCGGCTCGCTTGGCCACTGACAGAAGACGAAGTCGAGGCTGCCCAAGAGCAGCATGGGGTGTGGCGAGAACAGGTCGGCTGGGATGCAGAGAGGCAGCGTGTGAGTGGTCGCCGTGAGCGGATGCTGGGCAATCTGGTGCTGCAAAGCCAGACGTTGACGTCGCTGGATAGCGAGCAACGGATAACCGGGCTGTTAGCCGGTATTCGTCAGTTGGGACTGGCTGTGCTGCCCTGGGATGAGTCCTGGCGGCAATGGCAGGCACGGGTTGTTCGTTTGGCTTGCGTGCAGCCAGATGGGCACTGGCCGGATGTGAGTGAGGCAGGATTGTTGTCTGATCTAGAACAGTGGTTAGCACCGTATCTAGCAGGAATGCGCAGTGTGGTAGACCTGAAAAAACTGCCGCTGGGAGTGGCACTGTCGAGCCTTTTAACTCTGGAGCAGCAGCGCCAACTGAAACAGGACATGCCAGAGAGTGTGGTGATTCCCACCGGGCGCAGTGTGCGGCTGGATTATACCGGCGAGCAGGTGGTGCTGGCCGCCAAACTGCAGGAGTTGTTTGGCTTGAAAACGCTGCCGGCACTGGCTGGTGGTGCCCTGTCGATTACGGTGCATCTGCTTACGCCGGCGGGCCGCCCGGCAGCCATCACCGATAATCTGGCCCGGTTCTGGGCAGAAAACTACGCAGCGGTGCGCAAGGATCTGCGCGGACGTTACCCCAAACACCCGTGGCCGGAGAATCCGCTGGATGCTCAGGCTACCGGTCTTACCAAACGACGGCTGGGACAATAGCGGCTCTGACTTTGCGTAGGGTGTCGGCTTACGGCTATGGCGTTGTTATTAAGGCTTAGTTATTAAGTTACGAAACCTCTGTTCTCATCACCGATAAGCCCACAAAAAAAGGCCGCTGATTAGCGGCCTTTTTAAATTGGTCGGAGTAGCAGGATTCGAACCTGCGACCCCTACGTCCCGAACGTAGTACTCTACCAAGCTGAGCTATACTCCGATGGCTGCGCATTCTAGCAGCCAATCTAAAAAATGCCATACTTAAATCCCGTGGCAAAGCCCGGTTGCGCAGTTTCTGGCCAATCCTGCAGGTAACGGGCAAAATGCGCCCCGCTTGCTTTTGCTATGAATACAGGACAACGATGACGCCTTTTCACCACCCTTGGGGCGAGCTTTGCTTGCAGCGCTGGCCGCGTCGGCGCAACGAGACTCTGCAAGCCTGGGATAACGCCGATCTGTATCTGCTCAATACGTTAGCTGAACGAGGGCAGGCTCTGGGGAATGGGGATAATGCGCCCAAAACCCTGGTGCTTAATGATCAGCAAGGAGCGCTTTGCTTAGCTCTGCAACAGGCGGCAGCGAGCGCCCTTGACATTGAGAGCAGTGGCGATTCGTATACCGCGGCAGCGGCTGCCCGGGCGAATGCCGTAGACAATGGACTCGACCCCAATCTCCTCTTTTGCTGGCCGCTTGATGCGCCCAAGCAGAGCCCGGATCAGGTCATTATGCGTGTCCCTAAGTCCATTGCGCTTCTGCAATGGCAGTTGCAATGGTTAAGCGGGCATCTTCCAAAGGGTGTGCCGATATGGTTGGCGGGCATGGATAAGCATTTGCCACGGCAGCTAGTGCCATTGATGCAACGGTATCTAGGTAATGGTCGGGCGGAATATGGATGGAAAAAAGCCCGCTTGTTCAGTGCCCAGGCGCCGGGGCGGGTATTGGCCGATACCGACTACCCTTGCCGGGTAGACGCACTGCAGTGGCGCTTGACCGTGCACGCGGGCGTGTTTGCTCAGCAGCAACTGGATATTGGCGCACGATTTTTCCTAGACCACCTGCCTGAGGCTTTGCATACGGGGGCTAAAGTGGCCGATTTGGGTTGCGGAAACGGGGTGATAGGCATGGCCGTGCTGAAAGCCAATCCCGCGGCCAGGGTCACCTTTTGTGATGAGTCCTGGCTGGCGCTGGAGAGCGCCCGCGATAATGTGTCGCGTTATTTTTCTGATGCGGAGAGTCATTTCCATCTTGGCGATGGTTTGGCTGGCCTGGAGCAACGCTTCGACTGTATTTTGCTCAACCCTCCGTTTCATGATGGGTACGTGGTCGGCGACCATGTGGCACGGCGATTATTCAATCAGGCGGCCACAGCACTGGTGCCGGGGGGAGAGTTGCGAGTCATCGGTAACCGCCATCTTGGCTACCACAAGGTGTTGGCACGTCGTTTTACGTCGGTGACCGTGTTGGCCAGTAATGCCAAGTTTGTGGTGTGGCGCTGCCAGGGCCCGACCCCGTCGGCGTCTAATCCGCTAGATTGATGTGGTTAAAATTGCTGGCCACCGGGTGACGGCTTTCCAACCCTGCCTGTTGCCGGTCCAGTAGGCAGGTGTTAAACCCTGCTTCAGCAGCAGCATCCAATTCCGCTTCGATATCGGACAGAAACAGTAAGGTGTTGGCGGGTTTATCAATCGCCTGCTGGATCTTCCGATAGCTGTCTGTCTCCTGTTTGGGGCCAGTGGTGGTATCGAAATAACCAGATAACAGCCCGGTGAGATCACCGGCATCGCTGTAGCCAAAGAATAACTTCTGTGCGGTGATGGACCCGGAGGAATACACGTACAGAGCGATGCCTTTCTGATGCCATTTTTTCAGAGCCGGCGCAGTGTCCGGATACATATGGGCGGTATAGTCGCCATTTTCGTAACCGGCTTTCCAGATCATGCCTTGCAGGGTTTTCAGCGGGGTAGCCTTGCGGTCTTCCTCTATCCAGCGCAGGAAAAGCGCGGCGGCTTTATCAGCGGAGCCCAGCGTTTCTCCACTTTCCTTTTCGGCGGCTTTTATTTGCTCTTGAACGCAAGGATGATCCCAGTGATCCGCGAGAAAATCGGGAAACCGCTTGGCGGCATAGGGGAACAGCACCTCCTTCACAAATGCAATGCTGCTGGTGGTGCCTTCGATATCTGTGATGATGGCGTTGATCATGCCGTTTCCTTCCATGCTTGAGTGTCGGGACCGATGACGTGAGTGTGTGGCTGCACAAGAACGGCTAGGCTAAACGCCTTAGCAAGTATCGGGTTTAAGCGAGCCGGTTAAACTGTTGAGCAATATCACTTCCGGTAAAGTTAGCCACCCAGCCATCCGGGTTGTTGAACAGGCGAATGGCGACGAAGCGTGGTTCTGGACCCATATCAAACCAGTGCGGCGTGTTGGCCGGTACGCTTATTAAATCGCCCTTACTGCACAACACTTCGTAAACCTTACCGTTGATATGCAGGGTGAAGAGGCCCTGGCCTTCTACAAAAAAACGTACTTCATCTTCACTGTGACGATGTTCTTCCAGAAACTTTTGCCGGAAGGCAGTCTTTTCCGGATGATCAGGCACCATGCTGACCACATCTACGGTTTGGTAACCTTCATCGGCAATCAGCCGATCAATATCGGCCTGGTAAGCTTGGATGACTTCATCTTGCTGAGGGTCATCGGATAGAGCTTGGTTCGCTTGCCATTGTTCGTAGCGTATCCCAGCGCTGGCCAGTACCCGCGCCATGGCGGCCTTGTCGGTGAGGTGTTGCTCCACTCGCCCGGGGGCCTGATCAGAAAAGACTTTCAGTTCGCTATGCATAGCCGGTTCTCCATATCTGCAATATTTATTGGCACATTGAGACAATGCTGATTTAGCTGCCACGCAGCCTTCGGCATTCCAATTCAATGGCCAGCAGGGTTTCCAGTGCTTCCAGCTGCCGGTAACAGGTTGGCAGATCGTTAGCCCAGGTATACAAGCCGTGGCCGCGAATAAGATAGGCGTGGCTGATGTGGCCGGAGCGCATTTGCTGATCGACTTTGGCTGCCAAGGCAGCGATATCCTGGGTATTTTCAAATACAGGAATAGTTAACCGGCTGTTATGGCTGGTAATCCCTTGCAGGGCTTTGAGTAGCTCATAACCTTCTAAAGTAATGCTGTTAGCGGGCCAGTGCATGGTCAGCACGGTGGAGGCATGGCTATGGGTGTGAAGTACCGCCTGAATGTTGCCATCGAAGCGGTAAAGTTGGGTATGCAGCAAGGTTTCTGCAGAGGGCTTGCCGCTGGAAGCCGGCTGGCCGTCCATGTTCACAGCCATGATATCCGTTTCTCGCAGTAGGCCTTTGTCTTTGCCAGATTGAGTAACGGCGGCAAAGTCGGTATTGAGCCGCTGAGAGTAATTACTGCTGGTGGCAGGCGACCAGCCATTAGCGTAAATCCGTTGTCCGGTGGCCGCCAATGCTCGGGCAGCGTCGCGGAAGACAGTGGTAGAGTAGGGGCGCTCAGGCATGCTAGCTTTCCTTGGTCTGAGCCAGATGGCTGTTAATTTTGGCCGTATCCGGGCGGTGGACCACGCCTCGTTCGGTAACGATGGCGGTGATCAATTGCGCGGGGGTGATATCAAAGGCTGGGTTATATACCGGGCAATGTTCAGGGGCTAATGACTTGCCTTGCACGTTGCGCACTTCGTTAGCGTCCCGTTCTTCAATCACAATATGGCTGCCATTGGGCAGGGCCGGGTCCAGCGTTGAGACGGGAGCAGCCACGATGAAGGGAATATTGTGATGTTGGGCCAAAACGGCCAGATTGTAGGTGCCGATTTTGTTGGCAGTATCACCATTGGCGGTGATACGGTCTGCGCCTACGATAACGGCTTGGATTTTCCCCTGCTGCATCAGTTGGCCGGCACAGCTGTCCGCCACCAGCGTCACAGGAATGCCATCGTTTAGCAGCTCCCAGCTGGTCAGCCGGCTGCCCTGTAACCAAGGGCGGGTTTCGCCGGCAAACACGCCAGTGAGTTGATTTCGCGCCCAGGCACTGCGAATGATGCCCAGAGCGGTGCCATGCCCGCCGGTCGCTAGAGCACCGGTATTGCAGTGGGTGTAGACGGTGGCGCCGCTGGGCAACAGGTCGGCACCGAATTCGCCCATGGCCTGGTTAGCGGCGAGGTCTTCGCGATGAATCGCTTCAGCGTCCTCGGCCAGAGCCTGTGCCAGCGCCTTACCTTGTAAGTCCCCCGCATAGCGCTGCAGGCGTTCAAGTGCCCAGAAAAGGTTCACCGCCGTTGGCCGGCTGTCTGCTAGGGTGGCAACCGCATTTTGCAGTGTAACCCAGGATGCGTCATTGCCCATGATTTGAGCTTCTAGGGCTAGGCCATAGGCTGCAGTGATGCCAATGGCGGGGGCGCCACGCACGACCATGTTACGGATGGCGTCGGCTGCTTGTTGGCTATCGCAAATGTCCAACCACAGCGTTTCGGTGGGCAGACAACGTTGATCTAGCAATTGCAGGTGATCACCAAGCCAGCGGATTGCGGCGCTGTTAACGGCCATGGGTAGGCTCCTTGTTATAGGCATCAGGGTGTTCCAGCGGGCGGTGGTGGTATTTGGCCCGGATCCAGTTGGCGGCCCGGAAAACCCCGGGGCGGCGCATAATAGCGCTTTCCAAACGGTATTTCCCTGGGAATGTGCTGCTCATTATGGCTATCAGAATGGTGAGTAAACCTTGGCCTGGGAGCACCAGCATGATGATGCCTGCAATGAGTAATAGTAGCGCTAACAGGTTACGTAACAGCCAGAACAGCCATGCAATAACGCCTCGGTTCTGGTGGGGAGAATACGCCTGGGTAAAGTAATTTTCGGGTATGCGCACCAAAAACCAAGGTAGCGCAACCAGCGAGGCTACGGCCATGATGGCTCCGGTAATGGTCAGCGCAGGCAACCAGGGTTCAAGTTGTTGCGCAAGTGGCGCCAGCCAGCCAGGCAAGTCAGCGTTCAATAGGCCTCCGGGGAATAGTGTGAACGTATGCTCTGTGCAACGTACAATGGCGTTATGGTAGGCAATTTTCAATCATGGCTGTATCGACCTTCAGCGGCGGGGTGCGACCGCTGTTTAGAACCTCGTCGCATCGAATTTCACCTGCTTTCGGTGGGAGAGAACAGCTGGTATCTGGTTTGCCTTGCCGGAACATTAAGCATCGATCGGATTCATCGTCAGGGCCCACTGAGCAGCCGAGATTTAGCTCTGGGTCAGCTAAAGAAGATCACAGAGGCTCTGCTAGCCCTGGGTTATGAGCGCGTCGACGACCAGCAGTGGCAGCTGCCGGCTTGGCGCCAACGTAAATTATTGATGGAAGCGCGAAGCCCTCATCGGGTGGATTGTGTCTTCCGGGAGGACCAGGTATGGCCATGGCCGGGCAAGTAATTCTGGCAATTGTTATTGGGTTGATGATTGGCGGATTGTTGGGGGTGTTGATCTGGAAGATTTGGATGGTGCGTCACCGCCGCATTGAAAAACAGGCAGAAATGGCCCGTAGCGAAGCGCAGTATTTGCAAATACTCGATAGCCTGGAAGTGCTCTGCCGAGTAGTTAATCAAAAGCAGGTAGAGCTAAGTGAGGCCGCGATTCGGATCAGCGCTTTGTTGGACAGCCTGCCTGCCGATATCTCACCTAAAGTGGATGTGTCAGATATCCATCAATTTGCTCAGATCTGTCAGCAGTTCGATCGTGGAGATACGCGACAAGGTTTGACCGCCCGTGCCCGACATAACCAAGACAATTATCGTTGGCAGTTGGAAGAAGAGCAGGAGGTGGTGGTAGGTGATGCGGTTCAGCGGCTGGTTACGGTGCTCCCATCATGGCGTGTACTGTTGTTGTCAGGCTCATCTAAATAGCGAAAATCGGTAAGTTCAATTCGGCCGCGAATGAATGGGTTTTCTCGGTGATCCATTCGAACCATAAAGTAATCCAGTTTCTTCGCAGCCCAGAATTCGGAATGACGGCCTCGTTCAGCATATTCTCGCTCTAGGCCTGTGACTTTCCAGGTGCCAGCAGGGGTTTTAAGCGAGTCGTTGCCCAATGAAACGTAGTGATATTCAGCCATGCCATCGGGTTCTGCGACGGCGTAGCTAAATGAATCATCGCCGTTTGCCATGTGACAGCGGGCTACCATGGCTACGCTAAGGGCATCCAGGCTGGCCTCAGCCAAGCGATAGGTGGCTTTACTTCCCAGTGCTTGCCCTGTGCTCCAGTCAAAGCGAATTTCGCCGCCCCTTTCAATGCCGAAGCCGGCACTGGCGTGTTGATAGTAATAAGGCGTAGCAGTGCAGTTCTGCCAGTTAAAATGAGCACTTTCTTGATGGCTAAACAACCGGTTCTGGACGTTGAAATGAAGACGATATCCAGGGTTTGCCTTTTCCAGACGGATAGTGGCGCTGAGCCCTACAGGAATGCCGCTGACCACAACTCGGTAAGTGCCTTCGGCGGGGCGCAGCTGGTCAGGAAAAGTAACGGGGTCCTGTGCGTATGCCAGTGAATACAAGGACTGACACGCCACGATGGCTAGAGATAACGGCAGCCGTCCCAGCGTAAATATTCCAGTATTATTCGTCACTTGTCCTGTGTTCCTGTTCTGCAAAAGCTTTGGGAAATTTCAATGTACTGCGTGGCAGTCAGCTCGGGGACGCACCCGTTAAGGAGGCATTATTTTTTAGAGCGTATTGTTAGCGCGGTTGTACAAGTATAGATGAAAAAACGTTGCACGTCGTCTTTCGGACTCATGGTCTCTTGCGGCAGAGCACCGATATAGTTGGCTGGGTCTTCAGACGAAGTGGATCATCCCATGAAGCAGAACTGAACGCACTGATCACGGGTTTTCCGCATATTGCCTTAAGTTCTAAAAGCTCGTCATCATAGGCAATTCCCAGGGCGCTTTTCAACATCCGGTGATACTGGTCAAGGTTATGGGCCCTTTCGTTATCTCTTTGCAGCGAACCGCTAGTCGCTGGGCAAATACACAAGCCCCTTAACCTAACAACTCTTTCACTGCATGATGCGTCTACGGGGGGCGCAGACAAGCGAGCGGGCGTGACACCTAGACCAAGGCGGTGGATTATTGCAGTGAGACAATTGGCCTGCTCTCGCCGGTTCGATTCAGTAATGGCCCGATTGCTCTGCGGGGGTTGTATTCACCAGCCAAGAGTTTACTAGCGAGACGCTATTGCTGAGCTAGCGGCCAGAGGGTAGAGCAGACCCATCTCATGGGCTTGAGCATTTGTTGGCGCTTGCGGACGCGGAATGGAGATGCTGACTGACATAGATTTACTCTCTGGCTCGTATGGTGCCGTCTAGCGTATTTACGGGTTGAGTGTTGATGAGGCTTGTCGGCCTTATGCTAAGGGAGCGTCCTTATCGACTTCTAGCAAGCATGAAAAAACCGCCCAAGGGCAGTTTTTTCATGGTCGGTTCAAAGCCTATTTAAACGTCTTTTTTGGCCGGAGCTTTCTTGGCTGCGGCTTTCTTTGTAGGGGCTTTTTTGGCTGCCGCTTTCTTTTTGGCCGGAGCTTTTTTGGTTGCGGCCTTTTTAGCGGGTGCTTTCTTGGCAGCGGCCTTTTTCTTGGCCGGAGCTTTCTTGGCCGGGGCTTTTTTTGCTGTGGCTTTCTTGGGAGCTACCTTGCGTTGGATCTCTTTGGCGCGTTTTTCCAAATCTTTTTCATACTGGCCGATCACGCGAGCTAGGCTGTGCGCTTGCTTGGCTGTGGCCTTGAGAACTTTAACTTCCGTTTCCAGCACCCGTTTGCGAGCTTCGGAATCGTCCACCTGTTTGCGCGTGTCGTCAGCGGTCTTGCGGGCGCGATCAAGCTGACGTTTTATGGTGGTAGTGGCTTTTTCTCTGTACTCAGCTTGGAGTTTTTCCAGCTTGGCGAAATACTCGCGCTGGCGCTTCAGTTGCTGATTGAGGCTTTCACGCACTTTCTCTAGTTGCTTTTCCAGTTGTGCGATCTGTTTTTCGCGTTCCTTGTCGAAGCGCTCAGCCAGCTTGCGAATCTGAGCCTGAAGTTCCTCGACAGTATCTTTCACCTTGCTAGCAGCCATGGATGACTCCCTTTTTCCACTACGGATTGTTTCGTTAATGACCAACGGGCTCTTAATGAGCGCTGGCTCAGATCAACGCACTTGCTGTTGCAACTTTATGCCACATATGAACGTTGAACAACCATTGATCAATTAGAGGATGCCTGAGGAACAAACGGGTGCCGGTAGCTGGGGATTTATTTTATCTTGATCCGTTACCTTTACCTTCTTGTTAGGTGAATGTCGTACTTGCCGAGGCAGTGTCGGCTCTTGGCGTTGCGGTTTGTTTGGCAGGGCTGGATACTGAAGCCTATAACAACGACCGAGACAGGAATTATGCCAGTAACGTTCGATGGCAAATTGGTCATCGCGATTAGCTCACGGGCCCTGTTCAATCTTTCAGACAGCCACCGGGTTTACCTTGAAGAAGGCCTAGAAGCCTTTCAGGACTACCAGGTTCAGCATGAAGACGACTTGCTGGAGCCTGGTGATGCCTTTCCGTTGGTAAAAAAATTGTTGGCGATCAATGAGCTGGAGCAGGGTAAAGGGCGGGTCGAGGTAATCTTGTTATCGCGTAATAGCTCGGATACGGGGCTGCGGGTGTTTAACTCCATTGCCCACTATGGCCTACCAATTACCCGTGCGGCATTTGCTAGTGGTGAAAGCCCTCATCGTTATGTCTCTGCATTTGGTGCTCATTTGTTTTTGTCGACGGACCCGGGAGATGTGCAACAGGTGCTGGAAGCCGGTTATGCGGCGGCGACGATTCTGTCGGGGGGGCAGTGTCAGCGCCCGGATGGCATTTTGCGCATCGCCTTCGACGGCGATGCGGTGTTGTTTTCTGATGAGTCGGAGCAAATTTTTCAGAGCGACGGGCTAGCGGCATTTACAGAGAATGAACGGCAAGCGGCTAGAAAACCTATGAATGGAGGGCCTTTTAAGCCGTTTCTGGCGGCGCTACATCAGTTACAGAACAGCTTCCCGGTGGCGGGGTGTCCCATTCGCACGGCTTTGGTTACGGCTCGTGGTGCGCCTGCCCATGAACGTGTGGTGCGCACCTTGCGCGATTGGGATATACGCTTGGATGAAAGTCTGTTCTTGGGCGGATTATCTAAAGGTGAATTCCTGCGGGCTTTCGGTGCCGACGTGTTTTTTGATGATCAGCAGGGGCATTGTGAATCTGCTTCTGAACATGTGGCCGCAGGTCACGTGCCCCATGGCATCTCCAATACAAAGAAGGGGCCGTCGCAGGATTGAACGAGAATTACCGTTGTATAGGTCGTTTGAAGTCGACAGCGTTAACAATAAGCAGGAGTGGCAGCTTGAGCAGGGTGATCATTTTCTGTTTAGCCTTGGCCTCAGGCATAGTGCGAGATGGCCTTACCAAACACGGTTGGCTATGCGCTGAATGAATAATAGATTATATTTTTATAACTAATTGCGGATTTAATGCGGAGACAGGGATGAAACTGCAACAACTACGCTACATCTGGGAAGTGGCCCGCCATGACCTGAATGTGTCAGCCACCGCAGCGGCGCTTTATACTTCGCAGCCCGGTATCAGTAAACAAATCCGTATGTTGGAAGATGAACTGGGTGTGGAGGTTTTTGCTCGTAGCGGGAAACACCTTACCCATATTACTCCCGCCGGGCAGGCTATTCTTCAGATTGCCGGTGAAATCCTGCAGCAGACGGAGTCTATTCGCCGGGTATCTCAGGAGTTTCGTGATGAATCCCGGGGTGAGCTAAGTATTGCCACGACACATACTCAGGCTCGCTATGCTTTGCCGCCCGTTATTCGTCATTTTACTGGCCTTTTCCCTGATGTATCGCTACACATGCATCAGGGCACTCCCATGCAGATTTCCGAAATGGCCGCTAACGGTAGTGTGGATTTCGCCATTGCTACGGAAGCCTTGGATTTGTTCTCTGACCTGATCATGATGCCCTGTTACCGCTGGAACCGGACCGTAGTAGTGCCGCAAGGGCACCCTCTGGCAGAAGCAACAAAGCCTTTAACGCTAGAGGCGCTAGCTGATTATCCCCTTGTGACCTATGTATTTGGTTTCACCGGTCGCAGTAAGCTTGATGACGCTTTTGTTGATAAAGGGCTGGATCCCAAAGTGGTTTTCACTGCCGCTGATGCTGATGTGATAAAGACCTATGTTCGCCTGGGAATGGGGGTGGGGATTATTGCGCACATGGCAGTCGACCCAGTGGAAGACAAAGGGTTGATCGCACTGGATGCTAGTCACCTGTTTGAGCCTAGCACCACCCGAATCGGCTTTCGTAAAGGCACATTTCTGCGCGGTTTTATGTACGACTTTTTAGAAGCCTTCGCTCCTCATTTGACCCGGGAGCGAGTGGATGCGGCTATCAAGGCTCCTAATCGGGAAGAGCGGGAAATGTTATTTGAAAGTATAGAGCTACCTATTCGCTAGCGGCCTAATGGCGCCGTCTGGTTTTCCTCCCAGTGGAAAGCGATTGTATTGACAAAGCATTGGTTTCTCACCAGCACAACGGGCATGACACCCAAACCTGCTTCCCCGTTGCAAAGCGGCGGGGGCGCCGCTACATTGTGCGCGCCTTAACTTATCCAAAGGGGAAACACCGTGGAATTGTTGTGCCTGGACCTTGAAGGGGTGTTGATCCCTGAAATCTGGATTAACTTCGCTGAAAAAACCGGCATCGATGAGCTGCGTGCCACCACCCGGGATATCCCGGACTATGACGAACTCATGCGTATGCGCCTGAAAATTCTGGACGAGCATGGCTATGGCCTGCCCGACATTCAGGCGGTGATCGATACCTTGGACCCGATGGACGGGGCTAAAGAGTTTGTTGAGTGGGCCCGTGAGAATTTCCAGCTGATCATCTTGTCGGACACTTTCTACGAGTTTGCCAAGCCGTTAATGAAGAAATTGGGCTGGCCGACATTGTTCTGCCATCGTCTGGAAGTGGACGAAAAAGGTCGCATTACCGATTATAAACTGCGCCAGAAAGACCCGAAGCGAGCGTCCGTGATCGCCTTGCACAGCCTGAATTACCGGGTAATTTCAGCCGGCGACTCCTATAACGACACCACCATGTTAGGGGAAGCTGAGCAGGGCATCTTGTTCCATGCGCCGGATAACGTGATCGCCGAATTTCCGCAGTTCCCTGCAGTGCATAGCTACGAAGACTTGAAGAAAGAGATCATTAAGGCCAGCGAACGCGATATTTCGCTGTAACGTTGTGGCAGGCTGTACGCAACAGGCCAATAAATTTGGCGTGTTGCGTAGCACGCGCTGCACGAAGTGGCACTTAAAGAAATCTTTCCTCAAGAGCCCGCATCAGCTTTTCCACCTTGAACAGACTTTCCTCGTATTCTGCTAAGGGGTCTGAATCAAATACGATTCCGCCGCCGCCATGGCAGTAGATCCGATCTCCGTCAGTTTGCATAGTGCGAATCAGGATGTTGCTGTCCAGGTTCTCTTGATCGTCCATCCAGAAGAAACTACCGCAATAGGCTCCACGGGCGACAGGCTCAAGTTCGGTGATGATTTCCATGGCTCGTTGCTTGGGAGCCCCGGTAATCGACCCCCCAGGAAAGGCACGGAATAGAGCCTCCAGCGGCGTGATGTCGGCTTTCAGGGTGCCGGTGATGGTGCTGACAAGGTGTTGTACATTGCTGAACTGGCGTAATTCAAATAGTGGCGAAGCCTGGATGCTGCCCGATTCACAGCTGAGCCCCAGATCATTGCGTAGCAGATCCACTATCATCAGATTCTCGGCCAGGTCTTTGGGGTTGGCTCTTAACTCAGCCGCCAGCCGACCATCTTCTTCAGGGTTAGCGCCTCGCGGGCGAGAGCCCTTGATAGGCTCCGCCACTACCTGTCGATTCCTGATGGAAAGAAAACGCTCCGGTGAAACCCCGAATACACTGTTGCCGTCATCCGTTTGGAAATAGCAGCTATGTGGGGCGGGGTGGGCCTGTTGTAAGCCAAGCCAAGCGCTGAGAGTGGAGCCGCTGAAATGGGTAGAAAAACGCTGGGCTAAGTTGACCTGGTAGCAGTCGCCAGCGCGCAGATAGGCTTGGATCCGTGACAGGCTGGCCAAATAGGCTTGTTGCGTTTGTTCCGGCTTAAATGCCGACTCCAGGGCAAAGTTTTCTGCGCCGGTCGGTGTGCTGACGAGAGCGGCGTTAGGTGTGTTCTGGCTGGGAGCGTCTTTATACAGGTATGCCCAGGCAGTAAAGGGGGCGCAAGGTAATCCGTGTAATGCGGACCCTACTTCATAGGGCAGTATGCCTGCAACGAAACAGTATTCGTTTGCTAGCGCGTATTCTATGTTGGCTCGTAGCTCATGCAATTGTGACAATGACTGGGCGCTCAATACCGCATCCGGCTCACCGAGCCAGCGTAAGCTACCTTCAGATTGAAAAACGCAAGGGTAAGTCATGAGCTGCCAGAGTAAAATGAGGCGCTAGTCTACCCGCGTAATGCAACGATGCCCATTCTTGTTGCTGATGAGTAACGGTTATACCGCAGAACACAGGCCGCCATGGTCGCCTCGTTTTGGTGTCGTGATTACCGGCCTCTTCAAGGCAGGTCGTGGTGTGTTCATCGCCGGCAAGAGCAATGCGCAAAATAGCCAGCCCGCGGGTTTTATTATCTGCACTTTGCCAATACGAAGTGTGCCACTACCGTTTTGTTGCTGAGGCTAGCGGCGGGTGCGCTCGATAATAGCAATCGTGATCTGACTGAAGATTAACAAGGAATATTGGTGTCCCTTTCGTAGGGCCTAGTTCAATGCTGTGTCGATGATATCGCTGGTGGTACGATCCTTTTACACTGTGGTGCCTTAGGTGAGACGATTGTCAACAATTGCCCTTGAAGTCATTACTTTGAGGGCGTAAAGTCCAGCTCGGTCGTTGAAATTGTCAACAATCGGGCTATTTTATGTCTGTTGCTGTACCAGAATCCTCACGCACCTTGGCTGACCGGGTTTTTTCCCTGTTGCAGGATGATATTGTGCGTGGCGAGATCCCGCCCGGTTCCAAGGTCAGCGAGACCGAGTTGGCAGGCCGTTATGGCGTCAGCCGTGGCCCGCTCCGTGAAGCTATCCGCCGTCTTGAATCCCGCAAGTTACTCGAACGCGTTGTCCATGTGGGTACTCGTGTCGCGTCTCTGAGCTTTGACGACCTGATTGAAATCTACCATGTCCGTGAAGCTCTGGAAGGCATGGCTGCGCGCTTGGCGGCCGAGCAAATGTCAACGCAAGAAGTTGCGGGGTTATACGATGTGCTGGCTCAACATGAGCAACAGCAAGACTTGCAGCAAGATACCGCCTATTTTCAGCGTGAAGGCGACCTGGACTTCCACTACCGCATTATTCAGGGCAGCCACAATGGCACCCTCAGCCAGATGCTGATCGGCGAGCTCTACCACTTGGTGCGCATGTACCGGTACCAATTCAGTTCCGTAGCGAATCGCCCGCAGAAAGCCCTTAATGAACACCGCCGTATCGTGGAGGCTATTGAGGCCCGCGATGGCGAGATGGCGGAGCTATTGATGCGCCGCCATATCAGCAGTGCCCGCAAAAACATTGAAAACCAATATGCCGCCCACAAGGCGGAAACCTTGAAATCGGATAACTAGGAGAACGCCATGTCAGCAAACCTGACCGCCGGCGGCCGCTTCCGCAAAGCGCTCGCGGAAGAAAAGCCCCTTCAAATTATGGGAACCATCAATGCCTATGCGGCAATGATGGCGGAACAGGTTGGTTATCGCGCTATCTACCTGTCCGGTGGTGGTGTGGCCAATGCCAGCTACGGCATGCCTGATCTGGGCATGACCAGCATGAACGACGTGCTGGAAGACGTGCGCCGTATCTCCAGTGCCGTGCAAACCCCTCTGCTGGTAGACATTGATACCGGTTGGGGTGGGGCGTTCAATATCTCTCGTACCGTGAAAGAAATGATCAAAGCGGGTGCTGGCGCTGTGCACTTGGAAGATCAGGTCGCCCAGAAACGCTGCGGTCACCGCCCGAATAAGGAAATTGTTTCCCAGGAAGAGATGGTCGACCGGGTTAAAGCTGCTGTCGATGGTAAGACTGATGATGATTTCTTCATCATTGCCCGAACTGATGCTTTCCAAAAAGATGGTTTGGAAGCGGCGATCGAGCGTGCACGCGCCTGTATTGACGCAGGAGCTGATGGTATTTTCGCGGAAGCCGTACACACCTTGGAAGACTACAAAGCGTTCAAGAAAGGTCTAGGTGATGCGCCGTTGTTGGCTAACATTACTGAATTTGGGGCCACTCCACTGTTCAGCCGTGAAGAGCTGGCCGAGGCAGGCGCGGATATGGTGCTGTATCCGCTGAGTGCTTTCCGTGCCATGAACAAGGCTGCATTGCAGGTGTATCAGAGCATCCGCGAACAAGGCCATCAAAAAGACGTGGTGGACATCATGCAGACACGTATGGAGCTGTACGATTTCCTCAATTACCACGATTACGAGCAGAAACTGGACGCACTCTTTGCCAAGGGTAAGGGTTAACAACCACCGTAAAGACCTGCTGCAGGAGTCGCTCAAATGCGGCTCTTGCAGTACATAGATTCCGCCAAGGCGGTTGAAAATAGATTTACAAGGAGACAAATCATGGCTGAAGCAAAAAAACTCGGCGGCGCAGGTTTGCGCGGTCAGGTCGCTGGTAAAACTGCACTTTCCACTGTGGGCGTTTCTGGCTCCGGCCTGACCTACCGCGGTTACGACGTTAAGGATTTAGCAGAAAACTGCGAATTTGAAGAAGTGGCGTACCTGATCCTTAAAGGCAAATTGCCAAATCAAGCGGAGCTGGATGCTTACAAAACCAAGCTTCAAGGTCTGCGTAGCCTGCCTGCAGAACTGAAAACGGTTCTGGAGCAAATTCCGAAAGATGCACACCCAATGGACGTTATCCGTACCGGTTGTTCCATGTTGGGTAACCTTGAGCAAGAAGATACTTCAGTGATGGGCGTATTCCCGACCCAGGAAGCTTGCGTCGATCGTATGCTGGCGTGTTTCCCGTCCATCATTTGTTATTGGTACCGTTTTAGCCATGACGGTGTGCGTATCGACGAAAACACCGGTGATTCTTCAATTGGTGCACACTTCCTGCACATGCTGCGCGGTGAGAAGCCCAATGAGTTGCATGAGCGCGTAATGAACGTGTCCTTGATCCTGTATGCAGAGCACGAGTTTAACGCCTCCACCTTTACCGCCCGTGTGTGTGCGTCAACCTTGTCTGACATCCACAGCTGTATTACCGGTGCCATTGGTACATTGCGTGGGCCGTTGCATGGCGGCGCTAACGAAGCGGCCATGGACATGATTGAAAAGTTCTCTGATGCAGATCATGCCGAGCAGGAAATGATGGGCATGCTTAAGCGCAAAGAGAAAATCATGGGCTTTGGTCATGCGATCTACACTGAATCTGATCCGCGTAACGCCATCATCAAAGAGTGGGCGGAAAAGTTGAGTCAGGACGTGGGCGACACTGTGCTCTATCCTGTCTCGGTGCGTTGTGAAGAGGTGATGTGGCGCGAGAAAAAACTGTTCTGTAACGCAGATTTCTTCCATGCCTCCGCTTATTTCTTCATGGGCATTCCCACCAAACTGTTCACGCCGATCTTCGTGATGAGCCGCCTGACCGGTTGGGCTGGCCATGTGATGGAGCAGCGTGCGGATAACCGCATCATTCGCCCAAGCGCGGATTATACCGGTGAAGAACTACGCCCGGTAACGCCAATCGCAGAGCGAGATTAAGCGCTTCATTTTGCGAGCATGACTTCCCGCGATAGGAGTAGGCTCCTGCGGGAAGTCATGCTCGCATCGCGAGTGCCGAATGTTTTACCCAAGATTTACCTAGACAAGAGATCCCCAGGCTATGAACACCGAATACCGCAAATCCCTTCCCGGCACAGAGCTGGACTATTTCGACACCCGTGCGGCGGTCGATGCGATCCAGCCTGGGGCCTATGCAAAACTTCCCTATACCTCACGAATTTTGGCAGAGCAGCTGGTGCGCCGTTGTGCACCGGTTGATCTGAACGATGCGTTGACGCAACTAATTGAGCGCAAGCGCGATCTGGATTTTCCTTGGTACCCAGCTCGGGTTGTCTGCCACGACATTCTCGGCCAAACCGCATTGGTAGACCTGGCCGGCCTGCGTGATGCCATCGCCGAGAAAGGTGGCGATCCGTCCCAGGTGAACCCGGTGGTGCCGACTCAGCTTATTGTGGATCACTCCTTGGCCGTTGAGCATCCCGGTTTTGAAGAAGGTGCATTTGAGAAAAACCGCGCGGTGGAAGAGCGTCGTAACGAAGACCGTTTCCATTTTATCAACTGGACTAAAACCGCCTTCGATAACGTGGACGTGATTCCGCCGGGTAACGGCATCATGCATCAGATTAACCTGGAGAAAATGTCTCCGGTGGTGCAAGTGCGCGATGGTGTGGCTTTCCCGGACACCTGTGTGGGCACCGATAGCCACACCCCCATGGTGGATGCACTGGGTGTGATTTCCGTGGGCGTGGGTGGTCTGGAAGCGGAAAATGTGATGTTGGGTAACCCGTCCATGATGCGTCTGCCGGATATCGTCGGCGTGGAAATGACCGGCAAGTTGCACCCAGGTATCACCGGTACTGACTTGGTGTTAGCCCTTACCGAATTCCTTCGTAAAGAGCGCGTGGTCGGCGCCTATCTTGAATTCTTCGGTGAAGGTGCGGACAGCCTGTCTGTTGGCGACCGTGCCACCATTGCCAACATGACGCCGGAGTACGGCGCCACTGCCGGCATGTTCTTTATCGATGATCAGACCATCGATTACTTGCGCCTTACCGGTCGTGAAGATGATCAGGTTGCCTTGGTTGAAAAATTCGCCAAAGAAACGGGCCTGTGGGCCGACAGTCTGAAAGAGGTGGAATACGAGCGCGTGCTGTCGTTCGATCTCGCTTCAGTTGGGCGTAACCTGGCTGGCCCGTCCAACCCGCACTCCCTGCTGCCTGTCTCTGAATTGAGTAGCCGTGGCATCGCCAAGGAGTGGAAGCAGGAAGAGGGTTTGATGCCTGATGGTGCGGTGATCATCGCGGCTATCACTAGCTGCACTAACACCTCCAACCCGCGCAATATTATTGGTGCTGGTTTGTTGGCACGTAATGCTAACAGGCTGGGTCTGATGCGTAAGCCCTGGGTGAAAAGCTCCTTGGCCCCCGGTTCTAAAACGGTAAAAATGTACCTAGAAGAATCCGGTTTGCTGCCTGAGCTGCAGCAACAAGGTTTTGATGTTGTCGCATTTGCCTGTACTACCTGTAACGGTATGTCTGGTGCATTGGATCCGAAAATCCAGAAAGAAGTGATTGAGCGTGACCTTTACTCTACCGCGGTGTTGTCTGGGAACCGTAACTTTGATGGCCGGATTCACCCTTACGCCAAGCAGGCCTTCTTGGCATCACCGCCGCTAGTGGTAGCTTATGCCATTGCCGGTACCATCCGTTTTGATATTGAAAAGGATGTGTTGGGCCATGACCAGGACGGCAACCCGATTATGCTTAAGGATATTTGGCCGTCGGATGAAGAGATTGATGCCATCGTGAAGTCGGCGGTTAAGCCTGAGCAGTTCCGCAAGACATACATCCCCATGTTTGAGAAGAAGGACGATGGTGTACGTGCGGCGAGCCCGCTGTACGATTGGCGTCCGCAGTCCACTTACATTCGTCGCCCTCCTTACTGGGAAGGCACCATGGCTGAGGCCCGTGCGCTGAAAGGCATGCGTCCATTGGCTGTGTTGCCGGACAACATCACTACGGACCATCTGTCGCCATCCAACGCGATCCTGCTGGACAGCGCAGCCGGTGCTTACCTAGACAAAATGGGCTTGCCGGAAGAGGACTTCAATTCCTACGCGACTCACCGTGGTGATCACCTAACGGCACAACGGGCCACGCTGGCTAACCCGAAATTGTTCAATGAAATGGTCAAGGATGAAGATGGCAATGTGATTCAGGGCTCCCTGGCTCGGGTTGAGCCAGAAGGGGAAGTGAAACGCATGTGGGAAGCCATTGAAACCTACATGGCGCGTAAGCAGCCGCTGATCATCATCGCAGGCGCCGATTACGGTCAAGGCTCGTCCCGTGATTGGGCGGCTAAAGGGGTGGCGTTAGCCGGGGTGGAAGCCATCGTTGCTGAAGGCTTCGAGCGTATTCACCGCACTAACTTGATCGGTATGGGTGTGATGCCTTTGCAGTTTGAAGAAGGTACTACTCGCAACACCCTTAACATTGACGGCACCGAAACCTTTGATGTGGAAGGGACGCCGGCGCCCCGCGCCAAGTTGACGCTGATCATGCACCGCGCTAACGGTGACGTTGAGCGTATCCCTGTGCTCTGCCGTTTGGATACGGCAGAAGAAGTGTCCGTGTATTGCGCGGGTGGCATCCTACAGAAATTCGCAAATGAATTTATGGAAGAAGCAGGCTGATTCGCCGCCCTTGCCAGTAGACGTTTGTCTGTCAGCCAACCAGCCCCTTAAGCAAGGGCCAGGTTGGCCATAGTAAGCGCCCTAACGGCCGATAAATTCTCAAACCCCGGCTGTTTAGCTCCGGGGTTTTTTGAAGGAGCAAAACTATGCCTCACGCACCACAGATAAAAATCCCCGCCACCTACATGCGCGGGGGCACCAGTAAAGGTGTTTTTTTCAGCCTGAAAGACCTGCCCGAAGCGGCACAGGTTGCTGGAGATGTGCGCGACAAAATCCTGTTACGGGTGATCGGTAGTCCCGATCCTTATGGCAAGCACACCGATGGTATGGGGGGCGCGACCTCCAGCACCAGTAAATCGGTGATTCTGGCCAAAAGCGAAAAAGCGGACCACGACGTGGATTACCTGTTTGGTCAGGTTTCCATCGATAAGCCCTTTGTGGATTGGAGTGGCAACTGTGGCAACCTGACCGCGGCAGTGGGGTCTTTTGCCATTAGCAACGGCTTGGTTGCAGCGGATCGGATACCGGAAAACGGTATTGCCGAAGTGCGTATTTGGCAGGTTAACATTCAGAAAACGATTGTTGCCCATGTTCCCGTTACCAATGGCGAAGTACAGGAAACCGGTGATTTTGAGCTGGACGGTGTGACTTTCCCCGCGGCTGAAGTAAAAGTGGACTTCATGGATCCGGCAGACGGGGAGGGCGCCATGTTCCCCACCGGTAATGTGGTTGATGAGCTTGAAGTTCCAGGTGTAGGAACCTTTGCGGCGACCATGATCAACGCCGGTATCCCGACGGTTTTCGTTAACGCCGAAGATATCGGGTACAACGGTACCGAGCTGCAGGGTGACATCAACGAAAATAGGGAAGCGCTGCAAACCTTTGAGACCATTCGCGCCTACGGCGCTAAACGTATGGGCCTCATCGACAATATAGAAGAAGCCGAGGCACGCCAGCATACCCCGAAAATAGCGTTTGTCTCCAAGCCCAAGAGCTACTCCTCCTCCAGCGGCAAGCAAATTGAAGAAGGGGATATCGATCTGCTGGTTAGAGCCTTGTCCATGGGCAAGTTGCATCATGCCATGATGGGTACCGCAGCCGTGGCCATCGCCTGTGCCTCCGCAGTACCCGGTACATTGGTGAACCTGGCAGCCGGCGGCGGTGAGCGCGATAGCGTTACCTTCGGCCACCCCTCCGGTACATTGCGGGTTGGGGCAGGGGCTAAACAAGTGAATGGTCAGTGGACCGCCACTAAAGCCAGCATGAGCCGTAGTGCGCGTGTGCTGATGGAAGGCAATGTCCGAATTCCCGGTGACAGTATCTAGTTAGCATTGACGGCATGGCGGATATGGATGCCTATTCATATTCGCCTGTTTAATCGTATAGCGCCCTTTTCATGCCAACCAACCCTTGACCCTGTGCCACCTGTAGGGCGACTCTAAACGCCAACCCATTGAGGGGAGGCTTCTACATGCCCAGCAATACCGACCAGAATCTACGACCCGATTACGATCAGGAAATTCAGGCTATTGTGGACTATGTCCGTGATTATCAGGTGGTCTCCGCCGAAGCTTGGCAAACTGCTCATATCTGTTTGCTAGATACCCTTGGCTGTGGGTTGCTGGCCTTGCGTTTTCCAGAATGTACCAAACACCTTGGGCCGATAGTGCAGGGCACAATAGTGCCTCATGGTGCGCGTGTGCCTGGTACACCTTACCGCTTGGATCCGGTTAAAGCCGCCTGGGACATAGGTTGCATGGTGCGCTGGCTGGATTACAACGACACTTGGCTTGCCGCTGAGTGGGGGCACCCTTCGGACAATATTGGCGCAATTCTCGCTGTGGCGGACTATCTATCCCAAAAACGGGTTGCTGAGGGCCGACCGCCTTTAACCATGGGCGTGGTGCTTGAATCTATGATCAAGGCCCATGAGATTCAAGGGGTGTTGGCACTTGAGAATTCGTTCAATCGCGTTGGGCTGGATCATGTATTGTTGGTGAAGGTTGCGTCCACGGCGGTGGTGTCATACCTGATGGGCGCTAACCGAGAGCAAATGCTTTCTGCTGTCTCCCATGCTTGGGTCGATGGCCAGGCGCTGCGAACGTATCGCCATGCTCCGAATGCGGGATCACGCAAATCATGGGCTGCTGGGGACGCCACTAGCCGAGCTGTGCGCCTTGCTGATATCGCCTTACGTGATGAAATGGGCATACCCGGCGCCCTAACCGCCCCCCAGTGGGGTTTTTATGATGTGTTGTTCAGCAAGAGCAACAAAGATCAGGCAATCAAACCACGCGAGACGCGCCAGTTCCGTTTGCAGCGTGATTACGGTTGCTACGTAATGGAAAATATTCTTTTCAAGGTTCGCTTTCCGGCGGAATTCCACGCCCAAACAGCCTGCGAAGCGGCGGTATTGCTTCATCCGAAGGTAAAAGAGCGCTTGAATGATATTGAGCGAATTGAGGTGACTACCCATGAATCTGCAATTCGAATCATTTCCAAACAAGGGCCATTAGCGAACCCCGCGGACCGGGACCATTGCTTGCAATACATGATCGCCGTTGCGTTGATCATGGGCGATCTCAGCGCTGAGTACTACGAAGACGTTTTTCATGCCAATAACCCGATGATTGATACGCTTCGGGACAAAATGCAGATCATTGAAAGTGCTGATTACACTCGCGATTACCTGAACCCGGCTAAACGCTCCATTGCCAATGCCATTCAGATTTTTTTCAAGGACGGAACCCAAACAGAAGTAGTTTCCATAGAATATCCTATCGGTCACCGCCGCCGCAGGGAGGAGAGTATCCCTGACTTAATGAGCAAGTTTCACCAGAATGTTTTGACCTGCTTCCCGCCAACACGAGCGAACCGCATTCTGGATACCTGTAAGAGCCGTGAGCGGCTGACAACAAAATCGGTGCATGAATTCATGAACATCTTAGCGTTATAACCGCCGAGTAGCTGTGCCGCTCGCGGCGTGCCCCCTTTTACCGCGCTACAACGCCGCTATTACAGCGGCTTGCGTGTAAGCAAAATTTATTGGGTGGCAGGGGCGCTTTGCAGAAGGGAGGCATCTCAATAAGGTATGACCCGCCCCTTTAAACATAAGCATACGGGTATATCTGCATTCAGAGAGGCTCACTCAGCGGGTGAAACAGCACTGTGGAGTTCGGCAACCGATATTTGTTAGGGCGAGATCATAGTATGGCTGACGCCTAGAAGAGCTCACCACCCCATGGGTAATGAAAATCTGGTGTCGGCGCAGAGGGGCTGCCGCCACTAATATGCTAGCAGTTTATGAGGGCTATCATCGTAATGTATCGCTTGCAGGCCCGCTGCCCACGGCGGGACTGACTACTGCAGCCGCCGCTTCAGCCCCTTCATCGCCAATACCCGCGTACTAATTTCCTCGATCGAAAGCTCCGTTGCATCCAAATAGGGAATATTATGCTTGTTGTACATGGCTTCCAGTGCTCGTAATTCCATATCACACTGACGCGGAGAGGCATATTTGCTACCGGCTTTGCGCTCGCTACGGATGGCGCTCAGGCGGTCGGCATCGATGGTGAGGCCGAACAGTTTATGCTTGTGCTCCATCAGAGCTTTGGGGAGGCGCAGGTCGTCGAAATCATCTTCGGTGAGCGGGTAGTTGGCGGTGAACAGGCCGAATTGCAACGCTAGGTAAAGGCATGTCGGGGTTTTGCCGGAGCGCGAAACGCCGATGAGGATGATGTCGGCCTGGTCATAATGCCGAGTGCGTGCACCGTCGTCATTATCCAGGGCGAAATGCACCGCGTTAATGCGGATGCGATAAGACTCTGCATCGCGAATGGCGTGGCTTTGGTTGATTTTGTGACTGGAACGCACCCCAAGCTCGTCTTCAAGGGGCCGTAGGAAGGCGCCAAACAAGTCGAGAATCAGGGCGTCACAGCCGTGCAGTATGGCGCGGTGATCAGTGTTTACCAGCGTGGAAAACACTACTGGCTTAGCGCCATCTTCTTTTGCGGCTTTGTTGATACGAGCCACCGCTTCACGAGTTTGCTCATCGGATTGGACGAAAGGCAGAGTCACCTGAATAAATTCGATGCTGCCGAATTGGCTAAGCATGCTGTGACCCAAGGTTTCTGCGGTGATACCGGTACCATCGGAAAGGTAAAAAGCGGTTCGTTTCATTGTGTTTGCCGTTTCTTTTACCGTAGGAGCGGAGCGCCTCTGCCCGGTTAGGGGCTGGTCGTGGAAAGTGTGATGTTCATGACTTAAGCGCCGCTCCTGCAGAGGGTAAGTCTTTGTTTTGAATGGATCCAGTCTAGACGCTGAGTTGGCGTGCGGCCAGTGCTATCTGACAGTGTTGGCTGATTTGACAGACGTCTAAGTCGCCATGGGTCGTCTGGATAGGGCGCGAGTCATACTCGCTGCCTGACAATTCTAGCAGAGCAATAGTTTTCTTTATTTTCAAAGAGATAGCGCTCCGTAACGGTGTGTGCCAATGGTCTGGACAGAGTATTGACCCAACTCCTACCCAAATACCGTGTAAATCTGAAAGAGGGGGCAGGCAAACTGCCGTGGTTTTGAGTAGAATGTCCGCTCGATTTGAGCCGGCACCTTGTGCTGCGCCTGCATTCAGGCGTTATCGGCACAAGGTGTGCCGACCTGCTTTGGCTAACAAACCAACCGGTAATACGTAAAAGGAGACGACCTTGGCGGAATATGTAGTCTGGTTTCAGGACCTGGGAAAAGATGACGTTGAGCACGTAGGTGGCAAGAACGCATCCTTAGGTGAAATGATCAGCAATCTGTCGGCAGCGGGTGTCTCCGTTCCAGGCGGCTTTGCCACTACCGCTGAAGCCTTCCGTGAGTTTCTTGAGCACAACAACCTGACCCAGAAAATCAACGAAGCGTTGTCTGCGCTGGACGTTGAAGACGTGGTCGCACTGGCAAAGACGGGTGAAGAGATCCGCCAGTGGGTAGTTGATGCTCCGTTCCAGCCTGAGCTGGACAAGGCGATTCGTGATGCGTACGCCCAGATTGGCGAAGGCAACGCAGACCTGCCAGTGGCCGTGCGCTCTTCAGCGACCGCGGAAGATCTGCCCGATGCGTCTTTTGCCGGCCAGCAGGAAACCTTCTTGAATATTCGTGGCGTAGACAGCGTCATGATTGCGGTTAAAGAGGTTTTCGCCTCATTGTTTAACGACCGCGCCATCAGCTACCGCGTTCACCAGGGTTTTGATCATAAGCTCGTTGCTCTGTCTGCCGGTGTGCAGCGCATGGTGCGTTCCGAAACGGGCGCTGCGGGTGTGATGTTCTCCATGGACACCGAATCCGGCTTCAAGGATGTAGTGTTCATTACCGCGTCCTACGGCTTAGGTGAAATGGTCGTGCAGGGTGCGGTTAACCCGGACGAATTCTACGTTCACAAGAAAACCTTGCTGAACAAAAAACCTGCTGTGCTACGCCGCAATTTGGGCAGCAAGATGCAGAAAATGATTTACGGTGCCGAAGGCAGCGCGGGCAAGTCCGTTAAAATCGTGGATGTGGACAAAGACGATCGCATCCGCTATTGCCTGACTGATGAACAAATCGAGGATTTGTCCCGCCAGGCGATCGAAATCGAAAAACACTACGGCATGCCCATGGATATCGAATGGGCGCTGGATGGCGACGATGGCAAGCTGTATATCGTTCAGGCGCGTCCGGAAACCGTGAAAAGCCGTTCCGATGTGAACGTTATGGAACGCTACCTGCTTAAGCAGACCGGTAAAGTGCTGGTTGAAGGGCGCTCCATTGGCCAGCGCATCGGCGCGGGTAAAGTGCGCATTGTTACCAGCATCAAGGAAATGGATAAGGTCCAGCCTGGCGATGTGCTGGTAACCGATATGACCGACCCGGATTGGGAACCGGTGATGAAGCGCGCTGCGGCTATTATTACCAACCGTGGTGGGCGTACTTGCCACGCGGCGATTATCGCCCGTGAACTGGGTGTGCCGGCCATCGTGGGTTGTGGCGATGCTACCGAGCTTCTAAAAGATGGCCAGGAAGTAACAGCCTCCTGTGCAGAAGGGGATACCGGCAAGATTTATGAAGGCCAGCTGGCGTTTGATATTCAGCGAAACTCCATCGAATCTATGCCCTCATTACCGTTCAAGATCATGATGAACGTGGGCAATCCGGATCGTGCCTTTGATTTCGCTGGTTTACCGAACCAGGGTGTGGGCCTTGCTCGTCTTGAATTCATTATCAACCGCATGATCGGTGTGCACCCGAAAGCGTTGCTGAATTACGATTCCATGCCCAACGATGTTAAGCAAAACGTCGACAAACGCACTGCGGGTTACGGTGATCCGGTAGATTTCTATGTGGAAAAATTGGTTGAGGGCGTGTCTACGCTGGCAGCGGCTTTCCACCCGGAGAAGGTGATCGTGCGTCTGTCGGACTTCAAGTCCAATGAATACGCGAACCTGATCGGCGGCAAGCTGTACGAGCCTGAAGAAGAGAACCCGATGCTAGGCTTCCGCGGCGCTAGCCGTTACATCAGCGAAAACTTCCGCGATTGTTTCGAGCTTGAATGCCGGGCCATGAAGAAAGTCCGTGATGAAATGGGCTTTACCAATGTGGAACTCATGGTGCCATTCGTGCGTACAGTGGGCGAAGCGGAGCAGGTTATCGACTTGCTTGGTCAAAATGGCCTTAAGCGCGGTGAAAATGGCTTGCGCGTCATTATGATGTGCGAGTTGCCGACCAACGCCTTGTTGGCTGATGAGTTCCTCCAGCACTTCGATGGCTTCTCCATAGGTTCAAACGATCTCACGCAGCTAACTCTGGGGCTGGATCGTGACTCCGGCATTGTTAGCCATTTGTTTGATGAGCGCGATCCGGCGGTCAAGAAGCTGCTGAAGATGGCCATTGATGCCTGTAATGAGCAGGGCAAGTACATTGGTATTTGCGGCCAGGGGCCGTCAGATCATCCGGATCTGGCCAAATGGTTGATGGAGCAGGGCATCTCGTCTGTATCCCTTAACCCGGATTCGGTACTGGATACTTGGTTCTATTTGGCCGAGAAGCACGGTAACTAATGCCTGCTTGACCGGCTGGCCATGACGCAGCACAGTAAAAAGCCCGCGAAAGCGGGCTTTTTACGTTGTGGGTTGCTGAGCGTTGGGTGTTTTGCCGCAGCCACGCTGACACCGCGTAGGGGTTTAATTCTGTGTGTTGAGAGGGGCCGATGTTTCATCGATTGATCAAAATAATAGATCTTTATGATGGTTTGCGAATGCCAGTGAAGCTGGGCCGTAAAGAGCTGCTGTTGATTCATGAGGACGGGCGAACCTGGTTAATGCAGCGACGTTGCCCCCACGCGGATTTTCCTCTGGATCGTTGTACGGTGATAAATGAACAGTTGCGTTGCCCAGGACACGGGCTGACGTTTTCTCTGCGCAGTGGCAAGTGTGAGACGGCGGCCTATCAACTGGAATCATTTCGAATTGATTACGATGGGCAGTGGTTAGGGGTAGAGGTCTAAGTGGCGTTCCCGTGGCTGTATGATTTGTCGATTTTTAGATTAATCAGGCCTACGTCGTAATAATTAAACTCAGGTCTGTTGCATTTTGTATGGTCGGATTAGCCTGAAAGGCGTAATCGAGCAAGGGGGGGCTGTTAGCCAAAAATCGTGCTTGAGACATTGCGATGGCCAGGCCGCCTATCGAGATGCAAACACCGTTTCGTCCCCCTGCTGGGCCACGAACTGGTGGGCATAGCGCAGGCGCAACTGCTTCACTTTCTTCACGTAGGCTTGGGTTTCCTTGAACGGCGGAATGCCACCATAGCGTCGCACATTGCCTTCACCGGCGTTGTAGGCGGCCAGGATGTGATCGAGCTCGGAAAACTTGCCTTTTAGGTAAGCAATGAATTGGGTGCCGCCGGCAATATTAGCCCTGGGGTCAAAGGGGTTGTTGACCTTCAAATAAGCGGCGGTTTCTGGCATCAGTTGCATAAGGCCTTGAGCGCCAACCCGAGAAATGGCATTGCGGTTGAATAGTGACTCTGCATGGATAACCGCCTTGACCAGTGCTGGTTCTACGCGAAAGCGAGTGGCTGCTTGGGTGATCAGGGTGTCGTACTGGTCACGCTGGGCATTGGAGAGTACACGCGGGATATCGCTCCAGCCTTTACGCACCGATAGGAAGGTGTATTGCGGGCCGACCTGTCCCTGAGCCTGGTCAGTGAACAGAATCGTGCCATCCGCGGCGCGGTATTTATAGATACTGTCGGCAAGCGCACCGTCGCTGGCGATTATGCCGCCTGCCAATAGGGCCCCAGGCAGCCAAGATTTAATGGATAAAACCCGCATTGAAGCCTGTCCCCCTTTTCAGGTGCGTCGGAATGCTTGAAGGGCACCACGAACACCGTTATTTTTTGTTTTCTATCTATCCGTCTTAACGTTACCCCATGATAACGTCATTCTTTTTTCTTTCTGGCCAGCATCAGACGAATTGACCGCACTGGCCGCTAAACGTAGCAAAATTCTGGGCGGGCATCATACTATTGGCTGGTTGTGTCCCAAGTGCGTCAACGCACAGTTCTGTGCCGGCGCCGTCTTGCTGACAAGGAGAGCAAATGTTTCCTGAGTATCTGGAACCGTGGATGAACAACGCCATCGCCTGGCTGGAGCTGATTTTTTTGCTCCTCACCTTGTTGGTTATATTGGTTGCAGCAGGGTTTTGGTTGCAGGACCGGTTCTTTCAAAAACGTCACGCCATTCGCAGAAATTATCCGCTCATAGGGCGTTTTCGCTATTTTTTTGAGACTCTTGGCGAATTTTTCCGTCAGTACTTTTTCGCGATGGATCGCGAGGAGCTACCTTTCAACCGGGCGCAACGTACCTGGGTATATCGGGCCTCAAAAGACTTGAGTAATACCATGGCGTTTGGCTCTACTAAGCAAATTGGTGCTGGGCGAGTCATTTTTATGAATTGTCCATATCCGACGTTGGAAAAAAACGCCGCTAAAACCCTGCCGCTGATGATTGGCCCCCACTGCGACCAACCCTATGCGGCGCCCAGTTTCTTTAATGTGTCAGGGATGAGCTTTGGTGCCTTGTCGCGCCCAGCGGTGCAGGCATTGTCTCATGGGGCCGCCATTGCTCATTGCTGGATGAATACAGGGGAGGGCGGATTATCCCCCTATCATCTAGAAGGCGGTTGTGATGTGGTTTTTCAGGTTGGCACCGCCCGTTATGGTGTACGAGATGCTGACGGAAAGCTGGATGACGAGCGCTTAGCTGCCATTGCCGCTCGGCAACAGGTGAAAATGATTGAGATCAAACTCAGCCAAGGTGCCAAGCCCGGTAAGGGGGGCATTTTGCCCGCCGATAAAGTGACCCAAGAGATTGCCGCTATCCGTGGCATTCCTGCCGGGCAGGCTTCTATCAGCCCCAATGGTCAGCCGGGGGTGAACAGCGCGGATGATTTGCTGGATTTGATTGCCCATGTGCGCAAAGTCAGCGGCAAGCCTACGGGTATAAAGTGTGTGCTTGGCGCCTGGTCATGGGTGGAAGACTTGTTTCTGGCCATTCATGAGCGGGGGATGGAATCTGCCCCTGATTTTATCACCATTGATAGTGGCGATGGCGGCACTGGCGCGGCACCTATGTCCTTGATGGATGACGTAGGGTTGTACTTAGCTGAATCCTTACCGTTGCTGGTAGATTTGCGCGATGGTTATGGGCTAACGGATCGTATTCGTATTATTGCTTCAGGCAAACTGATTACTCCCAGCATGGTGGCCTGGGCGATAGCCGTAGGGGCGGATTTCTGTGTGTCTGCTCGGGGTTACATGTTCGCGCTGGGCTGTGTTCAAGCGCTCCAGTGCAACCGTAATACTTGCCCCACCGGTGTCACAACGCATAATCCACGGCTACAGAGAGGTCTGATACCAGCAGAGAAATCCCTGCGCGTGGCGCATTTCCATAACAATCTGGTTAAGGAAGTGGAAACCATTGCTCACTCCTGTGGCGTCACCGAACCACGCGAGTTACGCCGCTATCATGCGCGTATGCTCAGCAGTAACGGTGAATCCATCCCGTTGGACCGTTTGTGGCCGCCGGTCGAACCTGGCATTTATCTGCGTGAAGGGCGGCCCAGTGAAAAGCAGCCTTTTATGCGTTGGCAGGGCATCGGCACCGGCCCGTAATTGCCCGTGGCTATAAGAGAGATCAAGCGGTTGCGTTGGTGCTGATTGCGACAGCTGTCACAATGAATAAAACACGAAGGAGTATTCAGTGACCACAGAATTTGATCTTGTTGTAATTGGTGCCGGTTCAGGCGGCGTGCGTGCAGCGCGGATGGCAGCATCCCATGGCGCTAACGTGGCTATTATTGAGGAACGCTTCTTTGGTGGGACCTGTGTAAATGTGGGATGCGTCCCTAAAAAATTGTTCTCTTACGGTAGCCATTTTCCGCAGGAGTTTGCCTTGGCGGAAGATTATGGCTATAGCGTAAAAGGGTGGGATTTTGACTGGGCCACATTACGCGACAACAAAAGCCGGGAAATTAGCCGGTTAAACAGTATTTATCAGCGCATTCTGAACCAGGCTGGGGTGACGATTTTTGAAGGCCACGGGCAAGTGCTGGGTGAGGGCAAGGTCTCAGTCGGTGAGATAACGCTATCGGCTCGCCATATCGTTGTGGCCGTGGGTGGCAAGCCTTTCGTTCCAGATTTTCCCGGCCGTGAGCATGTGCGTATTTCCGATGATCTGTTCTATCTCGACACACTTCCCAAGCATGTTGCCGTGGTGGGCGGGGGCTATATCGCCACTGAATTTGCCGGCATCTTGCATGGCTTGGGCTGTAAGGTCACTCAAGTCTACCGTGGCGATCTGTTCCTGCGCGGTTTTGATGACGACATTCGCGGCTTTATTGCCGAGCAGATGGAAGAGCAGGGCGTCACGCTGAAGTTCAATGCAGACATCGCCAGCATTGAGAACAGCGAGGGAGAGAAGCGCGTTACCTATAAAAATGGTGAGCGTGGGGTGTTTGATGAAGTGTTCTATGCCACCGGTCGTATACCCAAGCTGGATGATCTGTTTGCCGAAGGTGCTGCTCCGGCAATGACTGACGCCGGGGCCATCAAGGTAGATGAGGGTTTTGCTACCAGTGTGCCAGGCTTGTATGCGCTTGGTGATGTCATTGATCGAGTGCAGTTGACGCCGGTGGCATTGGCGGAAGGCATGTGGCTGGCCGCTCAACTTTATGGGCAACAAAAGCCGGAAGCGACCATGGATTACCATAATATTGCCACCGCCGTGTTCAGTCACCCGAATATCGGTACGGTGGGCATGACGCAGGAGCAAGCGTTGGCCCAGGTGCCTGCGGTGCGCGTCTACAAGAGTGCGTTCCGGCCCATGCGGTACACGCTGGGTGACAAACACGCACGCTCACTGATCAAGTTGATTGTGGACGATACGACCGACAAGGTACTTGGCCTGCATATGGCCGGCGAAGACTCTGCAGAAATTACCCAGGGCTTTGCTGTGGCCATTAAGATGGGAGCCACTAAGGCGGATTTTGATGCCACCGTGGGAATTCACCCCACTGCCGCTGAGGAGTTGGTGACTTTACGCCAGGGCGTGCGTATTACGGCCTGACTAGTGACGCCGCTAGCTCAATCTACGAAAACCCAGGGTGATTATTCAACGGCGTGTCAGCGCTATTGGAATGCCGTCGGTGGCTACTGGCACGTTGCTGGTTTCCCCGGCCGCTGATGGCCATCCGGTATCGAATAGCGATAGCTAAGCAATACCGGCTTTTAGTCGCATGTCAGTAAAAAGTTCAGACCGATGTATTTATGCATTTCGCCCCATAGGGGAGTCGGATATAGGGGGCGCCTTGTGTCTGTGACGTTCGAGGCTGAATCGTTCTGACTGAAATGAGAGCGAGCCTTCAGCCTTTAAAGCAACGAGAGCATCGAGGTGGAATATCGTGTTTACTGTTAACGATATTCATGGCACCCGGTGAGGCAAAGCAAATACATTTGTCGTGTGGGGTGTAGTCACGTTTGTTTTGAGTGTTTTTTAATCGAACTGTAACTTGCGCGTGGGTGATAACGGTTTGCGAGTTCCGCCCAATGGTTATTAACCAAGTTATCCACAGTTTCTGTGGACAGTCTTCGCCGCAGTGTAAAGCGGTCACTTTGGTACTGTGAGTGGCTTTGCTGGCTGTGTATGATTCGACAACGCCGATACCTGCTGTTTAAGGAGAACAAGGAATGCGTAGAGTGGTGTTCAATCAGAAAGGGGGCGTGGGGAAATCCAGCATTACCGTCAACCTTGCCGCCATCAGCGCGTCGGAAGGCAAGCGCACCCTAGTTGTCGATCTGGATCCACAGTGCAACGCCAGCCAATATTTATTGGGCATGGAAGCGTACAGCGATGGTCATGGTCCGAAACCCAATATCGGCACCTTCTTTGCGCAAACCCTGTCGTTTCGCCTAAAAGAAAAAGATCCTCGCGATTACGTACACGCTACCCCGTTCGAGAATCTGTTTGTGCTGCCCTCGGATGGTGAGCTGGGAGAAATCGAGCACATGCTCGAATCCAAGCACAAAATCTATAAATTGCGCGGCTTGCTGAAGACCTTGTCAAAAGATTATGACGAGATTTTTGTCGATACGCCGCCAGCCTATAACTTCTATACTCTTTCTTCGCTGATTGCTGTGGACAGGGTGTTGATTCCGTTCGATTGCGATGCTTTTTCTCGTAAAGCCCTGTACACCTTGCTGGAAAATATTCAGGAAGCGCGTGAAGACCATAATGACGAACTTCAGGTAGAGGGAATCGTGGTCAATCAATATCAGCCCCGCGCCCGCTTGCCCCAAGAGTTGGTCGCATCACTTGAAGAAGAAGGCTTGCCGATCCTCACTAACAAGCTATCGAGTAGTGTGGTGATGCGCGAATCCCACGAGCAAGCTACGCCATTAGTGAACATGCAGCCACGCCATAAGCTTACCGAAGAATATCGGGCGTTATTCCGGGAAATCAGTGCCAGTTAACCCCTTTCGACTGGAGGCCCGGCGTAGGGCCGGGCGGATTCTTCGTTCTGCCACGGCGACCCGCTGGCTCGTTCAGGCGGTATTTAATCGCTCAGATCGGCTTAAGGGGCGACTGGGAGAGACCTTCAGTGACCTGATTTTGTTGGCCTCCTTACTGCGTGACTGGGTGACAGGCCGGTACAAGAATGTTCCCTGGGGCAGCTTGCTGACGATTGCTGCGGCGCTGGTTTATTTCTTGATGCCGTTGGATGCAATTCCCGATCTGGTTGTTGCGCTGGGGCTAATGGATGACGTCGCGGTGATATCGCGAGCGTTGACGCTCACTCGTAGTGATCTAGAGCGTTATCAGCAATGGCGCAATGAGCAAGAACGTTAGCGCCTTTTCTCAGACGCCGCGTTTCTATAGAGGGGTACGTGGCAGGATTGTCGTTATTGGCAATCAAAATCACTTTCCATATTACTTTCCATAGGCGATGCGCATTGCGGGTGCTTTAGGCCGTGCCCTGCGGATCTTCCAGACTGGTCGGCGCCGCGGTTCTGTGTTTTTCAATGGATGCACCCTATTCCCTACTGAACGGCTGTTGCCTCACCTTATTGAGCTTCCATAGCCGTGGGGGCTATCACTTGCTCAACCGTTCAACCCGTTGTGGCTATTAGTCGCGGGCGCCTATTTTTTGCTACTTTATATGCTATTGTTTTGTGGTGTAGGTCAGGAGATGGGCTGGTCTGCTAACTGAATAACGTCATAATAACTGACTAACAACAATAGTGATTATTAGGGAGCAGCTATGAGAAAGCGTCTTCTGGGGTCTCTCATTGCGATGGTATTGCTGCCAATGCAAGGGCTTGCAGCCATTAGCAATGCGACACTCGAGGATTTTGAGTTGGCGCTGTGGAAAGTACGTTCCGATTTTCACATGTTGACCGTGATGGCGGGCAGCAAAACCTATATTTCAAATCTTGACGGTGCCATTACCCGAGCTCAATCGGGAATGGATACCCTGCGCAGGGACGCGGAAGGTAGCGAAGAGCGCAAATTGGTTGCTGACCTTACGCGCCACTGGGATATTTTCAAACCTGCAGCTCAGGGCAACACCATGGCTGAGCAAGGGTTTACCCGTACTTACACGATTCAAGATGTGAACGAAACGGCGGCAGAAATGAGCCAACGCATTGAGTCATTCAGCGGGGCGACAGAAGGCGAATACGATGATGTTCGTGCACTTTCGGCTTACCTGCAGAGGATGACCTCAGAATATCTCAATGTGGCAGCGGATCCGGGCGGGGGCATGGCCTCTGGTGCTGATGTCAATCGTATCGAATTCAAGGATGCGGTTCCTAATTTCGAAGGTATGTTGGCAGCAGCCAAAAAAAATCATGCAGACGATGAAGCCCTTAGTCGCGCTCTTAATCAGACTGGCGTGAAATGGATGTTTATTCGCGAATCTATGGTCAAGTTTTATGAGAACGCGGTGCCTTATCTCATTTACCGTTACACGAATCAAATGGTCGAGACCATGAGCCAAGCGATCAATCTGGCGTCAACCGATGTAGAAATAGAAAAGCCCAGTTTTGGGCCTGTTGAATAAGGTGCTAAGTGCGGCAGTGTTGTAAACCCTCGCATTTATGCGGGGGTTTTGTCTTTAAGAATGGCGCTTCACAATCTGACGGGGGAGTACGGAGTGAAGAAAAAAATTCGGCATAGCCTAGTCGCGGCATTGTTTCTGGTGTCAGCGGGAACCCAGGCAGCAATGTCCGCCACAGAGTTGGCGCAGGTTCAGGCGGATGCTTGGCGGGTTCGTATGGGGTTTCACATGCTTTCCATACGCGGAGATAACCCAGAGGATCGCGAAGCACTCAAGGCGCTGTTGGCGGATGGCCGGCAGCATCTGGACGCGCTTGCGTTGCAAGCGACGCCTGAACAAAAGGAAACCGTGGCACAGCTCCAGGCATCCTGGACAGCGCTTAGCAAACGAGCATTGGATAATCCGTTGGCCTCACTGGGATACGCAGATTACCGTGCCATGAGCGAAATCAATACGACCACCTTGGCGGTGGACTCATTGGTGAACAACGCAGAGCCGACAGGGGACGATCGTTATCAGGATATCAGCGAGCTATCTGTGGCCATGCAGCGCTTGGCTAGTGAATATGCTGCGCTGGCAGCATTTCCCTCAGCGGGCCTGAAAACGGGCACAGGGTTGCCGTCTATGGATTTTGCTGCGCAAGCTCTCGCTATTGATGAGATCTTGGATGAGTTGCAAGGCAAATATGCTGGCGATGAAAAGGCCCGTGAAGTGCTAGCATTTATCGATCAGCGTTGGGCCTTTGTGCGTAAATCCATTCCCGGTATGGATGACCCGAATACGCAGAAAATTCCTTACCTTTTTTATCGCTACGCGACACAAATGGCTGAACACGTGAGCGAACTGCTGGCTCAGCCATAACCGCTGCTGTGATTTATCACCTGGCGGCGCCGCTATGCTGAGCGCGCCGCCAACCAGTCAGCGCTGATGCGCCAGGCATTGGAAGGTGCTTTCGAACCGCAAAAAGCGCCTGCGTGTCCGCCAGGTACTTCCTCGAAGCGTTTTTCTTTGCTGCCGACAAGTTGGATGATATCCCGTGCGGCTCGAAGACTGACAATGTTGTCGGTAATGCCTGCAAAAGCGAGCAAATCCTGCTGAATGGATGAGAAATCCACGCTGCGGCCGCCGATGTGGATTTTGCCTTTGGCCAGACTATTGGCAAGAAGCATTTTCTCGATAACCTCACGCACCACCGCACCAGGATAATCGACCATGTCGTTAAACCACTGCCCCATGGTCATGTACTCGGTGACGTATTCTCGGTCACCGATATTGCGGATCAGATCCATGTAGGCCTGCACCACTCCTGGAGGGTTGGTCATCTTGAATCCAAGTGCCAGGAGGCTGGCAGGGATATGGAATAGCTTATCACTGAGCGGTTCAAGACGAATCTTAAACCGGTCATGGAGCTGCATGGCAGGGATAGCCGCCAGCCCTAAGGCCTTGCCGAAAAGGCCGCTTTTGTGAAAATTCACGGGGCTGGCAATGGTAATCAGGCTACGCACCGGCGCATCACTGTGGCCGCCTAGATACATTAGGCACAGCAGTCCGCCCATGCAGTAGCCCATCATGTTGATGGTTTCGGTCTGCGCATGTTTTCGCACTGTTTCAACTGCAGAGGGCAACCAGCGATTGACGTAGGTGTCCAAATTTAGGCTGCAGTCGGTATCTGAAGGCTTTCCCCAGTCAACCAGATAGACCTCATAACCATGAGCCATAAGATAACGGACCATGGATCGGTTTGGCATCAAATCGTAGGTCCAGCAATGAATACCCAGCGCCGGAACCAACAAAAGGGGGATGCGGTGTTTTACAGGGGAAACAGGCAGGAAATCATCGTTAATCGAGATTTTAGCCGTAGCCGTAGAGGGTAGGCTGTAATGGCGTACCGCCATGATGCCGTCACGATACACTTCCTCCCACGGGCATTTATCCACGTGGATAAAGCGTTGCGGGTGGCGCCTGCGCTCAACAATGTGGCCAACGGCACGCAGACTTTTTTTTAATCGTGATTTAGCCATCCACAACGACTCCTGGAAATGGGCGGTAAGCCTAACAGAGGGCAAGGCCGTTTTTATGGTAAAATAAGTAATACTTGCAGATTAGCTGGCAGTCGTTAATCTTGGCCCCGAAACTTGCTGGAGACATTGGCCGTCGTGACAGAAAAAACGCTTCCGTATACACCCAAGGACCTATGTAATCGCTTCCTAGAATCTGTTCGCCACTCTGCTGTTCTAGGGCTCGAAGTCGTTAGTGCCACAAAGGACAGTGTCCGGCTGAGGATGCCCTGGCGCGAAGACCTAGTCGGCAACCCGGAGACTGGAGTTGTACACGGCGGGGCCATCTTTGCGATGATGGACCAGGCTGGTGGCATGGCGATTACGTGCCGTAATTTCCCCACGTTTGAGATTACCCCGACCATCGATTTTCGGGTGGATCACCTGCGGAGTCCCGGAAAAGGCAAGGCTGTGGTGTGTGAAGCCATCTGTTACCGGCTTACGAACCATGTGGCCTTTGTTAGTGTAACGACTTGGGAAGAAGGGGGTGACGATGAGCCTGTCGCCACCGGGCTGGCCACATATACACGATTACAAATTAATAAAGCAGGCGCGATGGTGGGCCAATGAAAGCATTGAAAACATTGATCGAAGAGTGCCGCAGTGGCAAGGCAGAGTATCAGGCCTTGATCGATCGTGTGCCGTACGCGCGTTTTTTGGGCATTCAGGTGGTGGCCCAGGGGGACGAACTCACGTTTGTGCTGCCTAAACACGACAATGTGATTGGCAACCCGACTTTGCCCGCTTTGCACGGTGGGGCCGTGGCCGGATTCATGGAGCAGGCTGCCATTATCTTCATATTGCTTCAAATGGGGGAGCCTAAGGTACCAAAAACCATCGACTTCACCATTGATTACCTGCGCGCCGGGCTGTTTCGTCACACCTACGCGCAATGCAGTGTGACGCGGCTGGGCCGGCGTATTGCCAATGTGCATATTAGTGCGTGGCAGAAAAACCGACAGGAGCCGATCACCATTGCCCGCGCCCATTTCCTGCTGTCGGATGATACCAGCCCAGAAATAACCGGTTGATCACAGCCCCGCTTCGGGGCTGCAATTGTGTTTATGCGCCACGGACGGCGCTGATTGTCATTCCACGACATTGTTCCTTTCACGGCATCCGCCTAGCGTTTAATTGACTAAGCGCTACCAAGGATGCCTTATGAAAATAACCAAAGTTAGCACGCCGCCTAGTGACGTCAGGATCTATCAACATTGGGACGGCCCGGGTCACGAAGACATTGAAAACAAGCTGACCACCCAGCACATTGAAGATGTGGTGGAAATCTTCCAGACCCCCCTTACCGGGCATTACAATTGGGATTATTCCTCTGCTGACGGCCGAATCCGCAAATTGTACCGGCTGGGCAAAGAGCTCAATTGGAATGCGGACATGGATGTGGATTGGTCCCAGACTTTTCCCAAATCCGAAGCTCCCCTCGATCAGTCGTTTAACCCTTTTAATGGTTGGTCTGTTTTTGAGTCGCTTAGCGATGAGGAAAAGCTGCGTTTCGGCTGGCACAATCTGGCCTGGACACTGGCGCAATTTGTTCACGGTGAGCAGGGGGCGTTGCTGGTGGCCTCCCAGTTAGCCAGTTGCGCCCCCTCCTACGATGCAAAACTGTATGCGGCCAGCCAAACATTTGATGAAGCTCGGCACGTGGAAGTGTTTACCCGTTACCTGCAGGAAAAGGTCGGCATTTTCTATCCGGTGAATCCCAACCTAAAGTTGTTACTCGACAAGATTCTTTCTGATCCTCGCTGGGATCTAAAATTTATCGGGATGCAGATCATCATCGAAGGGCTGGCACTGGCTGCGTTCAATACCCTGCAAATGACCGCACAGGACCCACAGTTAAAGCAGATTATTCATCTGGTAATTCGTGATGAGGCTCGTCATGTTACCTTTGGTGTCAACTACTTAGAAAGTTTTGTTGAGACTCTAACTGAAGAGGAAAAAGAGGAGCGTGCGCAGTTCGCCTTTGAGGCCTGCGTGGTGATGCGAGAGCGACTGATCAGCACCGAGGTATTCGAGGAGTTTGGTTGGAATGCGGACGAAGCCCGTGAACAAGTGTTGTCGTCTACCATCATGGTGCAGTTCCGCAATCTGTTGTTCACCCGGATTATGCCGAACTTGAAGCGCATTGGCTTACTGACTGAATCCGTACGTCCCCGTTTTGAGGAGCTCGGGATTTTGCAGTTTGAAAATCTGGTGGATGATGGCCAGATAGACTGGGCAGAATTGTCCAAGCCGCTTTATGATGAAGCCTCTTGAACTGACTCAAGAATGAGCGAGTTACCCACCGGCCGGGCCAATGCCCGGCCGGTGGCGTTATAGGCTTGCAGCATGGCTTGCCTGCCCTTTTCCAGCTTATTGGGGCCACTGCGGGCGAGGCCGTCAATGGCAATAGTCACCAAATTGGGTCGCCTTGGGTGGTGTAATGCTGAGCTGTTACGGGCACGCCAGGGGGAGCGGGACTGCAAATGGTGATAAAGTACGCGCTCTGCGAGGTAGGTGGCAGCTAATCCATGCCGATCGGCGATGCCGCCATCCCAGTAGTAGTTCTTGCCAATGCGAGCGGGCTGAAACAGCAGAGGAACTGCGCAGGACGCGTATACAGACTCGACCAAATTGCCGCTCCGTAAAACGTGCGTACGCCGGCTTCTGCCATGCCAGGCAGAGACCGCTAGTGGGGCTAGGGTATGTTCCATGCGCTGGATGGGCAGCAGAGCTGCTAGCATTGTGCGAAAGGATTGCCCGGATAACAGTCCCAGACCTGGGGAAGGATCCCAGAATTGTGCGCGATCCAAGCCAAGCAGGGTATCTTCGATGGCGTTGACGCTGGCACCGGACGCCATGCAGCCGCCCACCAGCGCTCCGGCACTTGAGCCACAAAAACGGGCAGGTTGCAGGCCATGGTCGAGCAGAGCGCGCACGGTGCCAAAATGGGCAAAGAAGCCGAAAAAACCGGATGACATGGCCAAAGTGAATGGTGCTTTTGCCAACCAGTCCGCCAGCAACTCGTGATGATGGCCACCCTGCCGTGGCGTGTGCTCCGCCACCCCTTGAATCGGAATTTTTAATGTCACAGCTTAGCCCTTCCTCTGAAATCGCTGGCAAGCCTACCTCGCACACCTTCAGTCATACAATGTTATTGACCGCCGTAGCGGTTACCGCGCTAGGGCAGACGCTGGTGTTTACATTGCTGCCCTCACTGGGACGTGCTACCGGTATGACGGAAATGCAGGTAGGGCTAATCATCAGTTGCTCCGCGTTAGTGTTCGCCTTAGCCAGCCCGGTCTGGGGTACTTTGAGTGAATCCCTAGGGCGCAAGCGGGTAATGGTGATCGGTTTGTCAGGCTACTCGCTAGGAACCTTGTCGTTTGCTGTTGTTTTTGATCTCGGGTTACGAGGGGGGCTGGTGGGTATCGGGCTGGTGGCCGCGCTGGTGCTCAGCCGTATGCTACAGGCCGCCATAATGGCGGCTACTCCGGCGGCGGCGGCTGCGTATACCGCTGACATTACCACTCCAGCCCAGCGCACTCAGGGCATGGGCCGGATCGGTGCGGCGAATAATGTTGGCACCGTCGTCGGCCCGGTATCCGGCGGCATACTGGCCACGGTTGCACTGGTGTTTCCACTCTATGGAGTGGCTGCGTTAACGGCGCTTATGGCGATTAGCGTGGCACTTTGGCTGCCGCCATCACCGCATCGGCCAACAACCAGAACCGTGCCGTTACGTTCGGTGTTACGCCACGGGCTGGCAGCCTATGCGGATCCGCGTTTGCGGGACCTGCTATTGGTGGGGGTCATGCTGTTTATGAGTTTCGCGCTAATTCAGCAAACCCTGGGTTTCCTTTTTCAGGACCAGTTTCAGATGAGCCCGGCGGAAGCGGCCAGAGCCTTGGGTTTGACCATGATGATGGCGGCACTAACGTCATTGTCGGGGCAACTGATCGTAGTGCAGTGGTTAAAGGCCCCTGCGACACTGTTGGTCGCCCTCGCGGTGCCCAGCATCGGCGCCGGGGCGATCATTCTTTGGCTGGCGGAGGCCGAGGCTTTGATGAGTGGCGCGGTGATGTTGGTGGGGCTGGGCCTTGGCTTCGGCATGCCGGCAATTATGTCGCTGGCCAGCCTGCGAGTGCCGACGGAAGAGCAGGGGCGGGTGGCGGGTCTGGCCAGTGCCTGCCCGGCACTGGGCTTTATCGTTGGGCCTCTGGTGGGCACGGGGCTATACACGCTGGACCAGCGCTGGCCGTACCTGTTAGTGATTACGCTACTGGCGCCCATGTCGATTCTGGCATGGCGGCTGGCTCGCAAGGTCTAATCCGGGACACTAGAAAGTGCCTTCACGCTTGTGTCGATAAGGATTGCCACAGGTGTGCGGCCACCAGTGCCCGCCAGGGCGTGAAGTCTGCCAACCAATCCCGGGTTACTCTGGCCGTGGGACGTTCCGGTTGCCCAAGCAACATTTGTAGCGCCTTTTGTACCGCCACGTCGGCATGCAGGCTTCCGTCCAGAAAACCGTAGCCTCTTAGCAGGGTGTAATTCACGCTCCAGGGTCCCAGGCCACGAATCTCAAGCAGGTTGCGCTCCAGTTGCTCCGCGTAAGCGTCGAGATGCAATGTTTCTGGCAAAAGTTGCTGGTCGCGACAGAGCCGGGACACGGCCAGTAAAGTGTCAGCTTTGGTGGCGGAAAATCCCACGCTGCGAAGAGCGTCTGGCGTCAGCAAGCAGACTGTGGCGGCATCCGGGTAGCAGTGAAGGCCATCGTGTCGAACCGGGCTCGCCAGCTGGATAAAACGGCGGCGAATAGCGGTGGCCGCACTCACGCTAATCTGTTGGCCAATAATGGCCCAGGTAAGCGCCTCGAACGGCGTTGCCGATTGCGGCACCCGCAGCCCTCTTTGTCGTTGCACCAAAGTATTCAAAGGGGGCTTTGTGCCTATCGCCGTTTCGAATACCTCCACAGGTTGATTCAGGCCCAGCATGGCGCTGGCTTGGCGGGTCAAGGCCGGGGCGGTGGTGTCTGTGGCGTTAGTAATCACGTGCCCGACTTGGTTGAAGTCCATTTTCAGGATACAGGGCCGGAGGTTAAAGATAATGGCTTTGTGCAGCGTAAGGGCATCTACCCGTTCGGAAACGGCATGACTGTCTCGACCATGAAAATGAAGAAAGTCGGAAACGCTAAAGTGGGCGGGTAGTGGCAGCTTTACCGTTGTCATTTGTCGCTGGGCTCCCGTTCGCGGTCGAGTAAAGCGGCTTTGCGGCCAACACCCCAGCGGTAGCCAGACAGCCCGCCATCAGTGCGCACAATACGATGACAAGGAACCAAAACAGCCAGCCGGTTACTGGCGCAGGCCTGGGCAACAGCTCGGGCGGCTGTAGGCTTGCCAAGCTTTACTGCCAGTGCCTGATAAGACAGGGTCTGGCCTGTGGGAATCGTCTGTAGTGCCGCCCAGACTTGTTGCTGGAAGGCGGTCCCTCGAATATCCAAAGGCAGCAGATCACGAGGTGCTTGAGTAATCTGATGCGGGTCGTCGATTAGGGTAATGACCATGGCAACGCGCTGATCAAACTCACTATTACCCGGCAGCAGGGTGGCGCCACTGAATTCCTGTTCGAAATCCTGCAGTAACACGCTGGGATCATCCCCTATGGTGACGGCACAGATGCCACGCTCGCTTTCTGCCACCAGCACAGAGCCGAGTGAGCTTTCGGCGATGGCAAATCGAAGTGCCATATCTTTACCTGCTTGTCGATATTGGCCTGGTTTCATGCCAAGGGTGTTGCCAGCGACGGCATGTAGGTGGCTAGTCGAGTCAAATCCGGCCAAGTGAGCCGAGAGGGTCAATGACTGTTTATAGCGGAGCTGCTGTTGCGCTCGCCGGCGGCGAATGGCGACACCGTACTGGTGCGGTGAAATGCCGGCAACCGCTTTGAATTGGCGTTGCAGATGATGAGCGCTCCAGCCCGATTGCGCCGATAACTCCGTGAGCGTGGGTTTTCGTTCGGCCGCTTCAATCAATCGACATAGCGCAATCACTGTGGCTGTTGATGGTGCGGCGATATCTCCAAGTGGATGGCAGCGCCGACAGGGTCGGTAGCCATTCTGAATAGCCTGTACGGGGGTGTCGAAGAGACGAACATTTTCATCGCGAGGACGTCGCGATGGACAGATAGGCAAGCAGAAAATTCCCGTCGTCAGCACACCATAAACAAAGTTATCTCCCGGCAAGGGGGAGTGGTCTTTGATGGCTTGTCGCCGTTGTTGCTCGGTGCTCATGGTTGTATTCAGACCTGTTTCCATATGTGCTACCCGCAGTATGAAGGGAAATGAGACTGACTGGGAGCATCGCGGAAACCAGGGTGAGTGAGCATCCAAAAAGTTGCGATTATATTGGTAAAACGATGCAGAGGTAGAGGAGGAAAGGGGCGAGTAAAGATGTGAGTAAGTGCAATGGCGGTGGGTGCGAACCCACCGCCATCAGCCTGCTGATATTACTTGGTGTAAGGCAGCAATGTGAGTTCAACGCGACGGTTTTGCTCTCGACCACTAGCGCTGCTGTTACTGGCAATCGGTTGGGTTTCACCGAAGCCAACTGGGTCCAGGCGAACCTGCTCCACTCCGAAGGCGGAGAGCTTGTTAGAGACCGCCTGAGCTCGTTGTTGGGAAAGCAGTAGGTTGTAGCGGTCGCCACCGGTACTGTCGGTGTGCCCGGCCACTTGGATCATGGTCGATTTGTACTCTTTGAGGACTTCCGCCACAGCCTCCAGCACCGGATCGAAAGAAGGCTTCACGTCGGTGCTGTCGGTAGCGAAGGTCAGGTTGCCCGGCATGTTCAGGATAATATTTTCGCCATCACGGGTAACGGATACCCCGGCCCCTTCGAGCTTCTGGCGCAGTTTGGCTTCCTGGACATCCATGTAGTAACCCACGCCGCCGCCGGTGACTGCGCCGATGCCAGCACCTGCGAGGGCGCGCTCTTTGCGTTCCTTGGCGCTATCGGAAGTGGCGATACCGATCAGGGCGCCCGCTACCGCACCAATGGCCGCACCAGAGGTTGCCTTCGAGGTTTGTTTTTCTCCTGTGTAAGGGTTAATCGTGCTGCACCCCGTAACGGCAATGGCACTGGCCAGCGCAATAGACCCGGCAAATCGTTTCATGAAAGCTCCTTGAGATTCGATAACATATTGGTTTTTTTTACTGCTTTAGGGCTGAATGAACCATAGCGGTAGTGTAAAAGCTGGTAAAGTGACTGGCGTCATTAGCGCCTTAAATTTGACCACACTATTACAGTACAGGACATCGTTTGAGTATTAAGAGTTTTTCTCCGCCGTCACTGGCAACAATGGACCGGTTACTTGCCCTGCCACGGCGTTATTTCGCGCCTCGGTTATTTGGGGCTGAGCATGTGAGCTTACAGCGGCCAGCGTTGTTTGTGGGTAATCATGGCCTGTATGGGCTGATCGATTCGCCGCTTTTTTTGCTCGAGCTGTATCGGGAAACGGGGGTGTTTCCCCGGGCGCTGGGGGATCGTCTGCATTTTCGGGTGCCAGGTTGGGGGGCATTGGTTAAACGTTGGGGGGCGGTGGAAGGCAACCCAGACAATTGTACCGCGCTAATGCAGTCCGGGCAGCCCGTGCTGGTATTCCCCGGTGGGGCACGGGAAGTGGCCATGCGTAAGGATGAAGTACACAAGCTAGTATGGAAGAATCGGACCGGTTTTGCCCGTTTGGCGATTGAGCACGGCTACGACATTATCCCGTTTGCCTCGGCGGGTTGTGATCAAGCCTATCGTGTTTTAGTCGATGGCAGTGACTTCCAGCAATCAAGGCTTGGTCGCACCCTGCTGAAATCGCCCCGCGTGGACAAGTTACTGCGTGGTGGTGATATGTTTATGCCATTAAGCCGTGGCGTGGGCCCCACTCTGGTGCCGCGGCCGGAGCCGCTCTGGTTCCAGCTCGGTGCACCGATTTCCACCGCGCCCTGGGCTGGCAAGCAGGGTGACGCTGACGCCCGCTGGGCAGTGCGGGAAATTGTGGCTGAATCCATTGAATCCATGCTGCTCTCACTGAATCAGGAACGCTCTGAGGCTCGCCAACAAGGCTGGCGCCGTTGGTTGCTAAAGCCCTGAAGCTATTATTCCCCTTCCTTACTATACGCAAGTCACTTCTTTGTCATAAATAGTCCATTCAATGTCCTGCTACGCCAGTGAAAGCGAAGCGTGTCAGGGCTACTATTGAATGAAAATAAGGAGTGCATGCATGCGACGCTGGAATGGCTGGGGTGACAGCAATAACCACTATCCGTTAAAACCGTCTGGGCTGGCGTTTGTCCAACAACGGCTGGGGCGTGCAGAACCGTTACCCGATGCGGAGATGACGGCGGTTGTCGCGAAGGTGCCTGCCTCCCGTTTACCTGAGCATCCTAGTGTAGACACTCGGCCGGAAACCCGGCTTCGTCATGCGCGAGGGCAAAGCCTGCCCGATTGGCTAGCCATGCGCTCCGGTGAGTTTGAGCGTTTTCCTGATGGGGTGGCTACCCCTGCTAGCAGTGGGGCTGTACGTGAACTACTGGACTGGGCTCTGGAGCAGGGAATTACCGTAATTCCCTATGGCGGCGGCACCTCCGTTGCTGGCCACATTAATCCCCCTGAAAGTGATGCGCCGGTTTTGACCCTAAGCCTAGCAGGCATGGATCAGCTCATGGATTTGGATACCGAAAGCCAAATTGCTACCTTCGGCGCCGGAACGCCGGGGCCAATGGTGGAACAGCAACTTCGTGAAAGAGGATACATGCTGGGGCATTTCCCCCAATCCTGGGAGCTCTCCACCATTGGCGGTTGGGTTGCCAGTCGATCCAGCGGCCAACAGTCCATGCGCTACGGCCGTATCGAGCAGATGTTCGCAGGCGGCAGAGTGGAAACCCCAAAGGGTACCCTGATCATTCCAACCATGCCTGCTTCCTCAGCAGGGCCGGATTTGCGCGAAATTATCCTCGGCTCGGAAGGGCGAATGGGGGTAATTACTGAGGTCAA